>NZ_VULV01000019.1:0-57379 GCF_009696495.1 Bifidobacterium sp. WCA-178-WT-4B | reverse complement strand
CCCAGGCGCAGGCGTCCGGCAAACGGTTCGGCCTCTACCATTACGCCATGGGCGGCAACCCGGAGACCGAGGCCCGGTTCTTCTACGCCAACACGTCGAACTATTGGCGTCACGGCATCGTCGCCCTTGACTGGGAGATGGACGACAACCCCGCATGGGGCAATTGGGACTGGGTACGCCGATTCATGGCGGAGTGCGAACGGTTGAGCGGCGGTGTGCGCCCATTGCTGTACACCGGCCCGGTCGCCGGCACCATCCCGCAGGACATCCGCGACCGGTACGGTTTGTGGATCGCCCAGTACGCCAACATGAGCCCGACCGGCTATCAGGCCAACCCGTGGATGATAGGCGCGTACGGCGAGGCCATGCGACAGTACAGTGGTACCGGTGTCGTCAACACGTGGAGTCCCATCGACCTCAACGTGTTCCGTGGCGACGCATGGCAGTGGGACCTGTACGCCAACCCGACCGGCGGCTCCGCGCCACCGGCCGCACCGGCCGCGCCCGTGCAGCCGAGCGACCCCCAGCCCACTCCCAGCACTGGAGGCATCAGCCACGTCATGCAGTGGGGCGAGACCATCTGGGGACTCGCCGTAGCGTATAACGCGTGGCCGTTGTCCATGTGGCACACGCCATCCGGTGATATCAACCGCTACTACGTGGGCGATGTCGTCACCTACGGCGGCGGCTCTACTGCCACCCCCGCACCGTCCACCGGGGTCTCCAAGACCCTCCAATGGGGCGACACCGTGTGGGATTTCGCCACGTCCCACGGCTACAGCGTCAGCCGCTGCACCGTACCATCCGGCAACATCAACGTCTACTACGTGGGCGATGTGGTGACCTGCCGCTAATCCAGACCGATGCCGCCACCCGCATAACCGGGTGACGGCATCACCCCATCATCATCCCTTATTGATCGGAGCAAACATGACCGACAGCAAAAACACGACCGACACCGGCGAAACGCTTCCCGGCGTCGATGTGAGCGACTGGCCCGAGACGGCCGACGTCACCCATGACGTGCCCGACTGGCTCATCCCCAGCCGCGTCTACGACATCCTCAAATGGCTCGGCCTCATCGTCCTGCCAGCACTCGCCGTGTTCGTCAACACGGTCGGCCCCGCATGGGGCTGGCCCCACGTGGACGCGATAGTGACCACGCTCAACGCGCTCGGCATCCTCGCCGGCGCGCTCATCGGCGTCAGCGCCATCAAACAGCACCTCGACCGCGCCGCATAACCACACATAGTTCGGCCCCGCCCGGCATCGCAGGCGACTCGAATAGAGTCAACCTGCTGCCGGACGGGGCCGATTTCGCGTTGTGGCAGAGGGCTTCGCGGGCTCGATTTCTGCCCACATCTTGCCCACATTTTCCGTAAAAACAGGTTAAAAACCGTTAAAACTGGTTAAAACGAAAAAAGCCGCTCAGCCCTACTCCCGCAAGGCAAAGCGGCCATTTTCCAACCCGTTCTCAGCTCAGCGCGTCCTTCAACAAACAGAAGAAGCACCATCCGCGCCAGCCGGGACATCCGAATCACAACCCGCACCCATCCAACAGCAACCATCAACCAACACCACTCGCCCAGCGCCAGACACTCCCGTCACCCCTCAGCCCACACCTCGACCGTCTCCCTCAGCCCCATCATGGGACGTGCCAAGCACCGACTCACCCTCAACTTTTCCTGACACTTTATGAGGGGAAGATGACGTTGATGTCATCTGAAACTTACATGGACATCTAAAAATAGGGCGTTTTTTGACGTTTTTCATTGATTGATGTAAGTTTTGGCGTGCCAAAACTTACATCAATCAAAATCCACGGCTTTTCTGATGACGGATAATGGCACTGGAGCTGTGTCTTCGATAAGGTCAATATCGAGCGTTTGATCGCCGCAGGATTCGGAGTCGCATACAACCCGGTACGCATGGCCGGCAAGTAGTCGCAGCGAATAAATACCACCGCCCCTCCCCCAGCAGTAACGCTGGACGGAGGGGCGGTTTTCGCGTATTTACGCTTTCATGGGCGGAAGATTGAAATACAATCGGGCGATTCGCTCAGCTTCGCGGTTCTCCCTCTCATTACCAAGCAACAGAAGCCAGATGGCATTCTTCCCCGCTAGAGGAATCGGAGCCTTTAGCTGCTTTATACAGCCCTGCTCTTGTAAAAACTTTGCACCACGGCTCAGTCGGTTTCGCGCTGTCCGTGTGCGGGCCATTGTTGTTTCTGCGGCAGTGTCTAAATCATGTTCCTTGGAGGCGATGACCATGCCCATACCCTCTATCATCTTGTCCCAACCCTCCCAATAACACCAGTAGGCACGGTTTTGATATACGACGGCGTTCACATCCTCTTTGTCGATTACCTTCGAGGCCATGTAGGTCATCATCGACAAAGCCAGTAGGTCTAGCGTCTGCTTGCCGTTTTCATCAGTCTTGGAGAATTTGCCTTGGCTTGCGAGAGCATATACGCGATCTACATTGCGGTAGCCCATCTGTTCCGTCATCTTTCCTCCACGCCCTCGACTAAACTTGGGAGTGGAACTCTTGCTAGGGTTTCGTTTTTCAACCCTGTGGAGTCTTCACCTCCATAGGGTTTTTTATTCACACTCACATGATAACAGATAGTCACACCATAATGGGAATAGTGAGTCACAGTCAACGCTGATTATTGCTCACACCGACATGTGAACATACATGGATAGATACTAAAAGGCTTACATGAATATTTATACAAAAACCGATTTTTGATTTTTCGAGCGAATCACCGTCGATTCCGCCACGCCGAAACCGTTCCGCAGCCCAACCCGAAGATTTGTTGGAGAATGTTGGAGAATGACATTCCTAGACGCCGGAAATCTTACCCGAGATACGATGAGACCCCTTGCAAACATTGTCGTTCGCAAGGGGTCTCAATGTCTAATCAGCGAGTGATTCAGCATACCTTCCACATCCAGTTGTGCGGGTCTTCCACCTCGCCGAGCTGGATGCCGAGCAACTCGTTGCGCAGGGCGACGGTCAGCTCGCCGGAGCCACCGTCGGCGACGGTGACATCGAACTTCTCGGACTTGAAGCGACCGATCGGGGTGATGATGGCGGCGGTACCGCAAGCGAACACCTCAGTGACCTCGCCGGACTTAATGTCCTCGAGCAGCTGGTCGAGGGCGATCATGGTCTCGACCACGTCGTGGCCCTTGTCCTGAAGCAGCTGAATCAGGGAGCGACGGGTCACGCCCGGCAAAATGTTGCCGGTCAGGGACGGGGTCTCCACGTGGCCATCCTTGTGCACGGCCATCATGTTCATGCCGCCAAGCTCTTCAAGGTAGGTCTTGGTGGCGGCGTCCACAAAGCAGACCTGCTCGCAGCCGTTCTCGATACCTTTGTACTCGCCGAGCAGGGAGGCAGCGTAGTTGCCACCGCACTTGGCGAAACCAGTGCCGCCGGGGCCGGTGCGGAACCACTTGTCTTCAACCCAGATGCTCACCGGCTTGACGCCGCCCGGGAAGTACGGGCCGGACGGAGAGGCGATCACGCAGTAGTCGACTTCCTGCGGAGCGCGCACGCCGAGGAACGGCTCGGAGGCGAACATGAACGGACGCATGTACAGCGTGTACTCACGGCGTGACGGCACCCAGTTGGCGTCGCGCTTGACCAGCGCGGCCACGGAGCCGAGGAAGTCGTCAACCGGCAGCTCGGGCAGGTATAGACGCTTGGCGGAATTCTGGAAACGCTCGGCGTTCGCATCCGGGCGGAACAGCCAGGTGGAGCCGTCAGCGTGACGATAAGCCTTCAGACCCTCGAAACACTCCTGTGCATAGTGCAGCACAGAGGCACCCGGGTCCATCTTGAGCGGCGCGTACGGCTCGACGCGGCGGTCGGACCATCCTTCGCCTTTGGTCCAAGTCATGTGAGTCATGTTGTCAGAGAACACCTGGCCGAAAGCCGGCTTGTCGATGAGGGACTGACGCTTCTCATCGGATGCGGGGTTGTCGTTCGGCAGTACGGTGAACGGTTCGGTGAGCTGGTCGAGCGCTGCCGGATCGTGGTGCGTATTTTCAGTCATTACTAGCTACTTCTTCTTGACTTTGGCAGCCCGAAAGCCACCATATGGGGTGTGTGCTGTGCGCTTGTGGCGCGAGCTCTGTTGCATACTTTTGCACACCCATGTGTTACTCGTGTGGCAGAGTTCACATGGTGAAAAAACGAAGAAGCCCGCACCGTTCTCAACGGCTGCGGGCTTCCACGTTTCAGTTATGTTCTGAATTGTTCGCTATCGAAGCGACCGACTCACTTGGCGTCGGCAGCCGGAGCAGCGGCGGCGTCAGCCGGGGCGGCAGCAGCTTCCGGAGCGGTGGTGGACTCGGTGGCATCCTCCGGCACCTCGACGGTGACGACGGACTCTTCCGGATCCTCGATGTCCAGCTCGACGCCCTCAGGCAGGACGACATCCTTGGCGAACACCTTGGTGCCGTCGGTCAGGCCTTCGACGCTGACCACAATCTTCTCGGGCAGGTTGGTGACGTCGGCGCGGACCTTGAGCTCCTGAATGTCGACGAACGCCACGGCAGCACCCTTCGGGGTGCCTTCCACGAACACCGGCACCTCGACGTCGATCTTCTCGCCGGCCTTGACCTCGAGGAAGTCGATGTGCTCGATGATGCGCTTGACCGGGTTCTTCTGCACGTCCTTGACGACGGCCATCTTGGTGTTGCCGTCGAAGGCGATGGTGAACAGGGCGTTGGTGTGACGCAGGGCCAGGGTGGTCTCGCGCATCGGCAAGGTCACGAAGGCGGGCTCTTCGCCGCCGGCGTAGATGGTGGCTGGAATCTTGTTGGCAACGCGCAGACGACGAGCAACGCCCTTGCCGAACTCGGAACGGGCCTCGCCCTCAAGCTTAATGGTGGTAGCCATAATGGATACTCCTTGTAGTTTCGTTTCGTACTGTCTCGCTCAGACGCCACGACGCGCCGAAAGACACCCTACAAAGAGTGAAATACGCCGAGTCGATAACGGAAGCTGTGTCATGTGTCAGCACGCACACTTCCCTCGCCAAAGCAACAATTGTCAATTATACGCCAACTCCGGACTTTGCGTGGTGATGTTTCGATGACGCTGCATCCCGGCCGTCCCAGCCACGTCAACGCACGGTTTCCGCGAAATAATCCCTAGCTTTGTGAAGAACGTACGCTTACCCGTTCTCATCATACGGTTTTCACGAAATCGTCCGCCATTTCGTGAAAACCGTACGCTCAGCGACACTCAGTGTACGGTCTTTCACGAAGTTGGGGATGATTTCGAAAAATAACGTACGATGGTGAGTACCGTATCGGGAGGTTGATATGACTCGTTCGGACGACGTCATCAATGAGGACGACCATGACGTCATCGCCGCACACACTCGCGTTGTCAGGGGTATGGCTGCGGCACTTGCCGCGATAGCCGCCACCGGAGCCGGCGTCACAGCCGCGGCCGCCAACGTCATGTTCACGTTCGCGCTGGACACCAAGGCCAAACGTTCGATGTTCAACATGCCGCACGAGGAGACGCCGAAAGGCATCGAATTCGACATGTCCGAGCAGCTTGAGGCCACCCGGTGGTTCGAGGAGGCCAAGCAATCGGTCACGCTGCGCAGCCATGATGGATTGAAACTCCACGGCTGGCTGTTGGACCCGGATTGTTCCGACCCACAGCCGCACCTATACGCGATCTGCTGCCATGGCTATACCGGAGAGCCCGCGGAAATGGCCAAATGGGCGCATCGCTATGCGCAACTCGGTTTTACGGTCCTGCTACCCGCGCAGCGCGCCCATGAGTTGAGCGAAGGGCGTTACGTGGGTATGGGATTGCTGGAAAGCGACGATCTGTTGGGCTGGGTTTCGCTGATCACCGCAGCTGATCCGGATGCACGCATTCTGTTGCATGGCAATTCGATGGGCGCCGCCACGGTGATGATGGCGGCCGGCGATGCGCGACTCCCCCGCAACGTCGTCGCCGCGATTTCCGATTGCGGATACAGTTCCGTGGTCTCACAGTTTACGGATAATGCCGAGGCGATGTTCCATTTGCCGCACTCGTTGGCCGTGCTGCTGGTCAAAGTGGCCAGTCATGTGTCTAGACGCAAAGCTGGATACCGGTTTGAGGACGCCTCCTGTGTGAAGGCATTACGGCACGCGACTATTCCGATGATGTTCATTCATGGCGGAGCGGACACTTTTGTCAATCCGAAGTATCTGGACATCAATTACAACGCCTGCGCCAGCATCGACCGCGAGAAGCTGCTGATCCCCGGCGCCGACCACACGATGAGCGCCAGCACCGACCCGGACCGCTATTGGCGTCGCGTTAACAGCTTTGTTAAGCGGGTGTTTGGGCTGTAGTAGATATAGAAGCTTGGCTCCCCTCTGTGAGGGGAGCCAAGAATGGTTACGCGAGCAGTTCCTTGACGGCGGCGATGACGGACTGCAGACTCTTTTTCGCGTCACCGAACAGCATCTGGGTGTTGTCCTCGAAGTAGAGCTCGTTCTGGATACCGGCGTAGCCCATGCCGCGGCCACGCTTCATGACCACGACGTTCTGGGACTTGTCGACGTCGAGAATCGGCATGCCGGAGACCGGGGTGCCGGGGCGACGAGCGGCCGGGTTGGTCACGTCGTTGGCGCCGACGACCAGAGCCACGCTGGCCTGCGGGAACTGCGGGTTGATCTCATCGAGATCCACGAGTTCCTCGTAGGGTACGTTGGCCTCGGCCAGCAGCACGTTCATGTGACCAGGCATACGGCCTGCGACCGGGTGAATGGCGTAGGAGACTTCCACGCCGTGGCCCTTGAGCAGTTCGCCGAGATCAGCGAGCTCGCGCTGGGCCTGAGCCTGAGCCAGACCGAAGCCGGGCACGAAGATGACCTTCTGCGCGTAGACGAGCTGAACGGCCAGATCGTCCGGCGTGGTCTCCTTCATGGTGCCTTCCAGACCGTCGCCAGCAGCGGCGGCGTCAGCACCACCGCCGAAGCCACCGGCCAAGACGGAGAGCAGCGGACGGTTCATGGCCTGAGCCATGAGGATGGACAGGGTCACACCTGCGGAACCGACGAGTGCGCCGGCCACGATCAGGGCAACGTTGTCAATCGCCAGACCGGACATAGCCACAGCCGTACCGGTGCAGGCGTTGAGCACAGAGATGACGACGGGCATATCGGCGCCGCCGATTGGAATCACGAAGACCAAGCCGTAGCACAGGGCGAACACGGTGGTCAGAATCGACCACAGCAGACGCTGTTCGGGCTGGACGCACAGCATGACCAGCGAGGCGACAGACAGCACGGCGAACAGAATGTTCCATACGCCCTTGCCCGGCAGGTTCAGCTTCTTGACCCACTTGATGCCCTGTAGCTTGCCGGCAGCGATGAGCGAGCCGGTGAAGGTCACAGAACCGATGAGAATACCGAGACCAGCGGTGATGAGCACCACGATGTCCGGGGTGCCTTCCTTGGTCAGGATGTCGTTCAGGGCCACGAGTGCGGCGGCGCCACCACCCACGGTATTGAACACGGAGACCAGCTGCGGCATATCGGTCATCTTCACCTTCTTGGCGGAGACGACACCGGCCACGGCACCGATCAGGATGCCGACGACCAGCACCACCACGGCGACAATGTTCACGAAGCCCTTGGCGAAGAGCACGATGAACGCCATGAGCACGGCCACGACCATGCCGAACGCGGAGATCTGGTTACCCTTGCGGGCGGTCTTCGGCGAATTCATGAAATGCAGACCGACCACAAACAGGACGGCAGAGAACAGGTAGGCGAACCAAGCGACGATGTCGATGGCGCCAACGGTTGCGGAGGTCATTACTTCGACTCCCCCTTCTTCTCGTTCTTGCTGGACTTGAACATCTCAAGCATGCGGTCGGTGACCACGTAGCCACCAACGACGTTCATGGTGCCCAGCACAGCGGCCAGGAAGATGAACACGTAGGCCAGCGGGCTATTGGCTTCGGCTGCCACGATCACAACGCCGACGATGACGATGCCGTGGATGGAGTTCGCGCCGGACATAAGCGGCGTGTGCAGGGTGGCGGGCACCTTGCCGATGACCTCGATGCCGATGAGCAGCGCAAGGACGAACAGGGTAATGGAAACGACGAGAGTAGGCATGGTATTCCTTCTTCCTTACTTCTCGGACTTCTCGGCATCGACAGCAGCTGCCGGGGCGGCGGCGCGGCCGGCAACCACCAGCGCGTCGTCAAGTTCTTCGGTGAGATCCTGGCCGAGCTTGCCGTCACGCACGAAGTGCACGAGGATGTCGGCCACATTGCGCGAAAGCAGGTTGGATGCGGTGGTGGCGACGCCGGAGGCCAGGTAGGGAGCGCCAATCAGCTTGACACCGCCCTCGGTGACCTGCTCGCCGACGGCGGAGCCCTCGACGTTGCCGCCGAGGTCGGATGCTGCGCAGTCCACGATCACGGCACCACGCTTGAGACCCTTGACGCCGGCTGCGGTGAGCAGCACCGGGGGCTTACGGCCCGGGACCTTGGCGGTGGTGATGATGATGTCAAAGCCGGCGGCCTTCTCATCGACGGCAGCCTGCTGCTGAGCCTGCTCTTCGGCGCTCAGCGCGCGGGCATAACCGCCCTCGCCCTGGCCCTTGGAGAAGTCAAGTCCCAGATCAAGGAACTTCGCGCCGAGGGACTCGACCTCACCCTGGGAGGCGGGACGCACGTCGTACGCGGTGACGACCGCGCCTAGACGCTTCAGCGTACCAATGGCCTGCAGGCCGGCGATGCCGGCACCGAGCACCAGCGCCTTAGCCGGGCGAATCGTGCCGGCGGCGGTGGTCATCATCGGCAGGAAGGAACCGTAAGCATCGGCGGCGGTGATGGCTGCCTTGTAGCCCATCACGGAGTTCTGAGAGGTCATCTCATCCATGGACTGGGCGCTGGAAAGCTTACGGGGCAGCTTTTCGATGGCGATGCCCACCAGACCGGCCTTCTCGAGCGCGGCCATGTAATCGGCATCGGTGAAGGAACCGAGCATGCCAATGACCCACTGGCCGGCCCTGAGTTTGGCCACGGTCTCGGCGGACGGTCGGTCCACAAAACCGAGCGCGTCGGCTTCGGCGAGCACCTCGTCACGGCTGGTCACCTTCGCACCGGCCTTTTCGTAATCCTCATCGGTGTAGTCGGCAGCAATGCCGGCACCTGCTTCAATCAGTGAAGAGACACCGCTCCTCTTCAGCCGGGTGACGATATCCGGCGTCAGCGCGACGCGGGATTCCGTTTCGGACGTTTCGTTCAAAACGCCGAACACCACGGTGGCTTCTGGGTTTTGCGCCATGAGAGCCCTTTCTTGTTCTACTTCAAAATGGACATGGTTATCCGCATAGAAAGTGTAGTCGGAGGGTAAAGACCATGACTTGAGATTCCGCCAATCGAAACAGAAACGAACCCGAAATTAGTGAGAAATACGAATGTGTCCATGTGCATTGCGGATGAATTGCTCGGAAGTCGTCCAACAATCACCCGGCATCGATTAGCAACCAACCGCTCAGTAATTATCGACAATCACCATAATTATCGACAATCACCGTTTCGTAGCTCACGGTTACTCAACAATATCGGGACCTGTGCAATATTTTGCCACGCACTCCCCTAACCCGCCAGAATCCTACGGTTGCGTAAGGTGACGAGTTCGGTTTGGGTGATTACAATTTGAGCTTTGAGAAGCGTTCGCCTCATGGCTGGACGACACTGAAAGGTTTACAGGAGCAAGACTTGTCGGTTATCAATTCCTTCACGCAGCACACTATCAATCTCACCCGTAAGGCGCTCAGGTTGGGATCCGACTTCGTCCACCCGGTCCACGACGACACCCCGGACGAGCCCGATTACCTGTCCAACGCCGACGTGCCGGTCGAGACCAATATCGCTTTGCCTCACAGCGACGATTGGGACGACGGCCACCTGACCGTCACCGACATCGACCCCGCCACCGGCCTGCTCACCACCTCCACCGAAGGCAATCCGCCGCTGGACGAAGGTACGTCCATCTACGACCTGTATGCGGACCGCGCCGAACGTATGGGCGATGAGCCGCTGTACACCTACAAGTCCGGCAACGATTGGGTGACCGTCACCGCCAACGAGTTCCTGGCTGACGTGCGTGCCGTGGCCAAGGGCCTGATTCATTACGGCCTGAAGAAGGGCGATGCCGTGGCATTCATGTGCCGAACTTCCTACGACTGGGACCTGACCGACGCGGCGATCATGGCGTGCGGCGGCGTGCTCGCCACCATCTACGACACCGATTCCGCCGAGCAGATTCGCAATATCGTCAACAACTCCGATGCCCGACTGCTGATCGTGCAGGACACGGACATGCGTAAGAAGGCGGATGGGTCCGTCGAAGAGTGCCCGTCCCTGGAGCACATCATCACCATCGAGACCGGTGGCTTGGACGAAATCAAGGCCTACGGCACCACGGTCTCGGACGAGGAGCTGGACGAGCGCATCGATTCGGTCAAGAAGACCGACCTGTGCTCCATCGTGTACACCTCCGGTTCCACGGCCGCGCCGAAAGGCGTGGAGATGACCCACGAGCACTACTGCCAAACCGCGCTGAATCTGCCGGCCTACATGCCCGATCTGCTGCACGACAAGAGGAACACCATCCTGCTGTTCCTGCCGCAGGCCCATTCCTTCGCCCGCGCCATCAACTACATCGTCGTCTCCTCGAACGTCCGCATCTACATCGCCACCGGCATCAAGACGCTGATTAGCGATCTGCAGGTGGCCAAGCCCACTCTCATGATCGTGGTGCCGCGCGTGCTGGAGAAGGTGTACAACGCCGCGTCCCAGAAGGCCGGCCACGGCCCCAAGGGCGTGGTGTTCGCCTCCGCCGTGGTGGCTGCGCAGAACTATATGAAGGAAGTCTCCGCCAATGGCAAGGCAGGTGCACTGACCCGCACTCGCCGCGCTGCCTTCGATCCGATTGTCTACTCTTCGCTGCGCGAAGTGCTCGGCGGTCGCGCCAAGTGGATTGTGGCCGGCGGTGCCCCGCTTGACCCGGAACTGCTGGCTTTCTTCCGTGGCGCGGGTGTGCCTGTATACGAGGGGTATGGTCTGACCGAAACCACCGCGCCGTGCGCGTTCAACCCGCTGGGTACGCCGTTCCACGCTGGTTCCGTGGGCATCGCATTCCCCGGATTCTCCCTGCGCATCGCCGAGGACGGCGAAATTCAGGTCAAGGGTCGTGCCGTGTTCCCGCGCTATCACAAGAACGACGAGGCCACTGAGCTGTCGTTCACCGAAGATGGCTGGTATGCCACCGGCGATCTGGGCCGTATCGACAACGACGGGTTCCTGTACATCACCGGGCGCAAGAAGGATCTGATCATCACCGCCGGCGGCAAGAACGTCTCCCCCGGCCCGATCGAGGAAGTCATCCAGCGTTGCGAGTTCGTCTCCCAGGCGTTGGTGCTGGGTGACAAACGCCCGTTCATCTCCGCCCTGGTGACGTTGGACGAGAAGTCGTTGCGCCCGTGGCTCGCCGCCAAGGGGCTTGACGAGAACATGTCCCTCGAGGACGCGGCAAGGAACGCCGCCGTGCGCGCCGAAGTGCAGCAGTGGGTCGATCGGGCCAACGAGGGCGTCTCCCGCGCCGAATCCGTACGCAAGTTCATCATCCTGCCCGAGGAGTTCACCCAGGAGAACGGTCTGATGACCGCCTCCATGAAGGTGATTCGCCCCAAGGTCATCAAGCGCTACTCCACCCTCCTCAACACCCAGATGTACACCAAGAAGAAGTAGCGATGCGCAATCGGCATTGCGGGAACGTGCCGCGTCGAAACGCTCCCGCAATGCCGATTCCATAGGGCATATATCGGCCCGACCCACGGGCGGGACCACCGGAGGCTAATCGGAGGCTAGAAGCCGAGACGTTCCAGCTGCTTGGGATCGGACTGCCAGCCTTTGGCTACCTTGACGTGGAGGTCGAGCTTGGCTTTTTGGCCGACGATGCGGTTGACCGGGGTGCGTAGCTTCTTCTTGACGTAGGTGAGGTTCGAGGCGCCCTTGCCGATGATGATCGGCTTTTGGGAGTCACGCTCCACATAAATGGACACGTTGACCTGCGCCTTGCCGTCATAGCCCTGACCGGTCTCGTTGTCTTCCGGATAGTCGATGGAATCGACCACCACGGCCAGCGAATGCGGCAGCTCGTCGTCCAAGGTCTCCAGGAACGCACCGCGCACGAGTTCGGCGATGGTGTCTTCCGGACGCTCCTCGCTGATCTGATCGTCCGGGTACATCTGCGGGCCTTCGGGCGTGTGTTCAATGAGCACGTTCTTCACCTCGGCCAGATTGTCGTGCTTCAGGGCGCTCACCGGCACGATGTCCGAGAAATCGGCGAAATCGTTGATTGCGATGAGCTTGTTGATGAGTTGCTGACGGCCAAGCTCGTCGATCTTGGTGACGATGGCAATCAGCGGGATGCGCCATTTGAACGTACCGTCCTCACGCTTGGTGGCGAAGTCGGTACGCAGTCGGGAAAGAATACGCTTGTCGCCGGGGCCGATTTCCTGGTCGGCGGGCAGCAGGAAGGCCACCACGTCCACATCGGCCAAGGATTCGTCGACCACGTCGTTCAGACGCTGGCCAAGCAACGTACGCGGACGGTGAATACCGGGCGTGTCCACGAGCACGAGCTGCGCGTGGTCGGCGGTCAGGATGCCGCGAATCGCCTTACGGGTGGTTTCCGGTCGAGAGGATGCGATGGCGATCTGCTTGCCGATCAACGCGTTGATCAACGTGGATTTGCCGACGTTCGGGCGGCCCACCACGGCCACGAATCCGGAGCGATACGGCACGTCCTGCTTGGTCACGTTCTCCGTTTCACCGGTCGCGTCGACTTCGGCAACGCCGGCAACATCGGAAGCATCAGTGACGTCAATGTCATCGACGTCGTTCGTGCTGTTGTTCTGGTCGGTCATATCACTCCTTGCTGGCGGTATCATCGCCTTCGACGGGCTCGCCGTCAGTTTCCTTATGGGTCTTGTTATCTTCCTCGCCGCCCTCGACGTGCGCCGGTTGTACGACGATGGTGGACACCTTCTTGCGGCGTCCGGCGGAGTCCACGGCGGTCAGTCGCAGACCGCGCGTCACGGCCGAGGCACCGACAATTGGCACGCGGCCCAGAATCTTGGTCAGCAGGCCGTAGACGGTATCGACGTCGTCCTCATCAATGTCGATCGCGAAGATCTCCTCCAGATCGGCAATCGGCGTACGGGCAGGCATCTTCCACTTGTTGTCTCCGATTTTCTCCGGCTCAGTACGCTGGGTGCGGTCGTGCTCGTCTTCCAGCTCTCCGACAATCTGTTCGATGGCATCCTCGATAGTCACCATGCCGGCGATGCCGCCATACTCATCGACCACCACGGCCACATGCTGGCGGGAACGCTGCATCTCATGGAACAGGTCGTCCACCGGCTTGGATTCGGGAACAAGCAGCGGCTGCCGGACGATGGATTCGACCGCGCGCTCCATGGCCGCCGGGTTGAAGGCGGTGGCACGCACGGCGTCCTTCAAATAGGCCACGCCGATCAGGTCATCCACATCCTCACCGATCACCGGCACGCGGGAGAAACCGGAGCGGGAGAACAGTTTCAGCGCGGAAGACAGTGTGGAGTCGCGCTCCATGCAGATCATATCGGTGCGCGGCACCATGATCTCGCGAGTCAACGTATCAGACAGGGTGAGCACGTTGCGCAACATTTCGGAGACTTCCGGATCGAAGTCGTTGGACTCCACCAGCCGGTCGATGGCGGCCTTGCCCTGCTCGAGCTGAATCTTCTCAAGCTCCTCGTCGTCGGACAGATCGGAGTCCTTGGAGCGGCGGCCCGACCCCTTGGAACCGGACTTGTCGCCACCGATGCGTGCGAACGGCGTGAGCTTGGTGGCCAACGACACGATGCGCGAGTTGGAAATCATGATGTCGACCGGCTTGGTCATGCCGGCGGTGCGCGGGCGGACCAGTACGGAGACCACGGCTACGATAATCGCGAACAGGAATCCGGCGAGCAGTTCAACCCACAGTTCCGCACCCCACAGGGATGCGATGGAAGACACCAGTACGCCGTCGAGCACATTGCAGGCGATGCGGAAGAACGCACAGCTGCCGGCGGTGGCATAACGGTCGGCGATGAGCCGTTGCACGCGATGAATCTTGTCGATCTTCTTCATCTTGAGGAACTGGCTTGCTTCGGAGTCGGTCTGCACCTCGAGGATGAGATTGTTGAGGCTGGCTCGCGTTACGCGGGCCACGGCACCTTCAGCGGCGGCCATGGTCAGCGAAAGCCAGACGAACAGGGTCGCCACAAGTACGAGAATGACGGTGACGGCGATCAGCGTGGTACTGGAATACTCCATAATGTTTTTTCGGTGTCCTTGAATGTCCTTGAACGGTATCGAATAATCCGAATTTGGTGTGATTGATTTGGAAGTTTATTTGGAATCGAGGTCGCGGCCAGCACCGTGCGCGGCGTCGTACAGGGCCAGCGCGTCGGGTGTGCCGGCGGGCAGCGTGGCCTGCACGTTGGCATCGTGGCGCAGGGCGAAGAAGGTGAGCAGCAGCTGTCGCTGCAGGCCGAACATCTGGCGCTCCTGCTCGGGGGTCACGTGGTCATAGCCGAGCAGGTGCAGGATGCCGTGGATGGTGAGCAATAACATCTCCTGCATGGTGCTGTGTCCAGCTGCGGCAGCCTGTTGGGCAGCGACCCACGGGCAGATGACGATGTCGCCGAGCACTCCTTCCATCACGGTTTTGCCGTCGCCAGGGCGCAGCTCGTCCATCGGGAAGCTCATCACGTCGGTCGGGCCTTCGAGGTTCATCCAACGCATGTGCAGTTCGGCGATGGGATCGGGATCCACGAACATGATGGTCAGGTCGGACTGGGTGCTCACGCGCATCTGGTCGAGTACCCAAATACCCAAATCGGAGAAGACCTTGGGGTCGATGACCCACTGGGTTTCATTGGTGACGTCAACGCTCATCGTATGTCTCACTTTGGTTGGTTGAATCCGCTTGCTGGCGGGCATCGAAGTCGGTATGGTTGCGGCGGCCCTTGCGTTCGATGTCGCGGTGGTCGCCGGCGATGGCGGAGTGACGGTCGTAGGCGGCCACGATCTGGCCGACCAGCTGGTGACGTACCACGTCCTCGGTTTTGAGATGCACGAATGCGATGTCGTTGATGCCGCCCAGGATGCGTTCGATGGTGGCCAGTCCCGAGCGCGGCACGGTCAGGTCCACCTGCGAGATATCGCCGGTGATGACCATCGTGGTGTTGAAGCCCAGACGGGTCAGGAACATCTTCATCTGCTGTTCGGTGGTGTTCTGAGCCTCGTCGAGGATCACGAACGCGTCGTTCAGCGTACGGCCGCGCATGTAGGCGAGCGGCGCCACTTCGATGGAGCCGTCGTCCATGTACCGCTTGAGCTGGTCGGCGCCGAGCATGTCACCAAGCGCGTCGTACAGCGGGCGCAGATACGGGTCAACCTTGTCGTTCAGCGTGCCGGGCAGAAAGCCGAGGCTTTCGCCGGCCTCCACGGCCGGGCGCGTGAGGATGATGCGGCGAATCTGCTTGTCCTGGAAGGCACGCACAGCCTTGGCCACGGCCAGATACGTCTTGCCAGTGCCTGCGGGACCAATGCCGAAGGTGATGGTGTGCGATTCGATGGCGTTCACGTAGGCCACTTGTCCGGCGGTTTTCGCACGGACCGGTACGCCGGCAGCAAAGGTGATGACGCCGGGAACCGTGGGCTTGCGGTACGTCGGGTCGTGGGAGCCGGCAGAACGTGCATGGGCGCGTTCGTTTGAGGTCGATTGCGCCAGTTTGTCACGCACCGGGCCGTGACCAGGATGTTCGAGGCGCACGTGGTTCTTGAGCACGTTCTGGTCGAGCATGCGACGCACGGTGTCGGCGTCCATAGGCGCGGTGTAGGCGGCTTGGATGATGGAGTTGACCAAATCCTCGGCCTGTGCGGCTTGAGCTTCGGTCTGCTTGGAGCGGGAGACAATCGCCACGCGGTTGCCGCGCACGATAATCGTCAGGTCCGGAAAGGCGCGCTCCACCTCGCGAATGACCTCGTCAACCGGGCCAAGCACGGCGACGGGGTCAAGTTGGGGCGGGATGGTGATGGTACGTGTAGTCGTTGCCACGAAGCGGATATCCCCTACTACTCGTCGAGCTTTTCGCCGGTCATCACGTGCGCGTGCACGTGGAAGACGGTCTGGCCGGCGTCGAGACCGGTGTTGAACACCAGTCGGTAGGCGCCGTGAAATTCCTTGTCGGCGATGTTCTGCGCGATGGAGACGATGTGGGCCAGCTCGGTCGGGTCATCGGCGGCAAGTTCGGCGACGTTGGCGTAGTGCTTCTTGGGCACCACAAGCACGTGGACCTTGGCCTTGGGATTGATGTCGTTGAATGCGTAGGTCGTCTCGTCCTCGTAGACCTTGCTGCCGGGAATCTGCCCTGCGATGATCTTGCAGAACAGGCAATCGTCGGATTCGCTCATCATGCTCCTTGGTTTGATGTTGCTACGCACCAGCTTAGCGCGTGGGCGTTACTCGTAACGTCCCAACACCCGAGACAACAGCGACAACGCTACAGGACCGGCCGTCGCGGCTCTCAGAATATTGCGCCCCAGTACGCAGCTCACCGCTCCGGCCTTGACGAAATCAGCTACCTCCTGCTCACTGATGCCGCCCTCAGGCCCAACCACCACACTGACAGTCCGCGGCCGGCCGTCCTGGAGCGTGCGTTCCACCAACTGCGCAACCTTCTCCTCCACGCCGGACCACGTATCGGTAGCATCCTGATGCAGCACAATCACCACATCGCCATGCACGCAGGCCCTGCGGCAGATGGCCACGACCTCTTTGCTGGACGCGCACGCCTCCAATTGCGGCTTAAAGGCGCGCCGCGACTGCTCGGTGGCGGCATCCAGTACCGAATTCCACTTCTTGTCTGTACGGCCGACCTTCCACTTGGCAATGGATCGGTCCGCCTGCCATGGCACCACTTGGTCGACGCCGATCTGCGTAGCCATATCGATGGCCTGCTCATCATGGCCGGTTTTCGCCAATGCCTGAATCAGCGCCAAACGGGTGAGCTGCTCGGGTTCGCGCCCCACTTCCACGACTTCAGCCAGTCCGGCTTCAGGATCGGCCATCACTGCCTGGATTCTCAAGCCGTTGCCGTCGGAAAGTTGCAGGCTGTCCCCTGCCTTGAGTCGCATGGCCTGCACGGCATGGCGCTTGATGTGAGCGGGCAGGGTTAGCTTCCAGCCGGCGTGGAGTTCGTCGCTGTTCACCGGGACGTCGTCGACCTGCGGGTCGAAAAGAAAAAGGGCATCAGTCATGACTCCAAGGCTACACGCGACACGCCGGGCACACGCGCGAATTGCATCCCTGTAATTTCATGCTAAGCTATTTACTCGTTGTCCAAACGACACCTGCCCGGGTGGCGGAATGGTAGACGCGCTAGCTTGAGGTGCTAGTGCCTATTTTATACGGGCGTACGGGTTCAAGTCCCGTCTCGGGCACAGATAAACCCCTTGCATTGCAAGGGGTTTTTCGTTATCTGCACACACGAAAGGCCACCAATGCAGTTCATCACGCTGGACACCGTTGACGACCCGCGCGTCGAAGCGTATGTGAGCCTCACCGAAATGCAGTTGCGCAATCGCTTGGAACCAGCCAAGGGCGTGTTCATCGCCGAGTCCCCCAAAGTCATCGACCGCGCGCTGGCCGCTGACCGCGAACCACTGTCACTGCTGGTCGAGGAACCTTGGCTGGAGGGCATGAAAGACACCTTCGACTTCATCGACGGGCGCTGGGGCGCGGACATTCCCGTCTACGTGGCCTCACCTGAGCAGCTCAAGCGACTGACCGGCTATTGTCTGCATCGCGGCGCCCTATGCGCGATGAGACGCTGGCCGCTGCCCTCCGTAGCCGAGGTCTGCAGGAGTGCCCGCCGCGTGGCAGTAATGGAAAACATCGTGGACCACACCAATGTGGGCGCACTGATGCGTTCGGCGGCCGCGCTCGATGTGGATGCCGTGCTGGTCACGCCCTCCTGCGGTGATCCGCTGTACCGACGAGCCGCTCGTGTGTCGATGGGCACCGTATTCCAGATTCCGTGGACCCGTATCACCGGGTTCAACGACGACGGTACCGAAAACAAACATTACTGGCCGTTCCAGGGCATCGACGAGTTGAAGTCGCTGGGCTTCACCACCGTGGCCATGGCATTGGAGGATCGTTCGATTTCGTTGGACGAACTGACACGCCGTCTGCACGCGCCTGACGAAGATCCGACGCATATCGACAAGCTCGCGCTGATCTTCGGCACCGAGGGCGACGGCCTGTCCCACCATACGATTGCCCGCGCCGATTTGACCGTGAAGATTCCGATGGGTCACGGCGTGGATAGTCTGAACGTGGCGGCATCCAGCGCAGTGGCGTTCTACGCGACACGCTAAGGAATCGCACGCGCTCCTAAAAGGCCGAATCCTTAACAAATCCGCGAAACTGTTCATCGCAAGTTCACGGCACGCGGGTGGCAAAAGCCTTGCATGTTCGATTTTTTCTGCAATTATTAACTATGTAAACCGAATGCAAGGAAGCATCCGGCCCAGTAGTGCGGTGTCGAAAGACGCTCAGTAACAGAGAGGACAGTTACGATGGCCAAGAACCCCAAGATTCTGTCGATTGTGCTTGCAGGTGGTGAGGGGACCCGCCTGATGCCGTTAACCCGCGATCGCGCGAAGCCCGCCGTTCCCTTCGGTGGTGTGTATCGTCTGATCGATTTCCCGTTGAGCAATCTGGTGAACTCCGGGTACCGTCAGGTCGTGGTGCTCACCCAGTACAAGTCTCACTCGCTTGACCGCCACATCTCCCAGGTCTGGCGTTTCTCCCCGCTGCTTGGTTCGTACGTCTCCCCTGTGCCCGCGCAGCAGCGTCTCGGCAAGCATTGGTATCTCGGCTCCGCCGACGCCATCTACCAGACCATTAACATCATCGAGGATGTCCAGCCGGACATCGTGGTGATTGTGGGTGCCGACCACGTCTACCGCATGGACTTCGAACAGATGGTTCAGCAACACATCGAGTCCGGTGCTGAGTTCACCGTGGCCGGTATCCGCCAGCCCATCGAGGAATCGAACCAGTTCGGTGTGATTGAGGTCGATCACGATCACCCGAACATGATCAAGAACTTCCAAGAGAAGCCGGCCACCACCACCGGTCTGCCGGACAATCCGAACCAGATTCTGGCTTCCATGGGTAACTACGTTGCCAACACCAAGGCCCTGTTCGAGGCTCTGTCTCTCGATGAGAAGGCTGCCGACACCAAGCACGACATGGGCGGCGACATCGCCCCGTACTTCGCTTCTCGCAACGAGGCCGGCGTCTACGACTTCAACTCGAACGAGATTCCAGGCTCCACGGCCACTGATCACGCTTACTGGCGCGACGTCGGTACGATTAAGCAGTTCTACGATGCACACATGGATCTGATCGCCTATGTGCCCGAGTTCAACCTATACAACCAGGATTGGCCGATTTACACGATGTCCGGCAACCTGCCGCCAGCCAAGTTCGTGCACGCGGGCCGCGACCGTCTGGGCCACGCCACCGATTCAATCGTCTCCCCCGGTGTGATCGTCTCCGGCGGTGAAGTGCACCACTCCGTGCTCTCCCCCAATGTGCGTATCCATTCGTGGGCACAGATTGTCGATTCCGTGCTGTTCGACGGTGTGATCATCAACCGCCGTGCCCGCGTGTACAAGGCAATTCTTGACAAGAATGTGGTGCTCACCGAAAACTCCACTGTCGGCATCGATACCGAGCACGATCTGGCCCGCGGCTTCACTGTCACGCCAGACGGCATCACGGTTGTCCCGAAGAACACCATCGTCGATGACTGATTGACCAGTCCAGACATGGAAAAGCCCCGTATCATGCGGGGCTTTTCTCGTATAGAGCTCCCTCATCAGAGGGAGCTTACTAAGCGCTATCAGTACTTTGGCACGTTGTCGAAGTTGAAGCCTAGGGCGGCGAGCTGGTCGCGGCCTTCGGGTGTGATGCGCTCCATGGTCCAGCGCGGGTCCCACGTCCAGTCGATGCGGAACTCCTCGACCAGACCGGCCAGTGTGGAGGCGCATTCGTCCTCGATAAGGTCGGTCAGCGGGCAGGCCGGCGTGGTCAGCGTCATCGTAATAATGGCGCGGCCTAGCTCATCGATCTCAATGCCGTAGACCAGACCCAAATCGATCACGTCGATGCCAAGCTCCGGGTCAATCACCTGATGCAGTGCCTCGCGCACGTCTTCGGCAGTGGCGCGGCCGATATCGTCAATCGCCTTGATCGGAATCTCGCTGCCATCGGACTGTTCGTCATCCCGGCAACCGCATCTGCCGTGGTGACCGCCACACGCACAGGTGTCATCGCCGGACGCAGCAGAGTGCTCGATCGGGCGTCCGTTCGGGAAGCCCTTGGCCAAGGCCGGGTTGGCCATCACGCGGCGAGCGGCCTCCTCGTCCTGCAGGACGCCGTTGACGGCATCGAAAACGGACGGCTGTGGTTCGGGAACCAAATTATCGTTGGACATATTTCCTCAGTTCTTTGCAGCGAGGGCTTTGGCGATGGAATCCTTCAGCCCTTCCCAGCCTAGCAGAGCGCATTTGATGCGCATAGGGTATTTCGACACTCCTTGGAATACCACGGCGTCGCCGAGCTTTTCTTCCAGGTTATCGTCGTCCAGACCGGCACCGCGCGATTCCATCAGCTTGTGGAATGTCTGTTCCAGATCCATGGCCTCGTCCACGGTTTTGCCGTCCACCAGATCGACCATCACCGACAGGCTGGCCTGCGAAATGGAGCAGCCGTGGCCGTCCCATACCAATCGCTTGATGGTGTGCGGTTCGTCATCGGAGACTTCGACATGGATGGTCGCCTCGTCGCCGCAGGTCGGGTTGAACTGGTGCGATTCACCGGGCGTGCAGTATTCGTGGCTGGCTTGTACGGTGACATTGGCCGCTGCGTCCGCGGACTGTTCGACCGCTGCGTTGGGAGCAAAGGATTCCTTGCCATGCGGATGTTTCGACGCCTCGAGGATGACCTCTTGGTACATCTGTTCGAGGTCATCCCCGCTCATACCAAATTCGTTCATGGTGTTCTGTTTTACTCCACTCCAAAGAACTTACGGATGCCCTTGGCCGCTTCGACCAATGCTTGGGCGTCTTCGACCGAATTGTAGACACCGGAGGAGGCACGGTTGGATGCGTATAGGCCGAAGTGGCGGTGTACCGGCTGGGCGCAGTGGTGCCCCACGCGAATCGCGATGCCCTGGGCGTCGATGAACTGGCCCACATCGTGCGGGTGCACGCCGGCCACGTCGAACGCCACGGTGCCGATGCGGTCCACGTTTTCGCGCGGTCCGAGGATACGAATGCCATCGATGTCGCCGAGCTTCAGCAGTTCGGCGGCGATGGTCTTCTCATGGGCTTCGATGTTCTCAAGACCGATGTTCATCATCCATTCGGCGGCGACGCCTGCGGCCACCACTTGGGCGACCGGCTGGGTGCCGGCCTCGAAACGGGCCGGAGGGGCCATGTATTGGGCCTCGTGGTCCATGTAGGCGAGCTCGACCATGGAGCCGCCGAAGTTGGCCGGCGGCAGGGCTTCGAGCAGTTCGCGCTTACCGTACAGGAAGCCGACGCCGGTAGGACCGTACATCTTGTGCGCGCTCCAGGCGGCGAAGTCCACATCAAGCGCGTGGAAATCGACCTTGAGGTGCGGTACGGACTGGCACGCGTCCAAGATGAAGATCGAACCTACTTCATGCGCACGCTTGATGATAGGGGCGATGTTGGTGATGGCACCCGTGGTGTTGCCCACGTGGGTGACGGCCACGACCTTGGTGCGTTCGGTGATGACTTCGTCGAGGTTGTCCGTGCGAACACGGCCGTCCTCGGTCAGGTCGATCCACTTGAAGGTGGCACCGGTACGGTAGGCCAGCTCCTGGAATGGCAGCAGCACCGAATGATGTTCCGCACGCGAGACGACGATCTCATCGCCCGGCTTCAGGGCAAAACGCTTGGCGGCTTCTCCCCCACGACCCAGCGATGCATTGCCGAATGCGGTGGCGAGCAGGTTCAGTCCGGCCGTGGCACCACCGGTGACGACGATCTCTTCTTCGCCTTCCGCTGCATTCGCGCCGACCAGCTTGGCGACCTTGGCACGGGCCTCTTCGAAAGCCATGGTACTACGGGCCGCCAGCTCGTGGGCACCGCGGTGCACGCCGGCGTTGATCGTACGGTAGAAGTTCGCCTCGGCGTCGATCACCACATTCGGCTTCTGCGAGGTGGCCGCAGAGTCCAGGTACACGAGCGGGTGCCCGTGAATCTCCTGATTCAGAATCGGGAACTCGCCCCGAATCTCCTTAAAATCAACCATTATGTTCCCCTACTTACGTAACAATTGTACGAAACGAGTGGGAGTCGGACATGGCCTGTTCGCGACCGTAACGACTTGGCCTGAGCGGCCCGGAGCGTGTCGAGAATAGGGCATGTCAGGCGCTCCCACGGTCACGGACTCAGGCCAGCGCGGACTCGGAATCAGCACCCTCGGGCAGGTACTGGTCGTAGCCGTTCTCTTCGAGTTCGTCGGCCAGCTCAGGGCCGCCGGTCTTGACGAAGTGGCCGTCGGCGAACACGTGCACGATGTCCGGCTTGATGTACTTCAAGATACGGGTGTAGTGCGTGACCATGAGGATGCCGAACTGGTTGGCTTCCTTGGCACGGTTCACGCCTTCGGACACGATACGCAGGGCGTCCACGTCCAAGCCGGAGTCGGTTTCGTCAAGGATGGCAAACTTCGGCTTCAGCAGTTCGAGCTGCAGCACTTCGGCGCGCTTCTTTTCACCGCCGGAGAAGCCTTCATTCACGGAACGGGAGGCGAACTTCGGGTCCATCTTGAGGCGCTTCATGGCTGCGGACAGGTCCTTGGCCCACTGGCGAATACCGGGAGCCTCGCCGTCGATTTCGGTCTTGGCGGTGCGCAAGAAGTTGGTCATGGACACGCCCGGTACTTCGACCGGGTATTGCATGGCCAGGAACAGGCCGGCCTTGGCGCGCTCGTCCGGAGTCATCTTGAGGATGTCCTTGCCGTCGAGGAGGGCCTCGCCGGAGTCGACCACGTACTTGGGGTGGCCGGCCAACGTGTAGGCGAGAGTGGACTTGCCGGAACCGTTGGGGCCCATGATGGCGTGGGTTTCGCCGGAGTGGACGGTCAGGGTGGCACCCTTCAGGATCGGCTTGATGCCTTCCTTGGTTTCGACGTGGACGTGCAGGTCCTTGATTTCGAGTGTTGACATTGTTGTGCTCCTAAAAATGCTGTTCTTACTTGTCTTCGAGGACCTGTGCCATGGCGTCGTTTTCGCCACGGGCCAGTCGGCGGTCAATCACGGTCATCAGATGTTCGGAGATGGCGGGAATGCCGATCTCCTCGACGAGTTCGCCGAAGAAGCCGCGCACAACGAGCTTGCGGGCGTCGGTTTCGGGGATGCCGCGGGATTCGAGGTAGAACAGTTCCTCGTCGTCGAAGCGGCCCACCGAAGAGGCGTGACCGGCACCGATGATGTTGCCGTTTTCGATTTCGAGGTTCGGCTCGGAATCGGCGATGGCACCCGGGGTCAGGACCAGGTTGCGGTTGAGCTCGTAGGAGTCGGTGCCGGGGGCGGCGGGCTGGATGAGCGCGTTGCCCACCCAAGTGGAGTGCGCGCCCTTGCCGTCAAGCGCGCCCTTGTAGACCACGCGGGACTTGCAGTCGGGCTGGTTGTGTACCACCATCGTGCGGTGTTCGATGTGCTCGCCGGGGTCCACGAAGTAGATGCCGAGCATGTTGAGGTCGCCTTGTTCGCCGCCGAAGTCCTGATCCATGCGGATGCGGACGATGTCGCCGCCCAAGGTCACGACGGAGTGGCGCAGGGATGCGCCTTCGCCGACGTGGATGCGGTGGTTGGCCACATGCTTGGCGGTTTTGGCCCATTCCTGAACGAACGTGGTGGAGACGTGCGAGTCCTTGCCGGTGGTGATTTCCACGCCTTCGGCCAGTCGTGCGTCACCGTCGTGTTCCACGACGACGTCCGCATGAGCCTTGTCGGCGGCGGCGATCACCAGATGGAAAGCGTCGAGGTCCTCCCCCGCGCCGTGCACCTTGACGAGCACGGGCTGGGCGATCTCACCGGACAGTTCCAGAATGGTTGCGGTGTGGCCGGATTCCCATTCGACTGCGGAGACGCGGTCGTTGGGCTTGGACACAGTGCCGGACAGGCCCTCACCGAGCTTGATCTGGCTGAGCTTCACGCCTTCGGCCAACGGCGAGCCGTCAATCATGGAGACTTCGATCTGCGTTTCGCCGGAAGGCTTGAACACGGTGAAGAACTCGTTGATGCGCTCGATAGGCGTGTAGCGCCATTCGTCCTGCTTGCGGCTGGGCTCCGGGTAGTCGCCTGCGTTGAACGAACGCACGGCATGGTCCACGGAGGACGGCATGGCGGCCGGAATCGCGTACGGGTCGTTGGGGTCGGCGACCGGAATCTTGATTTCCTTGACGGGTGTTGTGTTGTCGGTCATCGGAATCAGCCCACCGATCCTTCCATCTGAAGTTCCACAAGTCTGTTGAGTTCAAGCGCGTATTCCATCGGCAGCTCGCGGCTGATCGGTTCGACGAAGCCGCGCACGATCATGCCTCGCGCCTCTTCCTCCGTGAGTCCTCGGCTCATCAGGTAGAAGAGCTGGTCTTCGGAGATCTTGGAAACGGTGGCTTCGTGGGCCATCGAAACGTCGTCTTCGCGAACGTCGACGTGCGGGTAGGTATCGGAGCGGGAGAAGTCGTCGACCAGCAGGGCATCGCACACGGTCGAGTTGGACGAACCGTACGCGCCCTTGACGATTTTGACCAGACCGCGGTAGGCGGAGCGGCCGCCGCCGCGCGAGATGGACTTGGCGACGATGGTGGAGCTGGTGTGCGGGGCGAGGTGAATCATCTTCGCGCCCGTGTCCTGGTACTGGCCCTTGCCGGCGAAGCCGAGGGACATGGTGGATGCCTTGGCGTACGGTTCGGCGAGGATGCAGGCCGGGTACTTCATGGTGGCCTTGGAACCGATGTTGCCGTCCACCCACTCCATCGTGCCGCCCTCACGCACGTAGGCACGCTGGGTGACGAGGTTGTAGACGTTGTTCGACCAGTTCTGCACGGTGGTGTAGCGCACGCGGGCGTGCTTCTCGACGATGATCTCGACGATGGCGGCGTGCAGCGAGTCCTCGGACCAGATCGGGGCGGTGCAGCCTTCCACGTAGTGCACGTAGGAGCCTTCGTCCGCGATGATCAGCGTACGTTCGAACTGACCCATGGCCGGGGTGTTGATGCGGAAGTATGCCTGCAACGGGATGTCCACGTGCACGCCCTTCGGCACGTATACGAACGAGCCGCCGGACCATGCCGCGGTGTTGAGGGCGCCGAACTTGTTGTCCTCAGGGGGCACGACGGTGCCGAAGTACTTCTTGACGAGTTCAGGGTATTCGCGCACAGCGGTGTCCGTGTCGACGAAGATCACACCCTGCTTCTTCAGGTCCTCACGAATGGAGTTGTAGATCACCTCGGACTCGTACTGGGCAGCCACGCCGGAGACGAGGCGGTTCTTCTCCGCCTCCGGGATGCCAAGGCGATCGTAGGTGTTGCGGATGTCGTCCGGCAGCTCCTCCCACGACTTCGCCTGCTTCTCGATCGGCTTGACGTAGTACTTGAAGTCGTCGGCGTTGAAGCCGGAGAGATCCACACCCCAATCGGGCATGGGCTTTTCGAGGAACGCCTTGAATCCACGCAGACGCATGTCGAGCATCCACTGCGGCTCGCCTTTGTCGGCGCTGATCGCGCGTACGACGTTCTCATCAATGCCTCGTTTTGCGGCTTCGCCGGCGGCATCAGAATCATGCCAACCATAGTTGTAGTCGCCGAACTGGCTGATGATCTCGTCATCCTTCTTGATCTTGTCCTCGTTGACGCGGGTACGATCAGCCACATACTGGCTCATCTCCACGTCAGCGGCGGCGTTTGGTGCTGTGTTTTCGGTCACCATCCTGCCTTCCTTGTATCACACTTAACCCTATGAAAACCTAGCAGAACCCAAGTGCAAACACTAGCTGCCCTGACGCATATTGGCTGTGGGCTTGATTACATGCGGGCGCCATCGGGCCATGCGGCATCACGGATGGCGCCAAACGGCGAAGGCGTGGCGGCGAAGCATCCTGAGATGCCGTGCCGTCACGCCTTCATCGTGCGCGGACCGACCGCGCGGGATCCACGGTCAGCGGGCCGCCTGATGGCCGAGCGCCGCCTTGACCAGACCGGCGAACAGCGGATGCGGCTTGGTCGGGCGGGACTTGAACTCCGGGTGAGCCTGGGTGGCCACATAGAACGGGTGCACGTCCTGCGGCAGTTCCACGAACTCGGTGAGCTCGCCATCCGGGCTCTGGCCAGAGATGCGCAGGCCGCCTTCGCGCAGACGATCCTTGTACGCCACGTTGACTTCGTAACGGTGGCGGTGACGCTCGGTGACATGCGTGGTGCCGTACAGTTCGGCGACCAGCGAGCCTTCCTCCAGCTCAGCCGGGTAGGATCCAAGACGCATGGTGTGGCCCATGTCGCCCTTGCCGGCCACGATGTCCTTCTGCTCTTCCATGGTGGCGATCACCGGGTTGGCGCAATCGGGCTCGAACTCGGAAGAGTTCGCGTCTTCAATGCCCAGCACGTGGCGGGAGTATTCGATGACCATGGACTGCAGGCCCAGGCACAGGCCAAGGGCGGGCAGCTTGGTTTCACGGGCGAACTTCAGGGCGCCGATCTTGCCATCGATGCCGCGGATGCCAAAGCCGCCGGGGATCACGATGCCGTCGACGTTGTCGAGAGCGGCGGCCGCACCTTCGGTGGTTTCGCAACGGTCGGCCGCAACCCACTTGACGTTGACCTTGGCCCAGTTGGCAAAGCCTCCGGCCTTGATGGCCTCGGTGACAGACAGGTAGGCGTCCGGCAGATCGATGTACTTGCCGACGATGGCGATGTTGACTTCATGCTTGGGGTGGTGGACGCGCTCAAGCAGGTCTGCCCATTCATCCCAATCGACATCGTGGAACGGCAGGCCGAGCTCACGCACCACGTAAGCATCAAGGCCCTCTTCGAACAGAATCTTCGGCACATCGTAGATGCTCGGCGCATCCACGCAGTTGACCACGCCTTCGGCATCGACGTCGCACATCAGGGAGATCTTGTCTTTGATGGACTGGTTGAGCGGGCGGTCGGAACGCAGCACGAGGGCGTCCGGGGAGATGCCGAGCTGACGCAGCATCATCACGGAGTGCTGGGTGGGCTTGGTCTTGAGCTCGTGGGCGGCGGAAATGTACGGCACCAGCGAAACGTGCACGAACATGCAGTTGTCCGGGCCGAGATCGCGACGCACTTCGCGGGCGGCCTCAAGGAAGGGCTGGGACTCGATGTCGCCGACAGTACCACCGATCTCGGTGATGATCACATCCACGTCATCGGAAGCCTGGGCGCGCATACGAGACTTGATTTCGTTGGTGATGTGCGGGATGACCTGCACGCACTGGCCGAGGTATTCGCCGGCGCGCTCCTTGCGCAGCACTTCCTGATAGATCTGACCGGTGGTGACGTTGGCCTTCTGACTCAGGAAGACGTCGAGGAAACGCTCGTAGTGGCCGATGTCGAGATCGGTTTCGGCACCGTCTTCGGTCACGTAGACCTCACCATGCTGGAACGGGTTCATGGTGCCCGGGTCGACGTTGATGTACGGATCGAGCTTTTGCTGCAGAACATGGATACCGCGGCTGCGCAGCAAACGACCGAGCGAAGATGCGGTCAGGCCCTTGCCGAGAGAGGAGACAACGCCGCCAGTGACGAAAATATGCTTGGTGACGTGTTCTTGAGAATTACCATGTGTTCTTCTAACCATGGAATTTCACTCTATCATCCGTGTATGACCCGGCGTGTTCATGACGTGGCCGGTGTAGTCGCGCGTAGGCGGCCCGTCTCGTCCTGCCTTGGCCAGCATATGGTCGAATACACGGCGCACTTCAGGTCCATAGGGCGCACCAGGACGAGGATTCTGGTCCGATTCGTCGGAACAGGAATCCCGGGCTCAACGTCGACTGATACCCGGGATTGGCTGGAGGGCTTGGTTCTATTCGCTCAGCAAGTGCGCCACAGCATCGAGCGCGAGCTTGTAGCCGTAGAAACCCATGCCGGTGATGGTGCCGGTGGCCACAGGGCTGATTACGGAACGCTTGCGGAACTCGTCGCGGGCGGACGGGTTGGAAATATGGACTTCCATAAGTGGCAGGTTCTCATCAATGACCATGTGCGCGGCGTCGGCGAGAGCATACGAATAGTGCGTGAAGGCGGCGGGGTTCATGACCACCGGGGTTTTCTCGTCGGCGGCTTGGTGCATCCAGCGCACCATTTCGGCTTCGTCGTCGGTCTGACGCACCTCGACTTCGAGGCCGAGGTCCTTGCCCCATTCGGCGCAGAGCTTGCGCAGGGTGTCGAGGTCTTGACGACCGTAGACGTCGGGCTGGCGGACGCCGAGACGTCCGAGGTTAGGGCCATTGACAACGATGACTTTGGTCATCGGGACTCCTTTTGTTTGTGCTTCTCTCCCTCCGCCTCTTCGGGGCACCTCCCTCATCAGAGGGAGGAAGAAGGTAGATCCGACTCCGGGGCACCTCCGTTAGAGGGGAGCCAAGTACTTTTTTCTGAGGGGATGGCGAACGGCACGGCCTGTGGCCGTTCAATTATTGCTGGATACGATGGAAGGCTTCTTCTACGGCGTCGGCGGGCGGGTTGTCGAGGTGTACGACGTGACCAATCTCGTCAAGGACCACGAAACGCAGTTCGTTGCCACGGGCTTTCTTGTCGCGATGCATCAATGCGAGCACGTCGTCGAACGAGCCGCCATGCCACGACGTCGGCAGACCCAGCGAAGCGAGCAACGAGCGGTGATAGTCAACCAGATCCTGATCGATGTAACCAATCAGATGGGCCAGCTCGGCGGCATACACCATACCGACGGCCACCGCATTGCCATGCCTCCAGCGGAAGTGCTCGAGCTTTTCGATGGCATGGCCCATCGTGTGCCCGTAGTTGAGGAATTCACGAAGACCCTTCTCCTTCAAATCGGAGGAGACGTGGTAGACCTTGACCTTTACCGTGCGCTCAATGAGCTCGGCAACCACGTCTTCGAGCGGCGAGCCAAGGAATGTAGAGCCGTCGAAAGCGCGCAGTTCAGCTGCGTGGTCTTCGAGGATATGCAGGATTTCGGGGTCGCGGATGAAACCGGATTTGGCGACTTCGCCGAGACCCTCAATGAAGATGTCATTGGGCAGCGTAGCCAGCGTCTTGGTGTCGGCCAGCACACCGGCAGGCGTGTAGAACGAGCCGACGAGGTTCTTGCCCTGCGGGGTGTTGATGCCGGTTTTGCCACCGGTGGAGGCATCGACCATGGCCAGCAGCGAGGTCGGGCAGTTTACATAGCGCACGCCGCGCATCCACGTGGCAGCCACGAAACCGGCCAAATCGGTTGCGGCACCGCCGCCAAGCCCCACCACGGCATCGGATCGGGTGAAACCTTCGTTGCCAAGGCGTTCCCAAATGCCGTTGGCCACGGTAATGGTCTTGCCGGGTTCGGCATCCGGAATCACGATGTCGGAAACCTCATAGCCGCCCTGACGCAACAGGGCGCGGGCACGATCGGAGTGTCGCTGCACCGGCTGGGTATGGATAAGCGCGATCTTGGCGGGCTTGGGTCCCAGCACGTCGGCCAGATGGTTCATGGCACCTTCGCCAATGACCACATCATACGGCTCAATTGCCGATCCGGTAACATGCACTGCTCGCTCAGATACCATATCAATCACTTTCTTCGCTGCGCCCTGAGGCGTAAGCCCCCGGGTATGGACATGAACGTTGGCGACCTCGCGGAATACCGGGTCACGCTGCTTGAACAGTTTTTTCCAACGGGAGTTGGCGTTGCCATTGAGCATGGGCCGGCCTCCCCCACGGTTCGCGCGTTCCATGGCTTCCGCCGGATCGGCATCAAGGTAGACCACACGACCGCCATGGTCGATGTAGGAGGCGAGGGCATGCTGGGTGGAGGACGTCATGGGAGCGCCACCGCCCAGCGAAAAGATACCGTCGAAATCCTCAAGCATATCGGCGATGAGATCGGCCTCGACCTCGCGGAATGCCGGCTCACCGTATTCCTCGAAGTAGGAGGGAATCTTCATGCCCACTTCACGTTCGATCTCCACATCGGCATCGGCGAACGGCAGACGCAACATATGCGCCACTTCCTTACCGACACGTGTTTTGCCGGCTCCCATCATGCCGATGATGACGGCGCGGGGGCGTGCGGTCATAATCTACGAATCCTCTCGACGATTAGTGGGTACAGTTGCTGATGGTTCCGCGGCAGTCATCACGAAACCATACGCCCTTCGTTCAGCGCATGTGCTCCGGCCACGAGGCGAGATACGACTCAAGGTTGCGCCGTGTTTCGGCAACACTGTCTCCACCGAACTTATCCAGCGCGTACTTCGCCAAAGTCAGACGCACCATGGCCTCGGCCACCACGGATGCCGCAGGCACGGCGGTGCTGTCGGAACGCTGGTTGATGGCTTGTGCGGATTCGCCGGTCAGCACGTCGACCGTACGCAGGGCCTTGGGGATGGACGGAATCGGCTTCATGGCACCGCGTACGCGAATCACCTGGCCATTGGACATACCGCCTTCAATGCCGCCTGCGCGGTTGGACAGACGGTCGATGCGGCCGTCGGCGTTGACCACGATCTCATCGTGCGCCTGCGAACCGGGGCGGGAGGCTTCCAGGAAGCCGTCGCCGATCTCCACACCCTTGAACGCCTGAATGCCCATAATCGCGGAGGCCAGAGCCGCGTCCAGTCGGCGGTCGGACTCCACATACGTGCCGATGCCGGCAGGCACACCGTAAGCCAGCACTTCAATCACGCCGCCCAACGTATCGGCGGCCTTCTTGGCTTCATTGATGCGTTCGATGATACGGACCTCAGCCTCTTTATCCAACGTACGCACGGGAGAGGCATCCAACGCTTCCAGATCGTCAGGTGTGGGCAACGGCAAATCAGGGTTGGTCTGCACGCCACCGAGCGCCACCACGTGGGCTACGGTGCGGATGCCGAACGCCTGATCCAGGAACTGCTTGGCCACCTCGCCCAAGGCCACACGGGAGGCGGTCTCACGGGCGCTGGAGCGCTCCAGTACCGGGCGGGCGTCGTCAAAACCATACTTGCGCATGCCGGTCAGATCGGCGTGGCCCGGGCGCGGGCGGCTCAGCGGCGCATTGCGGCCTTCGCGCGGCAGGTCATGGTCGAGTGCATCGGCGCTCATGACCTCGGTCCACTTCGGCCATTCGGTGTTGGCGATTTCGATGGCCACCGGCGAGCCGAGGGTCAGGCCGTGGCGTACACCGGTCAGCAGACGGACCTTGTCTTGCTCGAACTTCATGCGGGCACCACGGCCATATCCAAGTCGACGGCGTGCCAGTGCGGAAACGATATCGTCCGTGCTAATGCGCACGCCGGCCGGCAACCCTTCAATCATGGCCACCAATGCTTCTCCGTGAGACTCCCCTGCCGTCTGCCAACGCAGCATAACTTCCCTCGTTTCATGTGTGTACGTCTATGAGTACGTCTAACTAGGGGTTAATGTTAAGCCATGCCATACCTGTTCACGCTACCCGGTCTGCTATGTGGGCTTACACTGTCCATTGAGGATGTTCGTCATCGGCGGGTGCCGATCGCATGGGTGGCCGTGGGCGCGTTAATCCAGTTGGCCGCCGATTTCGCGTATGGAGTGGTGGCGAACGACCTGTTCGTGCTGTTGCAGGCACTGTTGTTCACCGTGCTATGTTGCCTGATCCAGTTCGCGTTGGCGTTGCTGGTGCCGCGGTCATTGGGATTCGGCGATGTGACCGCCTTGATACCTATGGGATTGTCTGTCGGACTGTTTGGCCTGTTGCCTGTGGTGGTCTGGTGGCTGGCGATGGGCGTTGCCGGCATCACATGGATTGCCTTGTGGACGCGATTCGACCCACAACGCACATCACCGGCACATGCGGGCAAGGTGCCGTATGTGCCGGTGATATTGGCGGGCGCGATTGTGGCGGTGGTGGTTGGGGTGTTGTCCTAGATTTCTCCTCCATCCGCTTGCGGGAGCCCCGGGCTTAAGTCGAGCGTTACATTCCCCGCAGTGCTCCCCTCAGTCCGCTTTGCGGACAGCTCCCCTCGGCGAGGGAGCCAATGAAGAGACTAATGTCCGATCAGCTTCCCCAAGCGAAGGAAGCTAACGGGATGACTACTGGTTTTCGGCTTGCCACTTGCGTAGTTCGGCCACGTTCTGGTCATGTTCATCGGCGGTTGCGGCGAACTTGGTTTCGCCGGTGTCCAGATTGACCGTGCAGAAGTACAGCCAATTGCCGCTTTCGGGGTGCAGTGCCGCTTGAATGGCGCTATCGCCGGGATTGCTGATCGGCGTAGGCGGCAGGCCGGAGATCTTGTACGTGTTGTACGGGTTGGACTCGTCCTGGGTCATCTCGGTGGTCACCTGCGCGGGCTTGACGTTATTGCCATAGGCCACGGTGGAATCCATGCCCAACGACATGCCCTGCTCCAAACGGTTCTCGATGACTCGCGTCACTTTGCCGTAGTAATCGGCTTTGTTGACCTCGGCCTCGGCGATAGAGGCGATGATCATCACCCGTTCGCGGTCACTGCCGGTCGGCACGCCCAATTCATCCAACTTGGCGATACGCTTATCGACCATGGCCTTGAGGATTTCCGAAGCGCTCTTCATGCTCTTGACGTTGTAGGTTCCCGGCTCCAGCCATCCCTCAAAGCTACCGCCCGCTTCATTGGGCAGAATATTCTTACCCTTGTTCTTGATAATCGTGTCGAATTCGCTTTGGGAAATGCCGGAAAGCTTCGCGGCGTCGGCGAACACATCGGTGGCACGTTCACCGGGATGAACCTCAAGGAAGCCCGCCGCCTGGTTGGTGTCGGAGAGAACGGCGATCACATCGGATGCGGCCATATGCTTCTTCAATGTGAACGTTCCAGGATAGAGTGTCGAGCTATTGGCGTTGACCACGCTGGTGAACGCGGCAGTGGACTTGATGACTTCGGCCTTGAGCAGATTATCGGCGATCTCCGCAGCGCCTTGGCCCTCGCTCACGGTGAATTCGACCTCGCCATAGCCCGGTCCCGGATAGTCCGCGATGGCCGTCGACTGGTTGCTCCGGCTGTCGCGCCATGCGATGAGCTTGGTTACGCCGAAATAGCCGCCGCCGATAAGCAGGGCGACGATGGCGATAGCGATGATAATGCCACTGATACGCTTGCGCTTGCGATGTGCACGTCGCTTGCGCATCTCCTTGCGGGATTTCGGCGGTTCTGGCGGCTTGGCCCCGCGCATTGGTTCTGACCCCTGTTCGACCCAATGCGTGTTGTCATCAAAGAACTCGTTAAAATCATCGGTCATAACCGATACCTCACTACTCCCGGGTACGGTCGAGTGCCGTCTGCAAAATCACCACTGCCGACTGCTGGTCAACCACCGGCCTGTGCTTGTTCGAAGCTTTATGGGCCTCGAACAGTTGACGATGCGCACTGACTGTTGTTAATCTCTCATCTATCAATGACACCTGCGGAATCTGATACTCCGTAGAATCACTGTCTTCACTCTCTGCTTGCAGCCTCTTCTCCAGATTGGCCGCCCACCTGCGCGCTTTTTTGGCGCTTTTGCCTTCTGTACCGTCCATCTGCAGGGGCAATCCGACGATTACATGGTCCACATGTTCGTCTTCGATGACGTTCAGGACCTCGTCAATAGCAAAGAAATAGTCGCCGGCAACATGAATGTTGCCAGCAGGGTGTGCAAAGGTAAGCTCCGGGTCGGACAGTGCCAGTCCGACCCGGGCATTACCCAAATCAACGCCTAACCACACCACTGGCGGAATCAGGCTTTCTGCGCCTCGTGCTTGAGCGCTTCGAGGGCCTCACCGATCTTGGAGGCATCGACACCGCCACCCTGGGCGAAGTCCGGCTTGCCGCCGCCACCGCCGCCGAGGACCTTGGCTGCGCCACGCACCAGATCACCGGCCTTGATGCCGGCCTTGCGGGCGGCCTCGTTGGTGGCCACGGCGACCATCGGCTTGTCATCCTCGTTCACGCCGGCGAGGGCCACCACCACGGGGGCGTCTTCACCGAGTTGTGCGCGCACGTCGAGCACGGTCTTGCGCAGGGCGTCGACCGCGCCGAAGTGGCCCACGTTCTTGACAGCCACCTTGACCGGGGCCGCGGAGTTCTTGGTGTCAGCAACCAGCGCCGGAACCGAGGCGGCCAGCTGGGACTCGTACATGGAGGCCAAGCGACGATCGGATTCCTTGAGCTTGGCGAGCAGGGCGTTCACACGCTCGGCGAGCTCGTCCGGGCGAGCGTTGAGCTTGTCGGACAGCTGGGAGACCAGCGCATGCTCACGAGCGTTGAAGTCATAGGCACCCTGGCCCACGACGGCGTCGACACGACGCACGCCGGAGCCGATGGAGGCTTCGGACAGGATGTTGACCATGCCGATCTTGCCAACGTGGTCCACGTGGGTACCACCACACAGCTCGCGGCTCCAGCCGTCTTCGCCGATGGAGACCACGCGTACGATGTCGCCGTACTTCTCGCCGAACAGGTGCATGGCACCGAGGGCGATGGCGTCGTCGAACTTCATTTCCTTGGTGGTCACGGCGAGGTTGTCTCGCAGCTTGTCGTTGACGCGCTCCTCGACTGCGGAGATCACGGACTTGGCCGGGGCCTTGGACCACTGGAAGTCGAAGCGCAGACGGTTTGGGGCGTCTTCGGAGCCGCGCTGGGTGGCCTGCGGGCCAAGCTCCTCACGCAGCGCCTTGTGCACCATGTGCGTGGCGGTGTGAGAGCGGGCGATGGCGCCACGGCGGGCCAGGTCGATGTTGGCGTTGACTTCGGCGCCGACGACCAGCGTGCCTTCGGTCAGACGGCACTGGTGGACGATGAGGTCCTTGATGGGCTTCTGCACATCGTCGACTTCGAGCACGGCGCCGTCGTCGGACAGGATCTCGCCCTGATCGGCAAGCTGACCGCCGGCCTCCGCGTAGAACGGGGTGCGGTCGAGAATGACCTCGACGTTGGCCGGGCCGGTCACGGCGGGCACGGAGCCCTTGCCTTCCTGCATGATGCCGATCACCTTGGCACGGGCAGACATATCCGTGTAGCCGAGGAAGTCGATCGGGCTGACGAGCGTCTTCTTGAAATCGTCGTAGACGGAGAGGTCCACGTTGTGGCGCTTCTTCAGGGCGTCGGCGCGTGCGCGGGACTTCTGCTCGGCCATGAGTTCGCGGAACTTGGCCTCGTCCACCTTCACGCCCTGATCGGCGGCCATTTCGAGGGTCAGCTCAATCGGGAAGCCGTAAGTGTCGTGCAGAGTGAACGCATCAGAGCCGGAGACCACCGGGTCGGCGGTCTTCTTGGCCTTCTTGACGGCCACGTCGAGAATCTCGATGCCGTTCTCCAGCGTACGACGGAACGCATCTTCCTCGCCGTAGGCCGCTTCGGAGACATCGTGGAAGGTGTCGTTAAGCTCCGGGTAGCTGGCGACCATGGCCTCCTTGGAGACGGGCAGCAGCTCGGGAATCACCGGATCGGTCACGCCAAGCACGCGCATGGCCTGCACGGTGCGACGCAGCAGACGACGCAGCACGTAGCCGCGGCCGACGTTGGACGGGCGCACGCCATCGGACATAATCATCAGCGCGGAACGCACGTGGTCGGCCACGACACGGAACTTGACATCCGCGGCCTCGTCCTCGCCGTACTTGCGGCCGGACAAGCGCTCGGCGGCCTCGATGACCGGGAAGACCTCATCGGTCTCGTAGATGTTCTGCTTGCCCTGCATCAGGTAGGCCAAGCGTTCCAGACCGGCACCGGTATCGATGTTCTTCTGGGCAAGCTCGCCGACGATGTGCAGGTCGGTCTTGGACTTGACGTTGTCGACCTCGTAGTTCTCGAACACGAGGTCCCAGATCTCGATGAAGCGCGTCTCATCGGCCGCGGGACCGCCATCACGACCGTATTCGGGGCCGCGGTCCACGTAGATCTCGGAGCAGGGGCCGCCGGGGCCAGGGCCGCCGGTGGTCCAGAAGTTGTCTTCCATGCCGAAAATCTGCATGTGCTCGGGATCAAAGCCCTCGTTCTTCCAGATGGAACGGGCCTCTTCATCGTCGGTAAAGGTGGTGACCCACAGCTTTTCCGGGTCAAAGCCGTAACCGCCCTCGCTCTGCGGGGTGGTCAGCAGCTCCCAGGCGTAGTGGATGGCCTCTTCCTTGAAGTAATCGCCGATGGAGAAGTTGCCAAGCATCTGGAAGAAGGTGCCATGGCGGGTGGTCTTGCCGACCTCATCGATATCCAGCGTACGCACGCACTTCTGGTTCGATGTCATGCGACGCTTCGGCGGGGTCTGCTCACCAAGAAGGTAGGGAATGAACGGCACCATGCCGGCGATGGTGAACAGCGTGGTGGGGTTCGGGGAAATCAGGGACGCCGAAGGCATGACGAGATGATCATGTTTGGCAAAGTAATCGAGGTATCGCTTTGCGATGTCCGCAGTGCGCATGAGCGGATGAACTCCTTGTTTGGGTAATGGGCGCAGTTGCGCCTGGTATTGGTGGAAAAAGACTGGATTATGAGGACTAGTTTGTTCTAGCTGGTTCAGTGACTAGATGGCAAGGCGGCATGCGCGTGTCAGTTGGCGCGCTCGATGTACTGACGGTTGAGCTCAGCCTCGCGGGCTCGACGGGTGGCATTGAACTCGTTGACCAACCCTTCGAGTGTTTTCATCGGCACATTGTCCTGATCGGGGCCAAGCAGGAACTGGCGTGCCGCATCAGGCGTATTGGCCTTGACATAGGCCTGTGCCTTGGTGACGGCAACGATTCCGATGGCCACGCCGACGCCGACCCAGAAGATGCGTTTGAACATCACTCCCCCTTCTCGGCGGTGTCGTTGACGGTGGTTTTCGCGGCGTTCTTCGCAAGGAAGGACTGCCCCGTGGTTTTCAGCGCGTAGAAGGTGGAAGCAATCTTGATGATGGGCTTACCGAGGAAGGAGCCATACAAATCGGTCAACGCACCAACGTTGTTGGCGGTGGTGGAAGCCGCGGCGGAAATCTTGTTGACATCCTCAAGCGACTTGTTGACCTGCTTGACGGTGGTCACGCCCTCATCCAATGCGGGGATGGCATGCTCACCGGATTCCCGGACCGTCTGCGAAATCTGGTCGAACATCTTGCCCAGCCTGATCAGCGGATAGATCATGAAACCGGCCAATACTGCGAACGCGATGGCCGCGATCAGGCCAGCGATCTCTCCGACTTCCATTGTTGCCTCCTTGAGGTCACACTTACTCGGATAAGGGTAGCACTCCTCCCCTATTTACCCGTGCAACTGACGATGAAATACGCTATTTGCCGTATGAGACGATGGTCACGGCCTGCGAAAACGGTTTGGTCGTGTCGAAGTCGAGTACGGTTACCGAGCCGTTGGCCGGTCGTTCGCTAAGGTCAAGATCGGGGCCTCCGAAACGGTGGCCGAGGCTGAGCAGCGTGTTACCGTGCGAAATCTGAAGCACATCATCGCCATCCTTGAGATTGGGGTTGCTGGCGATGAGCTGGAATGCTCCTTCGACGCGCGTCCAGTATTCTTCATCGGATTCCGCGTCATGGAAGGGGTCGGCCTCTTTCAGGAAATCACGGGAGGCGGCCAGACCAAATTTGGCTACGATGTCGTTGTAGTCCTTCGCGCCGTGAGGTCCACCCGCAGCGGTCCAAGCCAGCGACATGTCCTGACCCTCGAAGTATCCGTAGCATTGTTCGCGGAAATGCATATCGGCCGTGAGTTCTGGCCGTGCATGTCCGGCAGCCTCATTGATATCGAGAATTCGCTTCGCTGTGATTTCGGCGCGAGAAGTATCGGAACAATATGCCGCCGCAAAATCATAGCCCTCAAGTTTGTGCCCGGCCCTGTCGGCATCGGCAAGTCCGGATGCGGTAAGCGGCGCATTGCACCATCCCTGAAGACGGTTGTATTTATTGAACGTGGTTTGCCCATGACGAACCAGATGCAAATGCAGAATCATGGTTCCCATGCTACCGCAGTCCGCTAAAACGCAGGCCCGTCGCCCCCTCCATGGCACGCGAACCGCAGGAGACCGTCGACGAAACCGACAACAGGCCCATGCGAGCGCTCGGCCACCGCACCCCCGCCGAGGCATTCGCCGACGAACCGCCAGAATCAGCCGCGAACAAGGATGTTGCACTTACAAATAGATAACGGGCCCCAGCTGACATGACTGATTTGAGGTATGATATACGTATGTCACACCACTGTTATAAGGAGTAATGATGGCTATCAAGGAGAAGACCACGATCAGTCTGGATGCGCAGACCAAGCGTGACGGCATCGCCATACTTGACGCCATGGGGTTGAACCTGAGCACGTTTGCCGAAATGTCTCTCAGACAATTGGTACGCGACGGGCGTCTGCCATTCACGCCAAGCGTCCGCCCTTCATTCGAAAAAGACAACGAGGGATATCCCCTGTTCAAAGCGAACATGGATGATCCCCGCATCGTGACGCCCCAGATACGTGATGGTGCCGTGATCCTGCCGGAGGGTTGGGACGATGATGAAGACTGATCCGCGCCAGTTCGAGATATGGTGGGTGCCGTTCGCTTTTCCCGACAAGCCAGGCAAAGCGCAGAACCGTCCCAGCGTGATCCTCCAATGGGACGACGGCACCCGCATCGCCTTGGTGACCAAGGTCACCGGCAACACCTGGCGCGACGAACCGGGCTATGTGGTGCTGCGTGACTGGCAGGACGCGGGACTGAGCAAGCCCAGCGCCGTACAATGCTCGCAACTGCTGCGGCTGCCAAGCAATCTTTTCCTCGACGACGGCCCGACAGGAAGACTTTCGGCATATGATGCCGGCCGCGTCGCCTGGGCGATCAACGAACTCTATCCGGGCCTACTAGCCTGAGAGCAACCGATACCGTCACCATCCCTGTCGAGGTGCTTGCCGCAGCACGGGTCACCGACGTCACTCTTGTCAAGTTTGGCGTGATGGGCTGTTGTCGCGGGCGAATCGTTCCCCGCTAACCGCTAATGCAGTCCGAAACAGCCGCTGCCTCCTGCCTCCCGATAAAAATGAATTCGTCAAATTCTTTCGGGCAGCGAATGCAGATACATGTATAGAGCATCTGTACTATTTTCAAGAATGCTCATTGTCTGCGGCAACGGTTCGGCATACACAGTTTTATAATCCATCTCATCGTACTCTTTCCGAATGGGGAAAGCCAAACGTTCATCGTCAACAGAAAAGTCTGCTTGTACACCCTCTTTATTCCCTCTTGCATCTACACGAATCCATCGGTCAATGGATCTCAGATAAATGGCATTCAAGGCATGGATGCAGTATCCGCTTTCAGGCGTACTGCCTAACGTAAGCCTTTGATAGCATATTCCGGCAGGAATGCCATTTGCTCTTAATAGGGCGGCCAATAAATTAGATTTTGCCCAACAAATACCGACGCCCTCCCTTAATGCGTCTGAGGCTGTTGCCGTGACTCTTTTGTCTTGGACATCCCATGAATGCTTGATTTCATCTCTAACAAAATAGTAGGCGGCTTTTGCCAGTTCGATTTCGCCTTCAGTGGAGTCTTTTAGTTCCTTGGCTTTTCTTTGCACACTCGGTTCATTCCAATCGATATAGTGCGAAAAGGCAAGGTAGCTACTGATATCATCTTGAATATCCAACATATAACACCTCCGAGAATCCCGATTCGTCGCTCTCTTACTTTTTACCCCGTTGCGAGGTTGGTTGTTTCAGCAAGTCCGACATAGCGGCTTCTCACCAAGCTATCTCATTTTCGTGCAGACCGATCTGCCAAAACAACGACGACCAGATTGGCCAGCACCATGACAACAAGCGTGGCCACCAACGCAATCAATACCTCCGATGCCGTGTTGTTGAAGCTCTTCTCCATGGCCCCCCGCCAATGATGATTTCAAGGGCGATGAGGAACAGGGCACATGCATCAACAAGGAATATCGGAGCGTACTGCTTGTGAGTCCGATTCCATGTGTCTTCGGATGACATTGTTGCCGGCGTTTTGATGCCTACCGAATTCTGCAAAGGCAACGTTCCGTTCTTTGCATCACGATAGACCCCGACCAAAAACACGCCGACGACCACGGCCACAACTACTTCGACGATAAGCATGCGTCAAGGATATCTCCCCCTAGACTAGTAATGGTTTGAATCCCGCCTGCCCACCGATGGCAGGTCGATTACGCGAGGTGACCATATGGCTCCAGTGGAGCGTCATATCGAGGAAGCGCTGTATCGCAGTGCCGTGGAACTGATCGAGCGAAGGTATCCGACAGGATGGGGAGGCGCGGCGGCGATGCGACTCGCCGGCAAAGACAACGGTAAACATGACGGAAGCAACGGCTCGGAGGCACTTATCGTCACGAGCGTGGCGATTGAGACACCCAATGCCGCCGCTTCGCTATGCATCGAGGTCGGAGCGATGTGCGAGGCGATGAAGCTTGATCGCCGTGTCACCCACACCATCTGCGTCGTACGCGATGACGAACACGCCCCGTTCACCGTGTTGTCTCCATGCGGCATCTGTCAGGAACGGCTGGGCTATTGGGGCGACGACGTGATGTGCGCCGTTTCAGACAACAATCAGGGAGAGCATCCGTTGTTCGTGCCGCTGCGCGACCTGCAGCCGCACCATTGGACTCAGGTGTATTCACTCGCCGAATTGGAACACTACGAGCGATAAGCCGCCCTCGATTGAAATCCCTACCTCCCTAAGCTATGCAGTAGGCTCCGCCCGCAAGTCACACTGGTACAATTTTCAGGTTTGAGACTGTAGCAAGTTGAGTCGCTTTATCAGTAAGTCTGTATTTGGAGGTATCGATGGCCCATCGTCCGCTTATCGGCGTGGTCCCGTTGTGGGACGACAAATTGAACAGCCTGTGGATGCTGCCCGGCTATTTCGACGGCATCGCCGAAGCCGGTGGCATCCCGGTGATGCTGCCGCTGACCGACGACGAGACTACAATCGAACAGCTGGTCAGCCAATGCGATGGGTTCCTGGTCACCGGCGGCCACGACGTGGATCCGGAACGGTATGGCGAGGCGGCCGGCCCCAAGACGGTCAAACTGTGCAAGGCCCGCGACCGGATGGAGGAGCGTCTGATTCCCTCCGTCATCGCGGCGGACAAGCCATTGCTGGGCATCTGCCGCGGCATCCAGAGCCTCAACGTCGCCTTGGGAGGCACGCTGTGGCAGGATCTGCCGGACGAGCATCCCAGCCCGGTCGTGCATCATGGCGACAAACCGCCGTATGACCCGGTGGTCCACGAAGTGTCGATAGCGCCCGATTCGCCGTTGGCCCGCGCGTTGTGGCCGCTGGGAGACAACGGCCCGAGTGAGGCGGAGGCCGATGAGGTCGATTCCTTCGGCAGGCCGTATCATCCGCGCGCCTATACGCTGGGCGTCAACAGCTATCACCATCAGGCGATTCGCACGCTGGGCCAGGGACTGGAACCGATGGCCACCGCCCCGGACGACATCGTGGAGGCGGTCCGGATGCCGGCCAAGCGTTTCGTCTGGGCCGTCCAATGGCATCCTGAGTTCTCCCACCGCGCCGATAGCAACCAACGTCGCATCCTCAGCGCCTTCATCGACGCCTGCTGACGCAAGCTCCCGCCAATCTCGACGAAACGCCTTCCAGGAAGCAGAACGGCGTGATTCCGCTCATCCAGTCTCCGGGAAAACGCCCGCGCCCCGGAACGCGAGAACCCCGCGTCCCTTGCGGGAGCGGGGTCCAAGCGGTATGTCCTTGATTCTGATGTTTCAGATAAGGGGGCCCGAATCAGCGGGCGTAGAATTCGACCACGTACTGGATGTTGACCTGCACCGGGATCTCTTCGACCTCCGGTTTACGGGTCACAGTGGCCTTCAGGGACGGCAGGTTCACGTCGAGGTAGCCGGGGACCGCAGGCAGCACGTCACGGTGCACGCCTTCGGCGGCGATCTGGAACGGAACCATGGTCTGGCTCTTGGCCTTCACCTGAATGGTCTGGCCGGGCTTGACGCGGTAGGACGGGCGGTCCACGATGTTGCCGTCAACGAGGATGTGACGGTGCACCACGAACTGACGGGCCTGGGCGGTGGTGCGGGCGAAGCCGGCACGCAGCACCAGGTTGTCGAGACGGGTCTCGAGGTCGGTCAGCATGGCGTTACCGGTCTGGCCGGCAGTACGGGTGGCCTTCTCGTAAGCGGCGCGAAGCTGCTTCTCGGAGATGCCGTACTGAGCGCGCAGACGCTGCTTTTCGCGCATACGCACCGCGTAATCGGACTCGGTGCGGCGGCGGTCACGGCCGTGCTCGCCAGGAGCGTACGGACGCTTTTCGAAGATGCGCTGAGCCTTGGGGGTCAGTGCGATGCCGAGGGCGCGAGACAGACGCACCTGACGGCGAGAACGCTGAACGTTCGTCATTGGATTAATCCTTCTGTCGTTATCTGAACGGAACGCTTGCCTTGCATATGCCTGGCAAGCGCTGAGCCGGGCCTCCCCAGCGCTTCGTCGTGAACGAACACGAACGGGTTGGTTTTCTTGCGATCACCTACCGCCGACCCGCTGATGGGCTATGACTCCAGACGGTATCTACCTGTTGGCAGACACCAGCAGACCATATTACACCGAGGCTATGGACAGCACTCCGGCGTCCATGCGATACACCCGGTCTGCGTATTCGAGTGCATCGGGATCATGGGTGACCATGAGAATCGCCGTGCCGTTGTTGGCTTGGTCTTTGAGCAGACGCATTACGATGTCGGTGCTCTCCTGGTCGAGGTCGCCGGTCGGCTCGTCGGCGATGAGCAGGCTCGGCTGGTTCATCAGCGCGCGGGCGATGGAGACGCGCCGCATTTCACCGCCGGACAGCTCGCGCGGGTAGCTGTCTGCCAGATCGGCGACACCAAGCTGGGTGAGCAGCATGCGAGCTCGGGTGGCGAACAGGTCCGGACGGCTCGCAGCCGTGTTTGACGGCGTGTTTTCCCGGTCTGTGATTGGCGCAATGACATCCGGCATGAACGGGTCGGCGGCTGCTTCATCATTGGTGGCAGCGGCTTGTGCCACGGCATCGGTCGACGCAACAGCGTCCACCTGAGCAACGGCATCCGTTGCTTCTGCGTTTTGGGCGAACGGCAGCGGCTCCGGAAACATCGTTGCGGGCAGAATCACGTTGTCGAGCACGGTCAGGTTGCCGAGCAGGGTCTGGCTTTGAGTCACGAATCCGATGGTACGATTCCTCAGCACGGACAGTGCTTTGTCGCCCAAGTCGGCCACATTGCGTCCAGCCACGCTCACGGTTCCCGAGGTCGGGCGAATCAGCCCAGCGACCATGTTGATCAACGTACTTTTACCGTTGCCCGACCGGCCGACGATGGCGATGAATTCGCCGGCATCGACGATGAGGTTCACGTGGCTGACGGCGTCGAACGGCGTGCCGCGGCGGACGAACTGGCGGGTCAGGTCCGTCAAGGTCAGCAGATGGTCCGGGGAGGGCGTCTCGGTTACGTGCGGCGAATCCGGCGCAGTCGGCGCGTTCGGCTGAGCTGGCGTGGTCGGCGGGAGCTTGGTCGGCCCAACCGTGGTCGGCTGAAGCGGCGTAGTTGTCTCAGTCATATCACTCCCCCTCTCGCAGGGTCAGGTAGGCTTCGGGCCGGCCGAGACGCCACATGGTGGCCAGCGAACCGATGATGCCGATGACCGTAGAGCACACAATGGTCACGGCAATGAATCCGATCACCGCAACCGGGCTGGCTTGCAGATACGGCAATTGAAGTTGTTTGCCGATCAGCGAACTGAATGGGAAAATCACCAGGCTGGCCGCGCCGACGCCGATTACGCCACCGATCAGACCGATGATGGCGGATTCCTTCAGAATGATGGCATTCAACATGCCGCGCGTGGCGCCCATGATGCGCAGGGACGCGAATTCGCGTTTGCGTTCGTTCACCGACGAGGCGAATACGGCGAGCAGCACAATCACGCCCATTACCCAGATCACCGCCACGAAAATCTTGAGGTAGGTGACAAGCGCGGTCAGCGAAGTTCTGGTGTTGGCGGTGATGCCGCCGGGGTATACGTACCCCAAATCGGCGAATCGGGAGTCAAGACGCTTGATGTTCTCAGCCACGGTCTGCGCTTCGTACCCCCGCTGCGTCTTAATCATCACGGTGGAGACGGCTTTGCCGGCATATTCGGCGGGCATGACCTGCTTGGAGACCTTGGCCGAGGCGGCGACCATATCAGGCACGGTGTTTTGGTTGATGAACACCGAATTGTCGAGGCTGGTGCCGGTGTTGGCGAGCTGGGCGACGACCGGCCACTTATGGCCGTAGAGTTCGATGGTGCCGTCGGTGGACACGTTGACGTTCGCGCCGGCAATCATCTGACCGTCTTCAAGGGGGCCTTCGAACTGGGATGCGACCCATGGTTCGATGACGAAGTCAGTGTCCGGGTCGTAACCGATGATCTGCAGCTTTTCGGCACAGCAGGCGGCGGCCAGCGATGATATATAGGTCTGTTCGGTGGCCTGTGCGATGCCGTCGGCCTGCATGACCTCGTCGGCGATGTCTTTGGTGAAATAGAAAGTGCTGGGATTGCCGCTGGTGAGCAGCGCTTCGGCCTTCTGCGCGGTGTTTTGCGGCACGACCATAAGGTCGGCGCCCAGGCGCTTCTCCATACTGGTCATGCCGGTGTTGAGGTTCATGGTCAGCATGGTGCCGCCGAAGAACGTCAGCGCGAGGATGGTGACGACGGCGAGCAGTGCGCCGGTGCGGAACGGCTTGCGTTTGAGGTTTTCAATCGGAAGGCCGCGCAATACGATATGGGATGGCACGATGAGTCCTTATGTTGCTTATAGTGCGGTTGCAATAAGCGAGACCGGAGTCCAGCGTTCGGAATGGCTGGGCTCCGGCCGTCTGCTCGATCAGTTGCGCTTGGCGGCGCGAGAGTCGAGCCAGATGGCGATGGCCGCGAACACGATGGTGAGCACGCCGAGCACGATGAGCGTGGGCAGCATAACCATGCGGCAGTGCATCATCGCGCCCTTGCAGATGCCGATCAGGAAGGTGGGTACGGCGAGTAGCAGCAGGGCGTTGGCTGCGGCGGCGATATTGAGGCCGATGCGAATCTGCGGGGCGACGAACAAAGCCACGACGCCGAACACGAGGATGATGACGCCGATGCCGGTGGCCGCCTGTTGCGAGTGATGGCAGGCACCCGGCATGTCATGGCCGGTGCAGGCGTGCGCAAAGGTCTGGGGCGCGATGGTAATCAGCGCACCGAGCAGAATATTGGGCACGGATGCAAACAGCTTGTTCTTCATAACTACTTTTTCCTCTCTCCTGTTTCCAAGGCTCGTAGGCGCAACCTCCGCATTATGCCCAGATAGTGATGAAGAACACAAGTCTTGTTTTTTGTGAATTTATTTGGTATATAACTCAGCCCCTCGTCAGAGGGGCCAATTTATCTACAACTTCTCAATAGGCGCTACGCGGAGCATGAGGCGTTTGACGCCGGCGGAGCCGAAGTCCACGGTGATTACCGAATTGCGACCCTTGTCTTGCGCGTCGGTGACCTTGCCGAGACCGTACTGATCGTGGCTGATCATGTCGCCCACGGCGAAGTCGGCGATATTCAGGCCATTGTCCTTGGTGAGCTTCGAGCTGGGCACGGCAGAGCCGGTCGAACCGGATTTCGGTGTGGTGCGGCGCGTGGTGACCTTGCCGCCACGGGTACCGCCATATGAACCGGATGAAGAACCGGAACGGGAACGCGGCCCGTAAGACGACCCCGAACGGGAGCGAGACCCGTAGGAGGACGAGCCGGAGCGGGAATCATATGATGATGAACGGGAACCGTACGAAGAACCTGAACGGGAACCATACGACGAGGAGCCGGAACCCGAGCCATACGACGACCCATACCGCGACCGCGACCCATAGGACGAACCCGAACCGGACGAACCACGCGAGCCGAACGTCGACGACCCGCCAAACGTGGCGCCGCCGAAATCGTCATCATCCCAACCGCCCAAATCGTCGGCGAATCCATCGGTCTCCCAGTTGGCGCGCATACGCTCCACGCCGGCTTCACGACGTTTCCAATCAATCAGCGGATCCGGAATCTCGTCGAGGAATTGGCTGGGCATCATGTCGGCGGCCTGACCCCACTGGGAGCGGACGGCGGCGCGCGTGACATACAGTCTCTGCTTGGCGCGTGTGATGCCCACATAGGCGAGTCGGCGTTCCTCCTGCAGTTCAGTGGTGTCTTCCATCGAACGCGAATGCGGGAAGGTGCCCTGTTCCATGCCGGTCAGGAACACCACCGGGTATTCGAGGCCCTTGGCGGTGTGCAAGGTCATGAGCGTCACCTTGCCGGAGTCCTCCGCCTCGCCGGGTAGTTGGTCGGAGTCGGCCACGAGCGCGGTGGTCTCCAGGAATGCGGACAACGTGGCGTCAGGCGTGTTCTGTTCGAATTCGGCTGCGGTGGACTGCAGCTGGGAGAGGTTCTCCAGACGGGAGGCGTCCTGCGGGTCCACGGATTTCTCAAGTTCGGCCCTTAAGCCCGACTTCTCCAATACTTCAGCCACGATCTCGCTGGGCTTGGAGTCGTGCGCGCGCGTGAACTGCGAGAGCGCGCCCATCAGATCGCGGAATGCTCGTAGCGAGGTGGCGGTGCGGGTCGGCACTTCAATCTCATCCAAGTGCATAAGTGCGTAGAAGAAGCTGGTGCCATGCTCGCGCGCGTAGGCGAGCAGCACGCCTTCGGCGCGGTCGCCAAGCCCGCGCTTGGGCACGTTGAGAATACGACGTAGATTCACATCGTCGTCCGGATTGACGAGCGCCTGCAAATAGGCCAGCGCATCCTTGATTTCGCGACGTTCGTAGAACTTGGTGCCGCCGACGAGCTGATACGGCTGATTCGTGTTGATCAGCGCCTCTTCGAGCGAGCGAGATTGGGCGTTGGCGCGGTACATGATCGCCATGTCGGAGTAGGCGATGCCCTCTTCGGCGTGCAGGCGCGCGATTTCGGTGGCTACCCACTGGGCCTCCTGCTGGGCGTTGTCCGCCGCGTAGCCGACAATCGGCTCGCCCTTGCCGAGCGCGGTCCACAGTTTCTTGGGCTTGCGGCCCTCGTTGTTGCTGATCACCGCGTTGGCCGCATCCAGAATGGTCTGCGTCGAACGATAGTTCTGTTCGAGCATGATGGTCTTGGCGTTCGGGAAGTCCTGCTCGAAGTCCTGGATGTTGCGGATGTCGGCGCCACGGAACGCGTAGATGGACTGGTCGGAATCGCCCACCACGGTGATCCAGGCGGGGCCGGACTTGCCGGCGTTCGGCGCGCCCGGGATGGCCTTCTCCCCCGTGTCCACGCCGGCCAGCTCGCGCACAAGCACGTACTGGGCGTGGTTGGTGTCCTGATACTCGTCGACGAGAATGTAACGGAAGCGGTGATGGTAGTACTCGGCGACGGCCGGGTCGGTGCGCAGCAACTCGACCGTGCGGCCGATCAGATCGTCGAAGTCGACGGCGTTGGCCAGGGCCAAGCGATGCTCGTATTCGGCGTAGATCACCGCATAGATGGCTTCAAGGTCGCCCACCGTGCCGAACTGGTAGCCGCGCTGGCCAGGCGTGAAGTCGGGCGCGTGAACGGCGAGGTTTTCCTTCCAGCCGGTCAGGTTGTTCTTGAGGTCGGAGATGTGGCCGAGGATCGAGCGTGGAGTGTAGCGCTTGATGTCGAGGTTGAATTCGGTGGCGATGATTTTGACGAGTCGCTCGGAGTCGGCGGAATCATAAATGGAGAAGCCGGACTTGAGCCCGATGGACTTGCCGTCACGCCTCAGAATGCGCACGCAGGCGGAATGGAAGGTGGAGACCCACATGCGCTGGGCCACCGGGCCGATCAGCGAACCGAGTCGTTCGCGCATTTCGGCGGCGGCCTTGTTGGTGAAGGTGATGGCCAGAATCTGGCTCGGCCATGCGCCGAACTGGCTCAAGATCCAGGCGATGCGGCGGGTCAGCACGCGGGTTTTGCCGGAGCCGGCACCGGCGCCGATCAGCAGCGCCTGACCGCGATATTGCACGGCCTGCGCCTGTTGCGGGTTCAGATCGCCTACAAGTTCCTGCGCGCTGCGTGCAATGACTTCCGGCTCGTCGTACACTGTTGCCTCCCTTTGATTCGCGACATTCATGTTTACCACATGCACGGGTCAGCGTAGGACAACGTACACTTACGAGTATCCATATCACTCACTGACATACAGCAATGGGAGGTCAAATGCAGGAACTTGAGGAGCGAATCCAAAGCGAGGGAACGGTGAAGGCGGGTGATGTGCTCAAGGTGGACGCGTTTCTGAACCACCAGTGCGACGTGCGTCTGTTCGACCGCATGGGTTCGGCATGGGCCGCTCATTTCGCCGGCAAGCACATCACCAAGATTCTGACCATCGAGGCGTCTGGCATCGGCATTGCGTGTGTGGCGGCCCAGCATTTCGGCAATGTGCCGGTGGTGTTCGCCAAGAAGGCGCAGTCCATCAACCTTGACGGCGACCAGTACACCACCACGGTCTATTCCTTCACCAAGCAGAGGGAGTTCCCGGTGATCGTGGCCAAGAAGTATCTGAACGCCGGCGAGCATGTGCTGCTTATTGACGATTTTCTGGCCAACGGCAAGGCGTTGCGCGGTCTGATTAACCTGTGCGAGGCGGCCGGCGCCACGGTCGAGGGCATTGGCATCGCCGTGGAGAAGGGCTTCCAGGGCGGCGGTGACACGCTGCGCGCTGAAGGCTACGATGTGGATTCGCTGGCCATCGTCGAGTCCATGAATCCCGAGACCGGCGAAATCACATTTAGGCACTGAGCACATTGCCTGCTCCCGCCGGCGGGAGCAACAGAGAGAAGAAGAGAATCATGTCAGAGAAGAAAACCAAGAATTCCGTATCCTTTGAGGCGCTGTCTTCGCTGGACGCACCCGTATCCTTCTGGAAGGGCGTTCCGTTCGGCCTGCAGCATGTGATGGCCATGTTCGTGGCGAACCTCGCCCCGATCTTCATCGTCGCCTCGGCCGCGAAAATGACCCCAGTCCAATCGGCCACCATCATCCAGGCCGGCCTTCTGGTTGCGGGCCTAGGCACCTGCCTGCAACTGTACGGCGCGTGGCTCATCGGCTCGCGTCTGCCGATGGTCACCGGCATCTCCTTCACCTACGTGGCGGCCGCCGTCGCGATCTGCGCGGACAAAGGCTATGGCGCGGTGGTCGGCGCGGTAATGGTCGGCGGTCTGCTGGAACTCGTGCTGGGTTTGACGGCCAAGTATTGGCGTCGGTTCGTGCCGCCCATCGTCTCCGCCATCGTGGTCACGTCGATCGGCTTCTCGCTGCTTAACGTGGGTGCCACAAGCTTCGGCGGCGGCAGCGGAGCCAAGGACTTCGGAAGCTGGCAGAACCTGACGCTCGGGCTTATATCTTTGGTCGCCTGCCTGGCGTTCCAGCTGTTGATGAAGGGCACGGCCAAGCAGCTGTCCGTGCTGTTCGGCCTGGTGGTCGGCTATGTGGCGGCCATCTGCATGGGCAAGGTCGATTTCTCCGGTTTCCAGAACCTCGCCATCGTGTCCGTGCCGCAGTTCATGCCGTTCAAGCCTGAGTTCGACTGGGGTTCGATCATTTCGATCGGATTGCTGTACGTCGTCTCCTCGGTCGAGGTGCTGGGTGACACCGCCGCGCTGACCAAGGTGGGCCTGAACCGTACGCCCACCGAACGCGAGACCGCGGGCGCCATCGCCGGCGACGGCCTGATCTCCACCGTATCCGGCCTGTTCGGATGCCTGCCGCTGACCTCGTTCGCGCAGAACATCGGATTGGTGGCCATGACCAAGGTCGTCAACCGCAAGGTGATTCTCTCCGGCGGACTGATTCTGGTGCTGGCGAGCTTCGTGCCGGCCATCGCCGAGGTGTTCAACTCGCTGCCACAGGCGGTGCTCGGCGGCTGCACGATCATGATGTTCGGCAACATCATTCTTTCGGGCTTCCAGATGATCGCCGAAGCGGGCTTCACGCAGCGCAACATCACGCTTGCGGCGCTTTCGCTGACCATCGGCATCGGCTTCACCCAGGTGAGCGACATCTTCGCGCAGTTCCCGGCACTGTTCCAACAAATCTTCGCCTCGAACTGCATCGCCGTGGCGTTCGTGGTGGCCGTGATCCTGAACGCCGTGCTGCCCAGCGAGGGGCACTTCCTCTCTGCGCCCAAGGAGGCACCGGCCGCGGACGCCGAGTGATAACAACGCGACATATCAGCTACGCATAATCACATGATGATGCCCTATCGTCTTGCAGGATGATAGGGCATCATTGATTTTGGGAGAGACTACAAGTTGAACCATGAGTTCGAGCCGGTGGCGTGTCGATCAATCGTCATCTTCCCATTCGAGGATGTCTCCGGGTTGGCAGTCGAGCGCCTTGCAGATGGCGTCCAACGTGGTGAAGCGGACGGCTTTGGCGCGTCCGTTCTTCAGAATAGACACGTTGGCGGGCGTGATGCCAATTTGTTCGGCGAGCTCGCCGACGCCAATCTTGCGTTTGGCCATCATGACGTCGAGATTGATGCGAATCGTCATCTCAAATCACCTGCTCGAGTTCGCTCCCGAGCCGGACAAGGAGAACAGTTTCCATACGGCCACGAACGCCGCTTCGATGCAGAGCAGGAACAGCACGCCCATAATGAGATATGACCAGTACATCGACGTCTGGCTCGCGTGGACGGCCAGCGCGCCGCTCAATCCCGGTACGGCGAGTAGTTGGCCCCATAGGCAGGCCAGCCAGACCAGAATCATGATGGCTTTCAACGCGAGCAACACCCATCGGTTCATGTAGTTTTTCATAGCCCGGTCCTTTCAGGTGCCGACGTTTTTGACGACACCGCGAACATCGATATGACTATATCGAAAAACGATATACCATGCAAGGTGTATTGCGTCAACTGGCATTGGTCGCTCGTATACATATAGGCTTCGGCAGACCGTCAGCAGACCGTCAGCTCAACGGAGCGAACGCCATATGAGCCACCCATTCGCGCACGAGCGTGATGACGGCTTCGGGTTGGTCGATGTGCGCGTTGTGACCGGCATTGTCCAGCGTCACGAAGGTGGCGTTGGGATAGTGCGGCAACAGGGCTTGCTGGTCTTCGTATCCGACGATCTGGTCTTGCTTGCCGGTGACGATGAGCACCGGACCCGCATATGTGCCGAGCATTTCCTCGGGATTATCGGCCAGCCAATAACGCTGATCCAGTCGTTCGCATGCCGCACGGTCGCACAACGCCACGCCGGGCAGGATGAACCGTTGGTAGCGTCGCCACGCGTCGAATGACTGGTTGACGCCCATGGTAATGAAATCGAACACCTGTTCCTGCGGCAAGGAGTGCGTCAGCTTGGGATTGGGCTGTGCAACCACATGTTCGGCCACATGCCGGCCGGCATGCTGCGGGTCCACGACCGGCGCGATCAATACCATACCGGCCACTCGGCGAGGTTCGCGCGCCAATACTTCGCGAACAAGCGCACCGCCCATCGAGTTGCCGACCATGGCGAATGGAGCCGCTTTACCGACAAGGCCGTCAATGGCCGTTTGCAGCCAATCCGCCATTTCCGGCAGCCCGCAGGCATGCTCGGGCAATGCCGGCGTACGGCCGAAACCGGGCAGATCCAGATATATACGGCGAATTGAATCATTGCCGTCAAACGCCTTGTCGAGCATCATCAGCGAACGATGGTCCACACCCATGCCATGCACGAACACGACGGGCAATCCATCATCATTGCCCTCAATCGCGCAGTACGGCTGCAATAGTGCCATGTGTTCCTCCCCTTCAACCCGGTACAAATCGCCTTTCACACAATAGCGGCAGTAGATCCCTTGGTGTCGGAGCAATCCCGACCGCCATTCTCGGTTTCGAGGGGCTGATTTCGTGGTTTGGGGACATCCACTTCCGTTTCAAGGGGCTGGTCATTGGCCAAAACCCAAGTACGAATGGCTTCACGCCAACGTCATTTCGCCGTTTTGGAGCTGTTGCTACTCGGCCATCAGCCCCTCGAAACGGAAGTGGATGTCTCGGAACGAGCAAATCAGCCCCTTGAGACACAGATAGACGATTGCGAATCGGCTTATCAGCCGCGTCAACCTTGCAATACAGATGTCGGCGTATCATTCCCCGGTCTGATTGCGCGGATGTCATGAAGCGTGAAGAATTGTCACGAAGTCGCGTGATGGCGCAGCCGCCGTTCAGGTGGATATGCCACGCTGTCATGATGACGGCCGAGCCGGAACACGGCAAATCCCGCATGCTGCATAGGCCAGCCGGTCACGGTCAGCCATGACACCGAAATATTGGAGGCGCAATGGGACAACAGGTGCGGTACGGCAGACGCCGCTCCCATGGCGCGGGCGCGCTGATTGCAGCCGTCATACTTGTTGTTGCGGTGCTGATCGCGGCATGGACGCTGCTGCCACGGCTATTCACGCCTCGCGAGACCGCGCGCACGGCCGAGGAAGCATATTGCGCGGCGGTGTCGTCCGACGGAGCCCGACGCACCTTGACGCCTGATCAGGCGCAGAACGCGGCGCTGATTGCGAACATCGCCGTCACGCGCGGACTGCCGGATCACGCGGCGACGGTGGCCATCGCCACGGCCATGCAGGAGTCGAGGCTGACGAATCTGGACTACGGCGACTTGGATTCGCTCGGCCTGTTCCAACAGCGGCCCAGCCAAGGCTGGGGCACGGCGGAGCAGGTGTCCGACATGACCTATGCGACAAACATCTTCTACGACCATCTGCTGCAGGTGCCGGATTGGGAGACGATTCCGGTGGAGGACGCCGCGCAGGAGGTGCAGCGCTCAGGCTACCCGGAACTATATGCCACATGGGATGCGATGGCACGCGCCTGGGCCTCGGGGCTGACCGGTGAACGGTCGGCGGACGTCACGTGCGCGTTGGAGCCAGCAATCTCCTCGGACGCGGACGGGTTGGTTGCCGCCATAGGCGGTACACTGCCGAATGTCAATGTCTCGGTTGCGCCCCCAAATGGCAAAACCGGCACGAACAACGGCGCTGCGACCAATACGGCCAGCACAACGTTGACGATCACGCTGCCGGACGGCCTGTCCGCCGACAACCGCACTCGACTTTGCTGGCAGACGGCAGGCTGGCTGGTCACGCATGCACGTCAATACGGCATTGACGCACTGCACGCGGACGGCATGGATTGGAACCGCAAAGCCGGTACATGGACCGGCACCGAAACCGCCGAGCAGACCGTCACCGTCACGCTTGCGTGATGTGACCTATAACGCCGTCGCGACCACAAATCCGACTGACTGGAGCCTACGCCGTCGATGCCGCCTGAGGCACGATACGGATATGATTTTTACTCGTTCGAATGAGCCCAATCCACGACGGCTTCGATGTTATTGCCATCCGGGTCCAGCACGAATGCGGAGTAATAGCCGGGATGGTACGGGCGCGGACCGGGAGCGCCGTTGTCTCGGCCGCCGGCGGCGAGCGCGGCTGCATGGAACGCCTGCACGGCTTGCTGGCTGTCAGCCAGGAACGCGATGTGTGTGACCGGCGTGACCGGCGAAGCCTCCGCCTCCGGCCCGTCAATCGGTGACACGTAGAAATCGGAGTGCAGGGTTCCATCATCCACGCCGAATCCGAGCGTGGGCTCATGATGCGCCTTGACGATATAGCCGAGCGGTGCGAGCGCCTGTTTGTAGAATGTGATGCCACGGTCGATGTCTTTCACGTGCAACGTCAGATGGTCCAGCATGGTCTTGGTCGCCCTCCCCTGGTTCTTGTATTCGATTGCTGCGTGCAGTGTAAGCCCGAACGTTTCCCCACAGGGCCGCGCATGGCTATGATGAGAGCAATCGCACGTCGAGTTCGAGACAATATTCAAAACGAATCCAAGGCAATAGGGGGAATGACGATGACCAAGGCACTGATTGTGGTGGATATGCAGCCGACATTCTGTGAAGGCGGCGAACTGGGAGTCGAAGGCGGCAACGCGGTCGCCGAGCGGATCGCCGATTATGTGAACGCGCATCGCAGCGAGTACGCGTATATCGCAACCACGCAGGACTGGCATATCGAGCCGGGCGCGCACTGGTCGGCGGAACCGGATTTCGTGGACACGTGGCCGAAGCATGGTGCGGCCGGCACGCCGAACGCCGAATTGCATCCGGCGATCAAGGCGCTGATTATCCATCATCATTTCAAGAAGGGCCAGTATTCGGCGGCATATTCCGGTTTTGAGGGCATCGAGGACAATACCGACCGTATCCAGACCCGTGAGGAGGTTGCGGCCGAGCAATCCGCCGGCAAGACGCTGGCCAATGCGCTGAAGGCCGCCGGCGTGAGTCACGTGGATGTGGTGGGCATCGCCGAATCGCATTGCGTCAAGGACACCGCGCTCGATGCCAGGAAGTTCGGTTTCGAGGTCACCGTGTTCGAGGACCTGACCGTATCGGTCAGCGAGGAGCTCGGTGTCGCGGCCCGCAAACAGATGACGGCGGCCGGCATCACATTGGCCGAGTCCCGCTGATCAGGCCGGATATACCCAGAGCGAACGCACGAACACTTCCGTATATTCAAGGCCGACACTGCCGCATAGTCGCCTAGTCGATATGTGAAGAAGGCTTTTATGGTTACGATGCTGCTGACTTCGATATTCCGCAACGCCTCGTCCGCCGTGCATGAAGTCGAACCGCATCCGCAAGGCAAGCGGGTCGCGTTCATCCCGACGGCGAGCGCCGTGGAACCGTGGGGGCCGGTTCACTCGGCGTTGAGCAAACACGCGCTGCAACGCCTCGGTTTCGAGGTGGAGCAACTGGATGTGGAAGATGTGCCGAGCGGGTCCGCCGAACGCGTCACGCGTAGCATCGCCGAGGCCGACTGCATCTATGTGGGCGGCGGCAACACGTTCTTTCTCCTGCAGGAGTTGCGCCGCACCGGTGCCGACCGGGCCATCATCGAGCAGGTGCGCGCCGGCACGCCGTACATCGGCGAGTCCGCGGGCTCGGTCATCACGGCACCTGACATCGGCTATATCAAGCTCATGGACCGCACGGACAAAGCCCCCGATCTCACCGATTACGCAGGATTGGGCTTGGCTGATTTCCGCGTGGTCCCCCACCATCATGCAACGGCCATGGGCCACGCCGCACAACGCATTCTCGACCGGTATGGTGCCGATCTCAGTCTCAAGCCCCTCACCAACCGGCAGGCCCTGCTTGTCAAGGATGGCAAAACCCGGCTGCTGCGATGATGCGGGTCGTCGGCCCGTCGCCCATTCGGCATCACCGTGGTGTGTCCGGCCTGACATGCCTATCGAGCGGCATCAATCACACAGCAATGTGGCTGGGAACCTCGCCGAACGTCAACACCTGCATACATCAGCACGGCAAAATCTGCCGAAATCGCCCGGCGCACGAGATGCCAGCCGGCCCCATCCGTCACCTCAGTGCCGTACCGGGCCAGGCATGGCCTTGAGCAACGGGATGAATCCAGCGCACAGTACCAGGGCCACGACGGCGAGTATCTGCCAGTGGGCGGAGCCGAGCCAGCCGCCCCACGTGCCGACGGCACCGCCGATCGCATACGCGAACCTGGCACGGCCGCTGAATTTGGCCAGGTCACCACCGCTCAGCAGCAGTTGTCGCGATACGATCACGCCATGCGCCAGCAGGCCATAGCCGAGGTTGTTGATGAGCCATCCGACGCACACCGCGGCAAACTCGGGAACCAGTACGGCGGCAAGGGAAATCGCCGTGGCGATTGCCCCGATGGCGGACACGGCGCGCATGCCGAGTTTTGCGGAGAGCCGCATGTAGACAAACGATCCGATGATGCTGCCCACGCCGCCGAATGCGTAGACCACGGTCAGCATATCGCTGCCGTACCGGGAGCCGATGCCCAGCAACGCATAGCTTGCCCACAGCGACGGAATCAGCGCAAGCAGCAGCGATGCGATCAGCAGTCTGACCCGGGTCAAGCGGGTGACCGGAGTGCGCTGCGGCGCGTGTGACGTGTCGGCCGCCGTGGATTCGTCGGCGGAGCCGTCGCCGTCATCGCCGCCCGCACCATCGTTGCCGAATCCCGGCATGAACTCGCGGGTGCGGAATCGCGTCAGCGCGCAGGCAAATGACAGTGCCGACGAGGTGAGCAGCATGGCCATGATGGAGGCGTTGGCCAAGGCCGATCCGGCAACCTGGCCCAGCAACGTACCGGCCACGCTGGCAATCACGGCGACGTAGCCGCTGTACTTGACGAGCATGTCATCGTCGTCGCCGGCCGCATCCACCTCGAACACTTCGGAGGCCACGTCGATGACCTGCCCGGTCATCAGCAGCAGGCATGACAGGGCCAGCAGCAGCCACTTCCAATACGTCCAACCGTTGGGCACCAGCGCGACCGCCAGGCACAGTACGCCTTCCACGCCCTCCGTGGTCGCAAGCGAACGGAACGAGCCGAACCGCTGCACGATCCATGCGGATATCGGAGAAGCGAAGTCGATGACCAGATTGAACGTCTTGCGGAACGCGATCACCCATGCCGGCAGTCCGACGATCAGAATCGAAGGAATCACCGACCCCTCGAAAATCGCGTTGGACAGCATCGAAAACGTCATACCCACCAACGCCCATCGCAACGCCCTGCTCAATACCGATAATCCTCGCATACCTTAGTTCCTTGTCCTTGCTAGTGTAACGGAATTATGACTTCTCAATCGTCCGCCCGGGTTCTAGATAGAAGTGCAACACCTTGTCTAGGGTTGGAAGTGTTCGAAGTTTCTAACTTAAGAAGGTGTTGCACTCATGGGTCAACAGTATTCGCACCTGTCGTCCGAGGAGAGGATCCTGATCGAGAAGCTGCATTGCGAACAGCATCCGGGCATCCGTCGGACCGCGGAGAGGATCGGCCGGGACAAGTCCACGG
>NZ_VULV01000018.1:0-64281 GCF_009696495.1 Bifidobacterium sp. WCA-178-WT-4B | reverse complement strand
CACCCCTCATCAAACCCTCCCGGGTACCCGACCACCACGACAGGCAATCAGGCGAGGAATGAACTGGCAATCATTGACTATAAAGAAGTAGTACAAACACGCTCTTGAGTTCTCAAACCACCACCACTCACCCACCTCACAGCCCCCACCGAAGGGAACCACTCGCTGAGCGGCAGCAAGGAAATAACTTACACGCATGTTTGGATTCACGCAAATCGAGGCGCGCAAAAGCCTCAGGAATCGTTGCAATCACACGGTTCCTTCGGCGTGTCGCAAACAGCCTATTTGCACTGTTCTGATACCAGAATAATCCGTCTTTGCATTGCCGATGCGTAACAAATTCATGTGTTCACCGGCGTGTTGCAAGAATTCGATTGCGTGACCATCCAGGTTCATCTTCTCGCAACCGGTCATCGCATATGCAAAAAGGGACTTCCCTTTACGGGAAGTCCCTTTCAGTAGCTATTGAAGCTCGCTAGCCTCAGGCCAAGGTGTTCGGGTCAACCGGAACGCCCGGGTTCATCGTGGAGGTGATGGTTGCCTTGGTCAGGTAACGGCCCTTCACGGTGGCGGGCTTCAGACGCTTGACTTCGTCGGCCACAGCCTTGAAGTTCTCATCCAGAGCGGACTCATCGAAGCTCATCTTGCCGATGAGGAAGCTCAGGTTGCCGTTCTTGTCGACACGGAACTCGATCTTGCCGCCCTTGATGTCCTTGACAGCCTTGGTGACATCCATGGTCACGGTGCCGGTCTTGGGGTTCGGCATCAGGCCACGCGGACCGAGCACACGGCCCAGACGGCCGACCTTGCCCATCATGTCCGGAGTAGCAACCACGGCGTCGAAGTCGAGGAAGCCGCCCTGAACCTTTGCGATCAGGTCGTCATCACCGACGATGTCGGCGCCAGCCTCGGTGGCCTCGGTGGCCTTCGGGCCACGGGCGAACACGAGGACCTTGGCGGTCTTACCAGTGCCGTGAGGCAGGTTGACGGTACCGCGCACGAGCTGGTCGGCCTTACGCGGGTCGACGCTCAGACGGAACACGGCCTCGACGGTCTGGTCGAAGTTGTAGGCAGGCATGCTCTTGAGCAGAGCGATGGCCTCGTTGGCGGTGTAGAGGTTGTTGCGATCGACGCGCTCAGCGGCTTCGCGGTACTTCTTGGAACGCTTTACCATCTGTCCTTCTCCTTATCAGTCCGTAACCGTGATGCCCATCGAGCGAGCGGTACCCTCGATGATCTTCATGCCGGCCTCGATATCGCGAGCAGACAGATCTTCCATCTTGGTCTCGGCGATTTCGCGAACCTGCGCCTTGGTGACAGAGCCGACCTTGTGGGTCAGCGGGTTCTCGGTACCCTTCTCAATGCCAGCAGCCTTCTTCAGCAGAGCTGCAGCCGGCGGGGTCTTGAGAACGAAGGTGAAGGAACGATCTTCGTAAACGGTAATCTCGACAGGGATGACCTGACCCATCTTGTCCTGCGTCTGGGCATTGTATGCCTTGCAGAAGTCCATGATGTTCACGCCATGCGAACCCAGAGCCGGGCCCAGCGGCGGGGCCGGGTTGGCCTTGCCAGCCTGGATCTGGAGCTTGATCAGCGCCGAGACTTTCTTCTTGGGAGCCATATTATGGTTCTTCTTTCTATAACGCGGTTCGAATGGTCGCCGTCCTCAGGTTCGGCTGTCTGCCATCATGCTCGGTCTTGACTCATTATTTATCCGTGCATGCTGTAGGCAATCGGCCTGTGGTCGGTCTCCTCCCGCAACTTATATTGCTGTGCTGTGCTAGCGGGTCTTCCCTCCAGACACAAGCTTTCCTATTATGCAAATCCACCCGGACAACACAAAAGCCCGACCACGATGGTCGGGCTCTGCAAAGTTTGGGGTTAATCTAGCTTCTGAACCTGGTGGAAGCCAAGCTCCACCGGCGTATCACGGCCGAAGATGGACACGAGCACGGTGAGCTTCTGAGTGGTGGGCTCCACGTCGGAAACAACGGCGGCCATGGTGGCGAAAGGCCCATCGGTGACGGTGACCTGATCGCCAACGGCGTAGGATACTTCGACCTTGCGCTTCTTGGCGGCGGCAGGCTTGTCGCCGGCGGCCTTGAGTGCCTCGGAAGCGATCATCGGAGCCATCATCGCCACGACTTCCTTGCGGGAGAGCGGCGCCGGATCCTTGGTCGGGCCAACAAAGCCGGTCACGCCTTCGGTTTCGCGAACGATACGGCGGGCGTTCTCATCCGGCCACATACGAATCAGCACGTAGCCTGGAACACGTACGCGGGTGATGACCTTCTTGCCCTTTTCGGTGTGCTTCTCGACTTCTTCCATCGGCACCTCGACCTGGAAGATCTGGTCTTCCATGCCGAAGGAGGCGACGCGGGACTCGATATTGGTCTTCACGCGCTTCTCGTAGCCGGAGTAGGTGTGCAGCACGTACCACTTGCCATCAAGGGAACGCAGGGACTTGGAGAATTCGTCAACGGCCTGCTGACCGGCATCGGTTTCCTCGGCCTGCTCGGATTCGTTGACTTCTTCCTCGTCCTCATCCAGAGAAACGGTCTCGGTCTGAGTGGAAGCAACAGGAGCGGACTCAGTCACGGCCGGAGCGGCGGACTCAACATCTGCATTGTCGACGGATGCGTCAGATTCTGCGGAAAGGTCAGCAACCGGTTCAGCCGGGGCAGCTGCCTCATCGGCAGCAGCTTCGGAAGCCTCGACAAGAGGCTCCTCAGCCGGCACGGCGTCGAGGTTCTCGAGATTCAGTTCATCACTCATGCGTTGTTATTCACCTTAGGTTGTGCGGATCAGCCGAACACCCACAGCACGAGCTTGCCCAGACCGAAGTCCATGCCCGTGACGAGGGCCATCAGCAGCAGCACGAAGATAAACACAGCCAGAGACCAGAAGAACAGTTCCTTGGCAGTAGGGGTTACGACCTTGCGAAGCTCGTCGATGATCTGCTTGATAAACAGACCGATACGCATGAAGACATTCGGCTTGACTACCTTTTCGCTGTTGTTCGTCTTAGCCATTCCGTACCTCGCGTCAGCTGCTTGATTATTGAAAACTTGGCAGGGAAGGCGGGACTCGAACCCACAACCTACGGTTTTGGAGACCGTTGCGCTACCAATTGCGCCACTTCCCTAGGTGAAAATCCACCTCGGCGTGCATTCCGTAGAGAACGCTTCGCCACGGCGAAACCGCCAAATCGTTATAGTAACGGCTCCGGTGGATTATCGCAAATCGCGTGTCGCGCGCGTGGCATGTGCGTGGCACGTGCGGGGCACGCGACTCTTCTCAGTTAGCCCATTCCTTGAATCGACGCATGCCTTCGGCTAGGTCTTCGTCGGCCAGTGCGTAGGAGAAACGCAGGTAACCGGGAGCACCGAAGGCCTCGCCGGGGACGGCGGCCACGTGGGCCTCATCCAACAGTGCGGCGGCAAAGTCAGCGGACGTATCGGACACTGTGCCCTTGGGACCCAGCGGCTTGCCAAGCAAAGCGGTGATGTCCGCAAAAGCGTAGAACGCGCCGGTCGGAGTCGGGCAGTTGACGCCCTCGATATCGTTCAAGGCGGTCACAATCGCACGGCGGCGCGCGTCAAAGGCCTTACGCATCTCGTGCACCTCATCCAGCGGACCGGCCACAGCGGCCAGAGCCGCACGCTGGGAGATGTTGGCCACATTGGAGGTCATATGCCCCTGCAGCTTGGTGGCGGCCTTGGCCACCTCAAGCGGAGCGACCATCCAGCCGACACGCCAGCCCGGCATCGCATAGGTCTTGGCCACGCCGTTCAGCACCAGCAACTGCCCGCGGCATTCCGGCACGGCGGCACCGATGTAGGTGGTGTGCGCGTCGTCGTAGTTCAGGTGCTCGTAGATCTCGTCGGAGATAACCCAAATGTGGTGCTCGACGGCCCAACGACCGATCGCTTCCACGGTTTCCGGCTTCCAGACGGCTCCGGTCGGGTTGTTCGGGGAGTTGACGATGATTGCCTTCGTACGCTCGGTACGGGCCGCTTCCAGCGCCTCAAGCGAGGGCTCGAAGTTCACGTCGGCACCGGCGAATACTTCGACCGGCACGCCACCCGCCAATTTGACGGCTTCAGGATAGCTGGTCCAGTACGGAGCGGGAATGATGACCTCATCGCCATCGTTGAGCAAGATCTGGAAGGATTCATACACGGCCTGCTTGCCGCCGTTGGTCACCACGACCTGATCGGCATTGACCTCGTAGCCGGAATCGCGCAGCACCTTAGCCGCAATCGCTTCGCGCAGCTCGGGCAGGCCCGGCGTAGGCGTGTACTTGTAATTCTTCGGGTCAAGGCAGGCATCTGCCGCAGCCTTGACCACGTTTGCGGGGGTCGGGAAATTCGGTTCACCTGCGCCGAAGCCGATAACGTCAAGTCCGGCGGCCTTCATGGCCTTGGCCTTGGAATCGACGGCGAGCGTAGCGCTCGGTGCCACAGTGTTGATACGGTCGGAAAGAGTCTGCCATTGCGCCATAGTCATGGCTCCCATGCTAAACCTACAGCACGAAAAATCGCCAGAGCCGCACTATGGTGATGAAACCTGTCGTGTGACAGATTCCATCAGTCACACGAGCACGAGATTGTCGCGATGAACCAGTGGATGGGCGTACTGGGGGCCGAGGAAACGCTTGAGTTGGGCGGTGTTACGCCCGAGCATCTGCGGAATTTCTTCGGAATCGAAGCCGGCGAGGCCTCGGGCCAGGTGTTCGCCGCTTTCGGCATCGATCCAGACCGGATCGCCGGCGGAAAAATCGCCATGCACTTCGAGCGCGCCAGTAGCCAGCAGCGAGGCACGCCCGCCGCGAATCGCCTGGCCGGCACCCGCATCGACCACAATCGTGCCGCGCGGGTCGGCGGCAAAACCAATCCACAGACGGCGTGATGAGCCGCGGGCCTTAACCGGTGCGAACACGGTGCCCACCGGATCGCCCATCATCGCCGGGCCCGCGTTCGAGGCGCAGGTGAGTACCGTGGGGATGCCCGAGACGGCCGCCACGCGCGCGGCCTCGAGTTTGGTGACCATGCCGCCGGTGCCGACCTTGGAGCCGGAGCCGGAGACTTGGATGTCGCCAAGTGCATCGATAACGTTCGGCACATATTCCACACGGCGGGAGCCGGGCTGCGAGGGCGGTGCAGTGTACAGCGCGTCCACGTCGGTCAGTAGCACCAAGGCTTCGGCCCGCACCAGATTGGCTACCAAGGCGGAGAGTCGATCGTTATCGCCGAAACGAATCTCGTTCGAGGCCAACGAATCGTTTTCGTTGATAATCGGCACCACGCCGAGGTCGAGCAGACGGTCCAGCGTGCGTTCCACATTGCGGTACTGGGTGGCACGAATCGTGTCTTCAGCGGTAATCAGAATCTGGCCTACGCGAATACCGAAACGGCCAAAAGCAGTCTCGTAGCGAGCCATGAGCAAACCTTGGCCGACCGCTGCGGTGGCCTGCTGAGTAGCCACGTCGGCCGGGCGTTCGTCAAAGCCCAGCGGGCCGAAGCCGGCCGCAATAGCACCAGAGGAAACCAGTACTACACGCCCGCCCATCAGTCGTATCTGGGCAAGGGCGGCGGCCAGAGCGTCGAGCTTGTCCGGGTCGAGGTGACCGCTCGGCTGGGTCAGCGAGCTGGAGCCGACTTTCACGACAATGGTTCCGGCTGCTGCGACCATGCGCCGCACCTCGGCCTGACTTGGAGTGCTCATTTATTCCTCGGTTTCACCATCTTCGCTGGACTCACCGTGGCCGAAGAGGCTGTTCTCATCATGGCGATCGTCGTCAACGGTCGGGTCGGCCCAGTGGCCGGCCTTGCGTTCGGCCATCATTGCGTCGCGCACGGCGGCACGGGCGTCCATCATCTCGTGGTATTGGGCACGACGTTCGGCGTTGGAGCGGCGGTGCGTGCGCGGGTCCTGCTCTTCGAGACGCAGATCCTTGCCTCGGGCACCGAGGTTGGAGCCGTCGAGCATTTCAGCACCGGCGGAGATGGTCGGATCCCAATCGAATTCGACCATACGGGCACCACGACCGATGCGCACTTCGTCGCCGGGGTGAGCACCCTTGCGGCGCAGCTCGTCCTCCACGCCCAGCTTGGCCAAGCGGTCAGCCAGGTAGCCCACGGCCTCGTCGTTGTCGAAGTTGGTCTGCATGACCCAGCGCTCCGGCTTGACGCCACGCACCTCGAAGAACACTTCGCCATTGCCGAGTTCGCGGCGCTCGACCGTGAACTCAAGCGCACTGCCGCCCTCGTCAGCGCGACGCGGACGGCGGCCCTTGGTCTCCAATGGCTTGATGACCACGCGAGCCTCCTCTTCGGCCTGCTCGCGGTTGGCCACTTCCTCACGCATCTCGTGCACCAGCGCAGACAACGCGAAGTTGAGCTCCTTTAGACCCTCGTGTGAGGCAGTGGAGATCTCAAAGACCTTCAGCCCGAGTTTCTCGAACTCCGGACGCACGAACTCGGCCAATTCCTTGGCCTCGGGCACATCGATCTTGTTCAGAATCACGATGCGCGGGCGTTCGGGAATCGGGATGGCACCCAACGGCAGCTCGAGCTTGTCGGCGTAGAGCGCCAACTCGTTTTCCAGCGCGTGGTAGTCGGACATCGGGTCGCGGTCCGGTTCAAGCGTGGCGCAATCGATCACATGGGCGATGATTTCGGTACGTTCGATGTGGCGCAGGAACTCCAGTCCCAGGCCCTTGCCTTCGGAGGCGCCCGGAATCAGTCCCGGCACATCGGCGATGGTGTATCGAGAGTCGCCGGCGATAACGACGCCGAGATTCGGCACCAGCGTGGTGAATGGGTAGTCGGCGATCTTCGGCTTGGCGGAGCTCATCGCCGCAATCAGGGACGACTTTCCGGCCGAGGGGAAACCGACCAGCGCCACGTCGGCGATGGACTTCAGTTCCAGAATCACGTCGCGCTCTTCACCGAGTTCGCCGAGCAGGGCGAAGCCGGGGGCGCGGCGGGTCTTGTTGGCCAGGGCGATGTTGCCGAGGCCGCCGGCACCGCCCTGGGCGACAACGCAGCGGTCGCCCTCGTGGCGCAAGTCGGCGAGCTGTGCGCCGGGATGCTTGGCTTTGCCCTGTTCGCCGCGCGCCTCAAAGACGACGGTGCCGCAGGGCACGGGCAGAATCAGATCCTCGCCCTTGGAGCCGTCCTTATTATCGCCCAGGCCCATGGTGCCGCTGCCGGCGACACGATGCGGCATGAAACGATAGTCGAGCAAGCTGGTGGCGTTACGGTCGGCCACGAACACCACGGAACCGCCGTCGCCGCCATTGCCGCCGTTTGGACCGGCCAACGGCTTGTATTTCTCACGACGGATGCCGGCCGAACCGTTGCCCCCATCGCCGCCCTTGACATGGACGGTTACTCGATCCACAAAATCACTCATATTGATTACCTTACAAAAAAGCCGCGTCCTTACGGGCGCGGCTTGGAAAAAACTTGACGCTATATCGCTCAGGCGATGACGTCGACAACCTTGCGGTCGCGGCGCACACCGAACTTCACGGAGCCATCGGTGAGGGCGAACAGCGTGTGATCCTTGCCCATGCCGACGTTGTGGCCCGGGTGGAAGTTGGTGCCACGCTGGCGAACGATGATGTTGCCGGCCACGACGGCTTCGCCGCCGAACTTCTTCACGCCGAGGTATTGCGGGTTAGAATCGCGACCGTTGCGAGAGCTGGACGCACCCTTCTTATGTGCCATGATTCATGGTCCTTTCTATAACTCAGGCAATCGCCGTGATCTTGACGATAGTCAGCTTCTGGCGGTGACCCTTACGGCGAGCAACACCAGTCTTGTTCTTGTACTTCTGGATGTCAATCTTCGGGCCCTTGGCTTCGTCGTTCACGACCTCAGCCTTGACGGACACCTTGGCCAGATCGGCGGCGGCAAGGGTGACCTTGTCACCATCGACAACGAGGGAGACCGGGAATTCCACGGTATCGCCCTTCTTGGCGTCGAGACGGTTCACGAGGATGACGTCGCCAACCTCGACCTTTTCCTGATGGCCACCGGCCTTCACAATCGCGTACATTATCGTTCCTTTTATGTTTTGGAAAGCTACCTTGCCTAACACGCACCGAGCCTGCGGTCAGACACCGAGTTTCGAATCTACACCACCATACGGACTAAATCAAATGATTTTTGCCCGCGTGTCAAGCACGACACACCTGTTACTCTTCCGCTTACTCTTCCGCCGTGTTGTTGGCAGCGACGGCAGCGGCGGCAATCTGAGCCAGTTTGGCTTTGACGTCGGCGCTGGAACCAGCCGGTTCGGGAGCGGGAGCGGTGCCGCGACCGTGCTTGTTGGTTTTGACGAACGGGTCGCCACCGCGAAGCGCGTAGGGATCGTCGTAGTCGGCCGAAACGGTCGGCTGATCATGCAGGATGAAACCACGGCCCTTGCAGGTCGGGCATTCCTCGGAGAACGCCTCGACCAGACCCTGGCCGATGCGCTTGCGGGTCATCTGCACCAAACCAAGCGAGGTGACTTCGGCCACCTGATGCTTGGTGCGGTCGCGTGCCAGGCATTCGACCAAGCGGCGCAGCACCAGATCGCGGTTGGCGGGCATGACCATATCCACATAGTCGATCATCACCATGCCACCGATATCGCGCAGGCGCAGCTGGCGGGCGATCTCTTCGGACGCCTCCAGGTTGCAACGCGTCACCGTTTCCTCCAAGGACTTGCCCTTGCCGATAAAGCGTCCGGTGTTCACGTCGATGGTGGTCATGGCTTCGGTGCGGTCGATGACGATCGAGCCGCCGGACGGCAGGTAGACCTGACGCTCCATGCCCTTACGCAGCTGGGAGTCGATGGACCACTTGTCGAACACGTCCTTGCCTTCATGCTCGGCCGGGTCCCACTTCTCCAGCTTGTCCTTCAAGTCGGGGGCCATGGTGTCAAGGTATTCCTCGATACGGTCGTAGACCTTGTCACCTTCCACGATGAGCTTGCTGAAGTCGTCGTTGAAGATGTCGCGCACCACGCGGATGGCCACGTCGGGCTCGCCCTGCAGGAGCTTCGGGCGCTTGCCGTGCCAGAATTCCTCGCGCTTGGCGTTGATGCGCTCCCACTGGCGGACCAGTGATTCGAGATCCTTGACGATGGCGTCTTCGGATGCGCCTTCGGCCGCGGTGCGGATGATCACGCCCATGTCTTTCGGGGCGATCTTGGAGACGATGTTCTTCAGACGGCTGCGTTCGCGCTCCGAAAGCTTGCGACTCACGCCGGTCATGCCGCCGGATGGCACGAGCACCAGGAAGCGGCCGGCGAGCGTGACCTGAGAGGTCAGGCGGGCACCCTTGTGGCCGATCGGGTCCTTAGTGACCTGCACGAGCACCGGGTCGCCGGACTTGAACGCCAGCTCGATGCGGCGCGGCTGGCCTTCGAGACGAGCGGCATCCCAGTTGACCTCGCCGGCGTAGAGCACGCCGTTGCGGGCCTGGCCGATATCCACGAATGCGGCCTCCATGCTGGGCAGCACGTTCTGCACGCGGCCAAGATAGATGTTGCCGACGGTCTGTACTTCCTGAATGTCGGAGACGTAATGCTCGACCAAAACATTGTCTTCCACCACGGAAATCTGGGTGTGCTGTTCCTTCTCACGCACCACCATCAGGCGGTCCACGTTCTCGCGACGTGCAAGGAAGTCCTGCTCCATGAGCTGGCTCTGGCGGCTGCGCTCACGACGGTTGTCACGGCGGCGCTGCTTCTTGGCCTCGAGACGAGTGGAGCCCTCCACATCAGTGATCTCGTCGATGTACTGCTGCTTGCGGGAGCGGCGGACCAGCGGCTGTTCGCTGTTCTGACTCTGGTCGTCGGTGCCCTCGCCGTTCTTGCCACCGCGGCGGCGACGGCGACGGCGAGTAACGGTCTGCTCCTCATCGTCCTCATCGCGATCACGGTCATGATCATCGCGATCGTCACGACGGCGGGAACGCGTATCCTCGGCATCGTTCTCGGCGGTATCGTGCTCGCCGTTGGCACCGGTTTCGCCGCGTGAGCCGCGACGGCGGCGACGGCGCGAACGGGTGCGGATGGCGTCGGATTCTTCGTCGCCCTCCTCTTCGGCAATCGGCGAGTAGGCGATATCGTCCAGCTCGAGGTCTTCCTCAATCTGCTCCACTTCGGCGGCTGCACGGCGCTCCTGGGCGTTCAGGCGGCGGGAGCGACGGGAACGGCGAGAGTCGGAAGCGTCATTGGAATCGAAATCATCATGGTCCGCGTTGGCGCTGGCATTGGCGTCACCGGCGGCAGCGTTGCGGCCACGATCGTCACGGTCGTCACGGCGGCGGCTGCGCGGCTGCGCGTCGTCATCATCGTGGCTGCGCGAGCGGCGGGAGCGACGAGACGGACGTTCGTCGGCGTCAACATCGTCATCACGAGTGTCAGCGGTATCGTGCGCATCCACAGCGGCGGGCAGTACCGGTTCCTGGAAGAGCAGGGACGTCATCGGCTTGCCGCGGCGCACGGTCTCGTGGCCAGAGGGCAGGGATTCGACCGCATCGAACAGGCGCTCATCCGGGGTGTCCTCGTGCGTATCCGCAACTGCACGGCGAGAGCGGCGGCGAACCGGGCGGTCCTCGTCATCATCATCCATATCCATAGGTGCACGGCGAGAGCGGCGGCGAACCGGGCGGTCCTCGTCGTAATCGTTATCGTCCACAACCGAACGGCGACGGGAACGTGGGGCGTCATCGTCATCGAAATCATCGACACTGACAGTGCGGCGCGAACGACGAGGACGATCATCCTCGCTATACGAGTCGACCACTGTGGAAGCGGCGCGGCGCGTACGGCGACGGGTTGGACGTTCGGCGGAATCCTTGGAATCGCTGGATTCATCGGAATCGCTGGAATCGGCCGCAGTGCCGGCATCGGGAAGCGCGGGGGCTTCGAACAGCGGGGTGCGTTCCTGCACTTGCAGTTCCAGAGAAGCGCCGGCAGCACCGGTGCCGCGAACCACGCGACGGCCGCCGCGACGACGGCGAACAGGTTCGGCGGGCTGGGAGGCGGCGGCAGGCGCAGCGTTCACGGCTGCAGCCGAATCGGCATTGGATACGGTTGAATTATCGGTTCCGTCGTTGACGAAACCTTCACGGTTGTCAGTGGGCACAATGCTCCTCGCGGCGCGCTGCATCACGACGCCTATTTCCAGGCCTATACGCTTGGCTCACACCACGCTCTCACCGTGGCCGCGCGAAAACGCGCCGCGTAAAGGCAACTTCGTCTCAAGTCTGTCCTGCGGGTGGCGGACACCGGCGCTTGCGTTGTCTCATTCTCGAGAGCCGCAAGGGGATCGACGCCATCTCACACGCTGATGGTTATGCAGAACCACCATCCTTTAGTATGCCACATATTTTGTGCGGGCGTGGCCCGGCGAGGCTGACGTTCTCTCGGCTCCCCTCCCTGCGGTGACAGCTCCCCTCAGGGAGGGGAGCTAGAGAGGTGTCAGACCAGCCAGTCGGTAAGGATTGCGGCCATGGCGGTCAGATCGGATTCGGGCACCTGCTCGTCGTGCTTGTGAGCCAGCAGCGGATCGCCGGCACCGAGGTTGACGGCCGGGATACCGAGCTGAGAGAAGCGTGCCACGTCGGTCCAGCCGAGCTTGGCCAACGGGTCGCGGCCAGTGCGCTCCTTAACCAGTCGGACCAGATCCTGGGCGAGCGGGGCGTTCAGACCCGGGCGCGCGGAGGGGCTTTCGTCCTTCATTTCGATGCCGTAGTCCTCGAACACGCCGCCGGTGGCCACATGCTCGCCATTGCCGAGTTCCGCGCCGGCGTCCGCGCCCATCATCAGGGCTTTGGCCTCGGCCAGCGACTTGTCCGGGGCGAAGCGGTAGTTGACGTGCACGCGGCATTCATCCGGAATGACGTTCGTGCCGTTGCCGCCGTCGATCAGCGTGGCGTTGAGGCCCTCGCGATAGTCGAGCCCGTCCACGTTCACGGTGGCCGGCTCGTAGGCGTTGAGTCGTTTCAGAATGTCGGCCGCCTTGTGGATGGCGTTCTCCCCCATCCACGCGCGGGCGGAGTGCGCGGCCACGCCGTGGGTCACGACGTCGAAGCGAATCGTGCCGTTGCAGCCGCCCTCGATGCCGCTGTTGGTGGGCTCGCCGATGATGGCGAAATCGCCGGTGATCCAATCGGGATGGGCCTCGACGACTTTGCGTAGGCCATTCTTTTCGGCGACGACTTCCTCATGGTCGTAGAAGACGTAGGTGAGGTCGACTTTCGGGGTGGTTTCCGGCGTGAGGCCGTCGAGCGTGGCGGCAAGGTAGAGCATCACTGCGTCGGAGGCCTTCATATCGGTGGCACCGCGGCCCCACAGCACGCGGTCTTCGGGATGAGCGTGGGCGATTTCTTCGCGAATCAGCGAATCGCCGGGCTCCAGCCACTTTGGTGGGAAATTGTCGATGACCGGCACAGTATCGAGGTGCCCGGCCAAGATCACACGGCTCGGCTTGCCGAAGTCGGTGCTGGCCACCACTGTGTCACCGTGACGGCGGACGGTCAGGTGTTCCTGCCCGCCCAGGAAGGCCTCAGCCTCGTCGGTGAGGGGGCCCTCGTGGTCGGACACGGAGAAGTTCTCCATGATCTGGGTGAGCAGGCTGTTCAGCTGCTCGGCAGTGGATGCGGTGCGGTTCAATTCAAGCGTCATGTGACCAGCGTACCGCGTGGGCGGCGGGCCCAGCACACCCACTACATGAGATTTTGCGGCCGAATACATTTTTATGTGCCACACTGGGGTGGCGAAAGGGAGGATTATGTCAGGTCTAATCAGCGCCATGCAAGGCTTCTGCGTTATCGGCATCGTGATTGCGGTGGGATATGTCGCCGCACGAATGCGAATCGGCGGGCCGTCCGCTCAGATGGTGCTCAACCGTTTCTCCTTCTTCGTATCGAGCCCGTGCCTGATGTTCGCGATTCTCTCCAAGGAGCCGATCTTCGACATCTTCCACCCCTCGATTATCGTGGCGTTCTTCTCCGCCGTGCTGGTGGGCGTGGTGTTCTTGGTGCTCAACCGCATGTTCTTCCACCTGAACGCCCCGGACGCCACCATCGGCGCCCTGAATTCGATGTACCTTAATTCCAATAACATCGGCCTGCCAATCGCCACCTACATTCTGGGCAATCCGGCGCTGGTGGCACCGATTCTGGTCATGCAGCAGGCCATCTTCACACCGGTGGGCCTGACCGTGCTGGACGTGACTACCAAGGGCAAGGTCTCCATCAAGGAAATCGCCAAGCAGCCACTGCATCAGCCGCTGCTTATCGGCTCGCTGCTAGGCATTGTGGTCTCTGCGATTTCCGCGAAAATCGGCTGGTTCCCGGTGCCGAAATTCATTTTCGACCCAATCGACATGATCGGCGATTCGGCTGTGCCGATGATCCTGATGGCGTTCGGCATGTCCCTGCACGGCACCAAGCCGCTGCAGCAGAAGGGCGATCGACCGGCCATCTTCACGGTCGCGGTCCTCAAGAACATCATCATGCCGATCATCGCGTTCCTGCTCGCCTACTTCGTGATGGGCTTCCGCAGCTCCGAGCTGTACGCCTGCGTGGTGCTCGCCGCCCTGCCCACCGGCCAGAACGTGTACAACTACGCGGCCCGCTACAACGTGGGCCTCACCTTCGCGCGCGACGGCATTCTGATGAGCACCATGACCAGCCCGGTGTTTATCGCGATCATCGCGGCGCTGCTGAGCTGATCTCAGTCATCGGCATGGCAATCGGCGAGGTTCACACCGGCGTCCATGAGAATGCCCATGATCTTGAAGCGAATCCCCATGAAATCGAAGATGTGTTTGGAAAAATTACCATCTGACATGGAATTTTTCGCTTACGCGAGGTAAACTAATAGCACATCGACGGTTGCGGGAATGCCCTGCGGCCACGATTGACGCCGTGGCGGGGTTGCCGCGGCGTCAAGGCAACAAGCAAGGAGGCTTCATGCTTAAAGGTATTCCGAAAATCATCCCGCCGGAGCTGCTGAAAGTGCTGTGCGAGATGGGTCATGGCGATCAGCTGGTCATCGCGGACGGCAACTTCCCAGCCGAATCAATTGGCAAGAACGCAATCGTGGTTCGTATGGACGGCCACGGTGGCGGCGAGATCCTCAAAGCGATTCTGACGGTGTTCCCGCTTGACACGTATGTGGACAAGCCGGCGACGCTGATGGAAAAAGTGCCGGGCGATACGGTTGCGACGCCGATCTGGGATGTGTACGCGGGCCTCATCAAGGAGCATGACGAACGCGGTGCGGATGCGATTGGATCGCTTGAGCGCTTCGCGTTCTATGAGCAGGCGAAGAACGCCTACTGTGTGATTGCCAGCGGCGAGTCGGCGCAGTACGCGAACCTAATCCTGCAGAAGGGAGTCGTCTTCAACGCGGAATAACGCAAGATAACGCTTGGCGGCGCTGACGGCACCGGAATATCAGCCGTCAGCCGCAGTACCGTTTACCAACACATACCGATACGGCGAGGAAAGGGAGACCTCGTAGTTGCGGACGAATGATTCCGTCCGCAACTGCGAGGTCTCCCTTTCCTCGTGCTTGCCTCCTCGTACTCGCCTGTTTGTGTACCGCACGAAATCGTTTGCGCTATTCGGCAAAGCAACCCCCCTCATCAGAGGGGGCTTGGGTTTAGTCGATGTTGTAAGCGCGACGGGCGTTGTTTTCGAAGAAGTCCTCGTCCTCGCCGAACGTGTCCAGCATGAGTTGGAAGTGCGTGGCAAAGGTCGAGTTGAGTTCCACGACCGGCCAGTTGGAGCTGTACAGCACCTTCTTCGGGCCGAATGTGTCCCGCACGTATTTCACGATGTCCGGGCCCACCGGGTTGTCGCCGGAAACCTTGATATACGAATTCGGCAGTTCGGCCAACGCTGCGAGCGCGGCGCACGATTCCTCATCAAGCCCGGGCACGTTGCCGAGATGATCGATGATGACCGTCACTTCGGGAACCTGCGCGAACGCCTTGGCCATGTCGCCCAGTTCCGGGCCACGGTTGCACAGCTCGAATGGCAATCCCTTGGCGGCCATCGCGCGTAGACCGGCGATGAATTCGGGTTCGAGCGCACGGCCCCGCGGCTCGGAATCCACATGCAGCGGTTCCCTGATGCCATCGGCATTAATCGGGACACGCATCCAAGGGCTTACCCGTCCTTGCAGCATGCGCTTCAAGATCAGAGGACTTGCATTCTCGTACAGCAGCCGGTCCTCAAGCTCATGGTCGGCCGCGTCAACCTCCACGTATACGCCGCCGAGGAAATTCACGCCAAATTTGGCGTACTGTGCGGCTAGGTCTTCAATCGTGTACTTGTGTTGCAGCGAGGGCAATCCTGCCAGCCATGGCAGATCCTGCGCATCCGGATCCCAGATATGGAAGTGGGAATCGATTACGTTGAGTGTCATGTCAGGCCTCCTTCAGACCGATCTTGGAACCCCAGAATGCGTACCAAACCAGGAAGAGGAACAACGGAACGGTCGCCCAGAGCATCACGTTCATGCCGGCCGCATCGGTGATCGCACCGTAGACGAGCGGGATAATCGCGCCGCCGACGATAGACATCGTGATCAGACTGGAGCCGGTTTTGGCCGCGGCGCCCTTCAGATGAGTCAGAGCGAGGGCGAAAATCGTGCCGTAGGCGATGGACATGAAGAAGTACAGAGCGATAAACGTGATGACCGATATCTTACCCAATCCCATGGCGGTGAGAATCATGAGGATCGTGGCACCGATCATGTAGAAACCGAGGATCTTACCTGGCTCGAACTTGGCCATGAACGGGGTGGTGACGAATCGGCCAATCGTGTACATCAGTGTAAGGACGGCGAGGAACGTGGCGGCCATGCCGGCGCTCATACCCTCCCACTGCTGCTGCGCGAACGTGGAGAACGTGGAGAAGCCGATGGTCTGCAGACCGACGTACACGAACTCGGCGATGACGCCGAGGACGACCCACGGCTTCTTGACGAGCGCGCCGATTGAGCTGTCCTGAGCAACGCCGCCGGCCGCTTCCTCCTCGTCGCCCGGGGGCGAAGGGAGCTTGGCGATGACGAACACGGCGATGACGATTGCGAGAATCACGCCGATGACGATGTAGAACATACGGGTCTGGCTCATGAAGGCGACCTTGGACTCCTCGAAGCCGGGGTCACCGGGCTTGGCGGAGGCGGTGTTGCCGAGAATCATGCCAAGGATCAGCGGGCTGACGACCGAGCCGACCGCATTGAAGCTCTGTGCGAGGTTCAGGCGGAAGGATTCGCCCTTCTCGTCGCCGAGCTTGATGATATAGGGATTGCAGTTCGCCTCGAGCGAGGCGGCGCCGAGCGCGATAACGAACATGGCGAGCAGGAATAGGCCGTAGCTCAGAGACGTGGTGGCGGGTATGGTCAGGAACGAGCCGATCACGAAGAAGATCAGGCCGCAGATCATACCGCCCTTATAGCCGAAGCGCTTGGCGACCATTGTCGCCGGAATGGCCATTACGAAGTAGGCGCCGAAGTAGGCGACCTGCAGCAGCGAGGATTCGGTGCTGTTGAGGTTGAGGTAAACGGCGAACGGATCGCGGATGGCGCTGACGAGGTTCATCGTCAGGCCCCAGGTGAAGAACAGTAGCGTGACCAGAGCGAATGCGATGATCCAGCTCTTGCCCCTGGTGGACTTCGACGTCGTCGTCGGAGTGTTGGATGCCATGGTTTCTCTCCTCCTTGAGAGTCACGCGCCGCATGGAGCATTCGGACGCGGCGCGCGATTCGGTGCTGCATTGTAAGGCTCCCCATAGAGGCGGAGCCGACGGTTCGGATGTGACCGGTACGAGTTTACCCTCCCCCGGTCACACCCCATGAAAATGGCCTATCAGGCCATATATGCCCCGTTTCGGACCATTTCGTATCTCTCGTAGGATGTGCGCCGGACCTCGAAGTCAGGCGAGCGCACGGTCAAGGTGGACGTAGCCGCCGTCGACGAACACCCACTGGCCGGTGGTGTGGCTGGAGCGGTCGGAGAGCAGGAATGCCGCTTCATTACCGATCTCTTCGGTGGTGGTCATGCGGTGCTCCAGCGGGATCTTGTCGGTGATCACCGACAGGCGCGCCTTCTGTGCGGCCTCGTCACCGAAGGTCTTGATCCAGTCGGCGTACAGCGGGGTCCAGCATTCGGAGACAACGATGGCGTTGACACGCACCCGATCCTTGACGAGGGCGGCGGCCCATTCGCGTGTGAGTCCCAGGATCGCGCCCTTGGCGGCCGCGTAGGCGCTGGTCTTGCCTTGGCCGGTAAGCGCGGTCTTCGAGGAGATGTTCACGACGGCGCCATGGCTTTCCTTGAGATACGGCACGGCCGCGTGGACCAGCTCGTAATAGTGAGTCAGGTTGCCGTGGATCGATTCCTCGAATTCGCGCCAGGTGGTGGTTTCGAGATCCTTGTTGTCGTTCTTGCCGGCGTTGTTCACGATGCCGTCGATATGGCCGTACTTCTTGTAGGTCTCCTCGACGATGCCGGCGATCTTGTCGGTGTCGTTCAGATCAAGCAGATGCACGTCGTATTCGGTCGTGTACTGCTCGATATCCTTCTTGAACTCCTCGAGCGCGCTGTCCGAGCGGTTGATCACCACCGGAATCGCGCCTTCCTGGGCCAGTTGCAGCGTGATGCCTTTGCCAATGCCCTTGAAGCCGCCGGTGATGATGATGACTTTGCCTTCGAGATGCAGATCCATGGGAACTCCTTCGTCCATCCTTATTCTGCGTTTCATGGGTGTTCCATGTCACGCCCGGCCGGGGCTTCGGCACCCCAGCCGGAGTGGTTGTGTGTTGTTGTGTTAAATTGTGTTGTTCAGTTATGAATTTCCAGTTGCGGTCAGCCGCGATACAGGTACTTCTCGGCCGTCTCCAGCGTCATTTCGGTACCGTTGCCCGGAGCGGTCGGAGCGACGTAGTTGCCGTCCTTGATCTCGGTCGGGTGGACGAAATGTTCATGCTGGTTATCGACGTATTCGATCATGCGGCCGTCCATCGTGCCGGACACGGCCACGTAATCGAACATCGCGAAGTGGCATACGGCCTCGCACAGGCCCACGCCGCCGGCGTGCGGGCAGACGGGCTTGTTGAACTTCTTCGCGAGCAGGTATTCGAGCACGATCTCCTGCGGACCGGCCACGCGGGTGGCGTCGATCTGCATGATGCCGAAGGCGTTCGCCTGCAGATACTGCTTGTACAGGATGCGGCTCTGCATCTGCTCGCCGGTGGCCACCTTGATGGGGTTGATGGCGCGGGCGATGGTGGCGTGGCCGATCACGTCGTCGGGGCTGGTCGGCTCCTCCACCCAAGCCAGATCGAAGTCGTGGAACTTGTTGATCCAGTCGATGGCGGTGGGAACATCCCACACCTGGTTGGCGTCCACGGCAAGACGCACGTCGGGGCCGATGGCTTCGCGGGCCTTGGCCAGGCGACGCAGATCGTCGTCGATGTTCTGGCCGACCTTGAGCTTGATCTGCTTGAATCCCTTGACCTGCGTCTCCTCCTTGGCGAGCGCGACCATCTTCTCGTCGGAGTAGCCGAGCCAGCCGGGGGCGGTGGAGTAGCCGGGGTAGCCGACCTCGAGCAGGTGCTTGATACGCTCGGCCTTGCCCTTCTGCCCTTCCTGAAGAATCTCAACGGCTTCGGCGGGCGTGAGCGCGTCGGTCATGTAGCGGAAGTCGAGCGTGGAGACGAGTTCCTCGGGTTCCATCTCGCCCAATAGCAGCCACAACGGCTTGCCGGCACGCTTGGCCTTGATGTCCCACAGCGCGGAAAGTACGGCGCCGATGGCCATATGCTCCACGCCCTTCTCAGGGCCGAGCCAGCGCAATTGGGAATCATGCACGAACAGATCCCATGCAATGCGCATGTTGTCGAGCAGTTCCTCGGTGTTGCGCCCAATCAGCACCTGCGACATCGATTCGATGGCCTTGCAAACCACATCGTTGCCGCGGCCGATGGTGAACACGAAGCCGACGCCCTTGATACCGTCATCCGCGCTGGTGGAGATCTCCACGTATGCGGAGGAGTAGTCGGGATCGGGGTTCATCGCGTCCGAACCGGACAGCGTCTGAGAGGTGGGGAATCGGAAGTCATACGTCTTGACTTGGGTGATGGTACTCATGTGTTCGGGCTCCTTCGCCTTGGTGAACCATTGCCTTCAGCATACCCCTTGATTTAGAAATTTACAAACCCGATTACGAAAATTTTTCTCCCAGAACACGCGAAGTAAGGAAAACTACGAAAAAATGCGGCGTTATGGGCCATAATGGTGAACAGAGACAATGGCAGAGAGGAGCGGTGATGGCCAACGACAATCCCACGCATAAGCTCAAGGTCGGTGATCTGGCGAAGATCGCCGGTGTCTCCCCCTCGACCGTTTCCAAGGTGATCAACGGCCGGCCCGGCATCTCCGACGAGACGCGACGTCAGGTCGAACAGGTGCTGCGCGAGCATGGTTACTCGCGCCCGCTGGTGAGTACCAAGCTCTCCCCCACCATCGAACTCGTCGTCGAGTACATCGCGCACAACGGCACGATGGAACTCATCAAATACGCCTCGCACTGGGCGCAGCAGGCGGGCCTCGCCATCACGGTCACCCAGACCAACCATGGCGATGCCACGGAAGACTGTTTCCGCGGCATCATCGATAGGAATCCCCAAGGCGTGATTATGCAGCAGATGGGCGGTCTGACCACTCAAGCGAAGTCTTTGTTGAAATCACGCAGTATTCCCGTGGTCATCATCGACCCAATCGATACCGTCGATTCGGATGTGATGAGCGTGTCCATCGATAACTGGACCGCAGGATACCAGGCCGGCAAACACCTGCTGTCGCTCGGCCATCGACGCATCGCCGTTATCCGGGGGCCGGCGAACCTACAGACCAGCATCGCGCGCTATAGCGGATTCACCGTCGCTCTGCAACAGGCCGGGGTGGATCTGCCGGAGTCCTATATCGAACAGGGCGATTACTTTCCCGCCGAAACAAGCTATGAAGCAGCCTGCCGGCTGCTGGAACTCCCCGACCGACCCACCGCGATTTTCTGCTGCAACGACTTGTCGGCGGTAAGCACGTATCGCGCGGCACGTGAACATAAGATTCCGTTGCCCAAACAGTTGTCCGTAATGGGGTTTGACGACATTTTCCCCGCTGATCAGCTCATGCCTTCGCTGACCAGCGTGCACCAGCCGTTCAGCGAAATCGCACAACGTGCTGTGCAGATGATCATCGACAACCGCAATGACAATCCGGGCGATATGCACGTCATCCTTCCCACCAGCGTCGTCATCCGGGAAAGTACCGTACCGCCTCAGTCATCAGCCCGATAATCGGCCAGATTCAAGCTGGCCGCCACCCGATTGGACGCGAACGCGCCGATGGAAACCAGCGCATAGCACAGCACAAGCCCGCCGAAGAAGCTGGCCAGCGTGGCCGGTTCGGTCATCGAAGCGGCGAACAGAGGGGCCATAAGCAGCATGGAACAGCCGCCGGCCACGATCACCACGATGTTGAGCGGGGTGAGTACCTCGATGAATCGCGCACGGTTCAAGGTCTTGACATCAGTGCCTTCCAGCACCAGCATGCGGTATTCGCCGGCTTGATCGTAGACGCTGCCAGCCTGCATCACGCCGGAACTGACCGCCGCAAGCACTGCGGCGAATACGAGGGTCAGGATGCCGCCCGTGCCGATATCGCGAATGAACACGGTGGATGGATCATTGGGGTCGCCCACCACAGCGGCCGAGCCAAGGAAGCCACAGATTGACGTGATGCCGGCGATGAACACGGCCAACGCAATACCGGACACATTGCGCCACGCACGCTTCGGATTGTCGAGAATCCTGCGCATGGCAATCATCGTGGCCGCATCCTTGGGCCGCTTGGCCTTGGCTTTGGCGCGAGCGGTGACCACCCAGGAGCCCACGAGGTTCACCAGCGCGAAGCACAGCAGCATGAAGCCGATGATCACGCCGTACATCACTACTTCACCGGCCTGAGCCAGCACCATCGGATTCTTGAACAGAAGAACGGCAATCACCATGATGACGGCGAACACCACCACACGCCAGCCGGACGGCAGCGTAGTCGCAACGCGTGAAGTGACGCCGAGTGGCGTGACGGCCACGCGCCGAAGCGTGACCAGCGAAGAGATCAGCGCCAACACGGTCACGCCAACAAGCGTAATGATCAAGGCAATCGGCCCCACCCACAGTTGCTCGAACGTAAACGTCTGATTCTGGAAATGCAGCAACATGATTAGGGGGATCAACACGCAGTACCCCGCGATGCCAATCAGCGCCCCCACCAAGGCCTGCCCAGCCGCATCAAGCGCCGTAAGGCGAATAACTTGCCCCGTGGTCGCGCCTGCCAAGCGCAGGGATGCGAGCCGAGCGTCACGACGGGACGCAGCCAATCGCGCGGCGGAACCGGCAAGCGCCACGAACGGCACAATCAGCAGCAGGCAGGCAAAGAACGCCAGCACGACATATGCCGTGGCGTATTGATCCAGGCTGTGGGGATTGGCGATACGCTGCTTCCAGATTTCCGCTGTTCCGGGTTTGCAAGCGTCGAGATTGATTGCGCATCCAATGGTGTGGTCGGCGGAGGCGCGCCACATGAACCCATGCACGCCGCCCAAAACGGTGAGGAAGATAGTGGTGGCTGCGGCAAAAGCAATGATGGCCAACACCGAAGTATGACCCGCACTGCCACGCGAGCCGGGGCGATGGAACAATCGCCACAATGCGAAAGTGCTCATCGTACGCCTCCCAGCTGGCCGTCCTGCATGGTCACGGTGCGCGAGCAGAACGAAGCGACGTTGGGGTCGTGGGTGACGACGACCACGGCGGAACCGTTGTCCCGCGCGGCGGCCATCAGGATGCCCATGACCTCGCGGCCGGTGGCCTGGTCGAGCGCGCCGGTCGGCTCGTCGGCGAAGACCACGGCAGGTTTGACGGCGAGCGCACGGGCGATGGCGATGCGCTGCATCTGTCCGCCGCTCATCTCCCCCGGCCGGTGCGTGGCGAGCGCGCGCAATCCCATGCGTTCCAGCCACAGGATCGCCGTGTCGGTGGCGGTGCGGTAGGGCATGCCGTCAAGCATCATCGGCAGGGCGATGTTTTCGACCGCCGGCAGTTCGGGCAGCAGCTGGCCGGATTGGAAGACGAAGCCGAAGGCGTTGCGGCGCAGTTTGGTGCGCTCGGCGTCGCTCATGCGGCTCAGGTCGGCACCACGGAAGATGACGGTGCCGGCGGTCGGCTTAATGATGCCGGCGAGCGCGTGCAGCAAAGTGGATTTGCCGGAGCCGGACGGGCCCATCACTGCAACCGTCTCGCCCTCGCCCAGCACAAAGTTCACGTGGTTCAAGGCAAGCGTGTGCATGGTGGGCATGACGAAGCCCGGTTGGATGGGCTGATTCGGTTGCCCAGCACAGGGTATTCCTGCGGTGCCTTGGGCGGCGGGGTTTGCGGGAGCCGGTGCGTAGCCGGCACCTGCGCCGGCGGGAACCACACCGGTGACGCCGTGCCCGGCTTGCGCGCGGGCCATGCTGGCGGTGTAGTCCATGACCAGGTCGTGGGCCTCGATGACCGGGGCCCACTGCTGGGTGTGCGATGCCGGCTGCTGGAACTGTTGGGGTTGCTGAGAGTGCTGAGGCTGAGCCGCCGGTCCCGGCGCCGGCTGAGTCTGCTGCAATTGCGATGCTGCTGTATTCATACTCCCGAGCGTACGGAGCGAACGCCCAGCCGACCATCGGGCTGCGGTATGAACCTTTCTGGATTACCGGCCCGCTCCTCATCCGCAAGGATTAGAGATATGCAGTCGACGCGACAATCCATATATCAGATGTTCATTGCTCGAGAAGACGAGGAACAGTGGAAGACCGGTTCGGAAGCTGGAACCACATAGGCCGGTTCGGCTGGATATGCGAATCGCACGCACGGTATGTTCAGGGAACCAGCGCGCTGCGCGCCTGTACATCGAACAGACCAAGCAAAGGAGCCCACATGGCCATCGCAATCGACATCCCGCACATACCAATCGTGTCCGTACAAAAGTCGTACAACAGGAGTATGACTACAGAGAATAACAAGAACAGTCGTTTTGAAATGAGACTCACCTAAGAGCAACGTTCCAGAATCGACCAAGCGGCCGAGTCCAAAGGCATGACTTCGTCGCAATGGGCATTATCGAATCTGCTCGCCGCCGCAGATCGGGACATCCATGAAGCTCATATCATTCGGCTCAACAGTAAAGCGTGGAATGATTTCACCGCAGCATTAAACGAACCTATGGGCCTACGTCTGAATGAATTGTTGGAGCGTGATCCCATATGGACGTGACCAACTTCACTGAGCCTCGGCACCTGACTGCGAGCGAGGATATTTCTGGTTTCGACTGCGGCCTGTCATTGGTCAATGATTGGCTGGTTTCCACACACTAAGTGCATACAGCATTGAGCATTCGGAAGCTCCCGGTTGGCTGAACCCCATTCCCGTAATTTTGCTAGGCATGATGGGCGTGGATATCAGATTTCAAACCATGCACGTCGACAGTCAGTTACTCCGAGATGCGGTACTTCATTCTCTGAACGATATGATTTTCGGCATATCCCTGAATCATCTAGAATGTTTACTCCGCTCAATGTCCACAATCACCAATGATTAATGGCTGGAGACCGCTATTTGACGCCGACCATTGTCTGAATCGCATTCAGACACAACACTCCTCATTGCGCGCAGACCAGCGAGTTCCGCCGAGTCGGCGATGTGTCTCTTCGGCGGTTGATTTAGGATTTTCCGCATGCGACAGCTGACCACACCGCTAAAAATGCCATTTTCGCACTGACTTGGGGCGGAGGTCGTGGCGAAACGCACGAGGGAACGTGTGTCATCCGATATGGTCATGCCCGCCAGGCATTGAAGCGTCCTGTCTATGCGCGGTTGATGTCCCGGTGGCGGGGTCAATCGATCGACATACGAACCGGGACAGATTCGGCTGTCCCGGTTCGGGATTTCGGCCTCTTTTGGCGAACCGGGACAGGCCCTTCCATGAACACCCGATATATGCAAATCCAAAACCCCGGAATTCCGCCATTCCCCGACGGCGACCATCGCACGATAGGGCGTCAGGTGAATGAGATTCTGTCCCGGTTGTCCCAAAAGAGACGAAATGACGAACCGGGACAGCAGAATCCGTCCCGGTCCACACGCGGTTCACACGGCATTACCCAAGTGAACTCATCGGCAAAACATTGGCCCAGCCAACACCACTACCGATGTCCAGCACAGGCCAGCTCGTCCAGGCGGGCGGCGAAGCGGGGCCAGTCGGTCTTCATAGCGGTGAGGAGCTTGCGGTTGGGCACGTCGTCAATCGGGACCCAGCAGATTTCCATGCTTTCGTCGTCGTTTGCCTTGGGCTCGACGGTGTGGCCGGGCTTTTCAAAGGCAAACACGGTGGTGTAGGCCCACGGGCCATGGTCCTCGCGGTAGGAGCCGACCACCTCGATGTCTTCGGGGGTGATGTTGGCTTCCTCGTAGCTTTCGCGCAGCGCGCCTTCGATGGACGATTCGCCGTCCGCAGTGGCACCGCCGGGAATACCCCACGTGCCACCTTCGGCGCTCCACGCGGCACGGTGCTGCATGACCACGTGAGTCACCTTGCCGCTCGCCGGGTCGCGGCGAGCCAGCAGAATGCCGGACGCACCGTTGGTGCCCCAATGCTTGCGGCCGCAGGCGCAGTCCACCCAGCCATCGCCGGGCTGATGCACGTTTTCGACCGGCGGCAGAATGCCAGCGTGCTGGTTGCCCGAGGCCTTGCTTTCCGGCTCCAGTTCGCCACGGCCGACATTCCACAGGTCGGTCCACGTGATGCCCAGTTCGCCGGCCAGATGCCGGGCCAGCGGCAGGCTGAGGCCGATGATACCGTGCGGATCGCCCTCGATGCTGTCGATGAACGCGCCGCCGAAGCCTTCCAGCGTGAACGATCCGGCGACTTCCAGCGGCTCGCCGGTGACGATGTACCGTTCGATGTCGTCATCGGTGAATTCGCCGAAATGGACTTTGGCATGGCTTGCGCCGCGCACGGTACGTCCGGTCGCGAAATCGATCAGGCAGTGGCCGGTCCAGAGTTCACCGGTCGCGCCGCTCATGCGCTTCAGTCGTTCGCGGGCCACGGCTTCGCTGTGCGGCTTGCCGTAGCATTCGCCGTCCAGGAGGAACATCGAATCACAGCCTAGAATCAGCGGGCCGACCGTCGCCTCGGTCAGTCCCGGCTGTCCGGCAATAGCGGTGGCGATGGGTTCGGTGATGGTCGGCATGTCGATGCCGGAGAAGTCGCGCGTGGTGGCGACTTCCGCCTTGGAATAGTCGATGGGCTGGCCAGCGGCGGCTTTGCGCAGGTCTTCGACGACGGCTTCGCGTTCCGAATCCTTGATTTCCTTGGCCTTGAGCGGGTAGGCAATCACGCGATCGCCAGTTGCGGCGGCGGCAGTATCGGCCACATCGCGATACGCACGGTGAACGGCCTCGGCCTTGGCTGCGGCAAGAATCATCACACGCTGCTTGATGCTCAAATCGTCGACGGTGACACCTTCCTCACGGGCGGCCGCTTCCAGCGCAGCAGGCTCATCCACGTGCGAGACGCGAATTGTGGGGCAGATACCCGCCGAATACAGCACGTCACGGCGAGGCTTGGACTTGGAAGCAAGAATTAGCGGAATGGACATGACTTAAGTCCTTATGCTCCCGCTGGCGGGAGCTGTCGAACGAAGTGAGACTGAGGGTGGTCTCTGCCGGTATGGCGGACCACTCTCAGACCGCCTGCGGCGGCCAGCTCCCGCCAGCGGGAGCCTTCTCCTCGACTTAGCGACGCTCGATTTCGACGCCGGCGGTGTTGATGGGCAGGTGAAGCACACGCCAATGGCCGGAAGCAAGCTGCTCCGATGCGATCTGGTCGATGGCTTCGTGGGCGTTGCCGTAATGCAGCACGAGCACGCAGGGGCCGGCACCGGAGACTGCGGCGGCATAGCCCTTGGAGCGGAAGAGCGCAATGAGCTCGGTGGACGGCGGCATCAGGGCACCGCGATACGGCTGGTGCAGTTTGTCCTGCGTGGCGGTGAACAGTAGCGCGTTGGACTGGGCCTGGGCGGCCGCAAGCTCGTCGGCGAATGCCGATTCACGGGTTCCGCCAGCGCAAGCGCACGTATCGGTATCCTGAGCCGGGGCAGCGGCGACGCCGGACCTGCCCTGCTGAGCGGCCTGGGCCAGCACTACGGGATTCATCGCAGCGGGCAGCAGACCCACGCGAGACACGTTGTAGACGGCGTCCTTGTATGGCAGTTCCCTAGGCAGCGCCTGACGGGCCTTCTCAGTGGACAGCTCATAGTCGGGCACGAACACGGCGGCGGTGATGGACGGGTCCACCGGGTAGTTGACGGCGTGGAATCCGCCGTGCAGCGGTTCACCACCAGGAACGGCGACCGAGCCGACGCCTTCCGCGGTTTCGAAGTCCCAAGAGACGGTCAGGCCACCGAACACAGCCGGGGCCACATTGTCCGGGTGTCCTTCAATCTGGGCGGCCATATCGAAGATGGCCGGACGGTTGAGGTCACCGGTCTGGGCGAAGGCCGCGGCGGCGGCGATGCCGGCCACGATGGCCTCGGCGGAAGAGCCCATGCCACGAGCCTGAGGGATGTTGTTGGTCGCTTCCAGCGTGAAGCCGAGTCGGCCGAGGCCGAACGTGGCACAGGCACGGCGGAAGGTGGAGACCACGAGATGGGTTTCGTCGCGTGGGAGGGTGTCGGCACCCTCGCCGTGGATGATCACGTGGGCAATGCCGTCGTTCGGGTCGTCGTTGAGCGTGAAAGTGAGCTCGTCATGGTAGTCGAGCGCCAGACCCACGGTATCGAAGCCGGAGCCGAGGTTGGCGGACGTGGCGGGCACGCGCACGTGAACGCTATTGCAGATTGGATTCATGGTTGTTCCTTAAAAAGGAGCTCCCCTTGTCAGGGGAGCTTGGGTATTCAGCTTTCACCGTTCGACCGCCTCATCAGAGGGAGCTTAGGTTTGTCAGTCCAGCACGCGCAGGATGGACGGGTCGCCGGTGACGAAGTCGAGCGCCTGCACGGCCTTGACGGTGTTGCGCAGGGTTTCCTCGTCGGTCAGGTGGGTCACGACGCGCAGCTGCTGGATCTCGCCGTCGTAGCCGGGGTCGGTCATGGTGGGCTTCAAGTCCTGGTTCACACCGTTGATGGAGACGCCGTTCTTGGCGAACTCGGCGGCGATGGCGGCCAGCACGCCCGGCTTGTCGTGAATCAGGAAGCGCACGGCGAATGCAGCCTTGGAGGCGGTAATCGGAGCCTTCGGCAAATTCTTGTACAGCGGGATGGCCGGGCCGGTGCAGCCGGCGGTGATGTGACGGGCTTCGGTCACCACGTCGCCTACAACGGCGGAGGCGGTCGGAGCGCCACCGGCACCACGTCCGTAGAACATGAGGTCGTCGGCGGCATCGGCCTTGACGAACACGGCGTTGAAGGAGCCGTGCACGGAGGCCAGCGGGTGGTTCTCGTCGATCAGGGCCGGGTAGACTCGGGCGGAAACGCCAGCCTCGCCGTTCTCGACCACGGCGAGCAGCTTGATGACCTTGTGTTCGGCGGTAGCTGCGGCGATATCGTCGGCGGTGATCTTGGTGATGCCTTCAACGGACACGTCGTCGATGGTCACGGAGGTGTGGAAGCCGAGGGTAGCCATGATGGCGGCCTTGTTGGCGGCATCGTAGCCTTCGATGTCGCCGGTCGGGTCGGCTTCGGCATAGCCTTTGGCCTGGGCGTCCCTCAGGACGTCATCGAACTGGAGACCCTTGGTGGTCATCTCGTCGAGGATGTAGTTGGTGGTGCCGTTGACGATGCCGAGCATGCTGGTCACCCTGTCGCCGACCAGGGACTCGCGCAACGGCCGCAGGAAGGGGATCGCGCCGCCCACGGCGGCTTCGAAGTAGATGTCGACGCCTTTGGCTTCGGCGGCGGCGTAGATCTCGGGACCGTATTTGGCCAGCAACGCCTTGTTGGCGGTGACCACGGAGGCACCGGATTCGATGGCGGCCAGCACGAATTCACGGGCCGCGGTGGTGCCTCCGATGAGCTCGATGACGATGTCCGAGTTGGTGGCCACGCTCATGGTGTCGGTGGTGACAATGGACTGGTCGATCCATGGGAACGCCTCGGTGGCCTTCGGATGGCGGCATGCGACGCCGGTGAGTTCGATCGGACGGCCGATGCGAGCGGACAGTTCGTCCTTCTGCTCGACGATCAGACGCGCCGTCTGGGAGCCGACGGTGCCGGCACCGAGCAGGCCGACGCGGATCGGGGTTTCGTCGTTGCGAGCCAATTCAGGGTCCTTCCAAAAAGTTTTCTATATCCCACCGCTATTTTACGGATTATTTCCGACAGCAGTTGGGAGATTCCAATTGCTTCGCTGCTCCCCTCGGTCACCTACGCCTGACAGCTCCCCTCAGAGAGGGGAGCTGGCTCGCGCAGCGAGACTGAGGGGAGTTCTCATTCGCTGACGTCGAGGTTAAGTAGGTCGTCTACGGTCTGGCGGCGGAGCATGACGTGCGCGCCGGACTCGCTGACAGCAACCACCGCCGGGATCAGCGCCTGGTTGTAGTTGCTGGCCATGGTGCGGCCGTATGCGCCGGTAACCGGCACGGCGAGAATGTCACCGCGCTTCAAATCGGCGGGCAACTGCACCTCGTGAACCACAATGTCGCCGGATTCGCAGTGCATACCGCACACGCGGGCGAGCATCGTTTCAGCGGAACCGGTGCGATTCGCCAGACGCGCGGTGTAGTCGGCACCGTAGAGTGCCGGACGAATGTTGTCGGACATGCCGCCATCCACGGACACGTACACGCGCTCGGCAATCGGGTTGCCGGCACTGTCTTTGACATCGGACAAGTGCACGTGCTTGATGGCGCCCACGCGGTACAGGGTTACGCCGGCGGGCGCCACGATGTAACGGCCCGGCTCGAAGCTGATGGCCGGCGCCGGCATGCCGAGCGCACGGTTGGTGCTGTTGACCGCATCCGCCAAGCGAGTGAGTTCCACGTCAATGTCCATTGAATCTTCGCCATCGGTGTAGGCCACGGAGTAGCCGCCGCCGAGGTCGATTTCGGGCAGGATGTAGGCGTCGGTGGCCCACAGGGTCTTACGCAGCAGCATCATGCGCTTGGCCGCGTGAATGAAGGCCTCCGCATCGTGGATGTTGGAGCCGATGTGCGAGTGGGCTCCGACCAGTTCGAGTACGTCCTGGTTGGCGAGGATGGTCTTGAGCACGGCGATGGACGGACCGTCCGCAATGGCTTCCATCGCGGCGGCCAGCGCCTTGTCTGTGTCGGAGACTTCCTCGTGGCTCAGGTCGTACGGGTACTTGACGTCGTAGTGCAGCTCGCGCTCTGATTTCTCGGTCTTCTCCGCGCCATTTTCCGGGGAATGCGTCGCAGAGATACGCGCGTTGGTAGCGGCAGGCGTCACGTCTTTGAGGGCGTTCAGCACGTCGAGCACAGCGGCGTCGGCCCCGGCGGCCAGCAGCGGCACGCCGAACTTCTGGTCCTCGTGAGCAGTGGAGATGTACTCGTGGCCGCCGGCGTGGACACCGACGGTGACGCGCAGCATCACACGGGCGCGTTTGCCGAGCCTGCGGGCGATGGCAGCAACGCGCTCCGGCTCGTCGGGCTCGTCGATAACGATTTTGGCGAAGCCCTGTTCGATGGCCAGCGCGATTTCCTCATCGGACTTGTTGTTGCCGTGCAGCACCAGACGACGTCCGGGAACGCCAGCGGCGAGGGCGATTTTCATCTCGCCCATCGTGCAAGTATCCACAAACATGCCGGCCTCGGTGACCAATCGCACGACTTCTTTGGACAGGAACGCCTTGCCGGCAAAGCTCACGTGCGTGGTGGAGGTGTCGAATGCTTCAGCGGCAGCGCGCACGAAGTGCCTGGCACGTGCGACTACTTCATCAGTGTCGATGAGATAGAGCGGCGAGCCGAACTCGTCAAGCAGCGATCCGGCGGTACGACCATGAAATTCGATGGAGCCTTCGGCGTTCACAGCCGTAGCGGCCGGCCAAATTGGAGAAATAGGCATAATCACATCTTCTCGGGGGCGGTGACGCCGAGGAGGTCGAGGCCGTTGGCGATGACCTGCTGGACGGCGTCATTGAGCTTCAGGCGGGCGGCGGCACGGGCCGGCTCCGGGTTCTTGGCGATCTCCAAGGCCTTGCGAACTTCGTCGTCGCCACGGGTTTCCGGATCGGTCAGGGCCATCGGCACCACGCGCTCCACGTTGTACCACTTGTGATAGGTGGCGGCCAGTTCTTCGAGGTAACGGGCCACCTTGTGCGGCTGGCGGTCGTCGGCCGCGGTGGCGAGCACGCTCGGGAACTGGGCGAGGGCGGCGAGCACTTCGCCGTCGGCCTCGGTGTCGAGCAGGGCCAAGTCGGCACCCTCGTAGCTGATGCCGGCAACGGCTGCATTGCGGTCCACGTTCTTGGAGCGGGCGTGCGCGTACTGCACGTAGTACACCGGGTTGTCGTTGGTGTGCGAGGCGAGCAGGGCCAAGTCGATGTCGAAGTTCTGGTTGTAATCGGAGCGGGCCAGCGAGTAGCGGGCGGCATCCACACCGACCACGGAGACCAGGTCGTCGATGGTCACGACGTTGCCGGCGCGCTTGGACATGCGCACGGGCTTGCCGTCCTTCATCACGTTGACCAGCTGGCCGATGAGAATCTGCATGTTCTTGCCGGGCTCGTCGCCGAAGGCCGCGCACATGGCCATCATGCGGCCGATGTAGCCGTGGTGGTCGGCGCCAAGCATGTAGATGGCCACGTCAGCCGGGTTTTCGGCGCGATGGCGCTTGTCCCAGTAGTAGGCGATGTCGGCGGCGAAGTAGGCGAACTCACCATTGGACTTGATGATCACACGATCCTTGTCGTCGCCGTGCTTGGTGGATTCAAACCAAGTGGCGCCGTCCTTGTCGAAGATGTCGCCGCGGGACTTGAGCTCTTCGATGGCGGCGTCGACCTTGCCGTCGGCGTACAGGCTGTTTTCATGGAACCAGACGTCGAAGTTCACGCGGAAGTCCTTCATGGACTTCTGAATCTCGTCGAACATCATCGGTACAGCGCGCTTGCGGAATTCCTCGCGCACTTCGGTATCGGCTTCGCCGAGCGGTTCGCCGTCGTCGTTCAGGCCTTGATCCTGGTGAGCCAGTGCGGTCAGGTCCACGCCGTCGGACTCGGCTTCGGCCTGGACACGGGCGGCGATCTCGTTGATGTAGGCACCCTTGTAGCCGTCGCACGGGGTTTCGGTCTGGTAGCCGGCGTCGCCCAAGTTATTGGCCTCGGCCCAGGCGGCAACCAGCGACTTGGCGAAGCGGTTGATCTGCTCGCCGTGGTCGTTGAAGTAGTATTCGCGCACCACCTTGGCGCCGTTGGCTTCGAGCACGCGGGCCATGGCATCGCCGACGGCAGCCCAACGAGTGCCGCCGATGTGAATCGGACCGGTGGGGTTGGCGGAGACGAACTCGAGATTCAGGGTCTGGCCGCCCAGATGGGCGTTGCGGCCGTATTCGTTGACCTTGTTGAGATGCTTGTCGGTGCCGGTCACGGCACCGGCGGCGAGTACGGTGTCCACCACGGCGGCGGCCGAGGCGGAGTCAAGCGTGATGTTGATGAAGCCGGGGCCTGCCACCTCGACCTTGGCGATGCCGTCGGCTTCAGCGAGCGCGGCGGCGAACGGCTCGGCCAGATCGCGCGGCTTCATGCCGGCCTTCTTGGCCAGCTGCATGGCGATGTTGGAGGCCCAGTCGCCATGCGCACGGTCCTTCGGGCGCATCACGGCGAGCTTGTCGACGGGCGGGATCAGCTCGTCGGTCAACGTGCCGGCCTGGCCGGCGGCGACGAGGTTGTGGGCAATGCTGGAAATCAGTTCACTTAAGGCTTCAGGACTCATTCTTCTAAGGATACTGAGAACGGCGACACCGTGCCGCGTCCGGTCATCGTCGGCGGCCATAATAGAACGACGTGCGAAAGAGGTGCATATGGCCGGGCTCAACCCCCAATCATTGGTCACGTTGTGGCAGATCGAACAGTATGGTTCGTTCTCCGCCACGGCCAAGGCCACGGGTTGGTCGCAGCCGGCCATCAGCCAGCAGATCAAAAAGCTGGAGGCACAGTGCGGTTCGACTCTGGTGCAACGCACCTCGCATGGTGTGGAACTCACCGCCACCGGTTCGATGCTCGCCCGCCACGGCGAGGCCATCGCCGATCGGCTGGAGCGGGCGGCCCGTGAGGTCGAGGATTATCGGCATCATCGGTTTGCTCACCTGCATTTGGTGGCCCCACCATCAATCTGCTCTACTATCGCGGCCCGTACCGTGGTCAAGCTCAGTATGTTCACGGACATCGAGCTGAGCCTGATTCAGATGGAGCCACCGGAGGCGATCGGTCTGATTTCCCAAGGCAAGGCCGATGCCGCCGCCGTGTTCCGCTACAGCAGCATCCCGAACTTCCTGCACATCGGCGACGACCTGACCTTCCATTCGCTGGGTTACGATCCGATGCGACTGCTGGTGCACCGCTCCAGCGGCATCGCCAAACGATTCGAGGAGACCGGCGACCCTGTGTCGCTGTCCGCCGCCAAAGACGAGCATTGGATCGCCGGTTGCCCCACCTGCCGCGCAAATTTGGTGAAACTGGCCACCCGTGCCGGATTCAAGCCGGATATCCGCCACTGCACGGATGATTACTGGGCCACGCAGAACCTGGTCGAGGTTGGTATGGGCGTCTCGCTGGTGCCGGCGCTCGATACGCATATCAACTTGCAGGGCGATCTGGTGGCCTGTCCCATTGCCGACGATTTTGCGGCGCGCGAGGTCGGCATCGTGACTCGTGCCGGCGACCATCGCCCAGCGCTTGGTTCATTGCTCGAGGAGCTCGAGCGCACGGCACTCAAATATTTGAGTGCCAAGTAGTCGCACAGCGATAAGCAAGCTTGCGAGCGCCATCACGATTTCGGGGAGCCAGACCGTTGAGCGGCCCTTCTGCACCGGGAACAATGGCATGTTATGAGCATGAACAACATTCCCCAGTCAACGACTGTGAGCAACGCAACCGCCGGCGTCTCTTGCTTTGATGCCAATCACATCGACGTGACGACCATCGAGGATCTGGAGCAGGTCGGTTCGGATAAATGGACCCGTTACCCCGGCTGCATCGGCGCATTCATCGCCGAGATGGATTACGGTCTGGCACCATGCGTGGCCGAAGCCATCGAAGAGGCCACTGAACGTGGCGCGCTCGGCTACATTCCCGACCCGTGGAAGAAGGAGGTCGCCCGCTCGTGCGCCGCATGGCAGCGCCGCTACGGCTGGGAGGTGGATCCAACGTGCATCCGCCCGGTGCCGGACGTGCTGGAGGCGTTCGAAGTGTTCCTGCGCGAGATCGTGCGCGCCGGTAACTCCATCGTGGTACCGACTCCGGCCTATATGCCGTTCCTAAGTGTGCCGCGTCTGTATGGCGTGGAGGTCCTTGAGATTCCGATGCTGTGCGCGGGCGCCGGCGAGAGCAGCGGGCGCAATGATGAATGGCTGTTCGATTTCGACGCCATTGAGCAGGCGTTCGCGAACGGCTGCCATGCCTTCGTGCTGTGCAACCCGCACAACCCGATCGGCAAGGTATTGACGCGCGAGGAAATGCTGCGATTGTCCGATCTGGCCGCCAAGTACGACGTGCGTATATTCTCCGATGAGATTCACGCGCCGTTCGTCTACCAAGGCCACACGCATGTGCCATTCGCCTCAATCAACCGGCAGACGGCCATGCAGGCTTTCACCTCCACTTCAGCCTCGAAGTCGTTCAACATTCCCGGCACCAAGTGCGCGCAGGTGATTCTCACCAATCCGGATGATCTGGAACTATGGATGAGGAACGCGGAATGGTCCGAGCACCAGACGGCCACCATCGGTGCCATAGCCACCACTGCGGCCTATGACGGCGGCGCGGCATGGTTCGAGGGCGTGATGGCATATATCGAGCGCAATATCGCGCTGGTCAACGAGCAGATGCGCACGAGATTCGCCAAGGTGCGCTATGTGGAGCCGCAGGGCACGTATATCGCGTGGCTGGATTTCTCGTCACTGGGCATCGATGACCCGGCCGACTATTTCTTCAAGAAGGCCAACGTGGCGTTGACAGACGGCCGTGAATGCGGCGAGGTCGGGCGCGGTTGCGTGCGTATGAACTTCGCCATGCCCTACCCGCTACTGGAGGAATGCTTCGACCGCATGGCCGCCGCGCTCGAGGCGGATGGGCTGTTGTAGAACAAAATCGCGGCTCCCCTCAAAGAGGGGAGCCGCGGAACGGCCGAATTAGTCGAAGTCGGCGCCGAGGGCTTCGAGTTTGCCGCGGAAGTCGGCGTAGCCTCGGTCGATCAGGCTGATGCCGTGCACGTCCGAGGGGCCGGACGCGGCCAAGGCCGCGATCAGATGGCTGAACCCGCCACGCAGGTCCGGCACGTCGATGTCGCGTCCGGTCAGCGGGGTCGGTCCGAAGATCACGGCGGAATGCTTGTAGTTGCGCTGCCGGAAACGGCACGGCAGCGAGCCCAGGCACTCGCGGTACAACTGGATGGTGGCACCCATCTCGACCAGCGGCTTGGTAAAGCCAAAGCGGTTCTCATACACGGTCTCGTGCACGATCGACAGGCCATTGGCTTGCGTCAGGGCCACCACGAGCGGCTGCTGCCAGTCGGTCATGAAGCCAGGGTGCACGTCGGTCTCGATAGCCACGGGCTTGAGGTCGCCGCCCGGATGCCAGAAGCGGATGCCCTTGTCCGTCACCTCGAACTTGCCGCCCACCTTGCGGAACACGTTCAGGAACGTGATCATCTCCGGCTGGGTCGCGCCCTTGACGAAGATGTCGCCGTGCGTGGCAAGCGCGGCGGACGCCCAGGACGCGGCCTCGATACGGTCGGTCAGCGACGTGTGCGTGTAGCCTTGCAGCTCCTTGACGCCTTCAATGCGGAAGGTGCGGTCCACGTCCACGGAAATAATCGCGCCCATCTTCTGCAGCACGCATACCAAATCCATGATCTCCGGCTCGGTGGCCGCGCCCGACAGTTCGGTCTTGCCCTCGGCCAGCACGGCCGCCAGCAGCGTCTGCTCGGTGGCGCCCACCGACGGGTAGGGCAGGTGGATCTTCGCGCCATGCAGGCCGTTGGGCGCGGTGATGTGGATGCCGTCCTTGTGCTCCTTGTCCACCGTGGCGCCCAGCTTGCGCAGCGTCTCCAAATGGAAGTCGATCGGGCGCCCGCCGATCGCGCAGCCGCCCAATGCCGGAATGAACGCCTCGCCCAGACGGTGCACCAGCGGGCCGGAGAACAGGATCGGGATGCGCGAGGAGCCAGACAGCGTGTCCACGTCAGCCACATCGGCCAGCTGAACATGAGAGGCATCGACAGTCACAATGCCCTTTTCGCCGTCCACATCCACGTCTACGCCATGCAGGCGCAGCAAATCGGACACCACATGCACGTCACGGATCTCCGGCACGTTCTTCAGCACCGACTTGCCCGGCGCCAGCAACGCGGCGACCATCGCCTTGCTCACGAAGTTCTTCGCGCCGCGCACCTTAATCGTGCCAGCCAGCGGCTTGCCGCCTTCAACATGCAGCACGTCATCCGGATTCTCAGCCACGCCACTCTCCTCAATCAATCAAGATTCAAAAATGCTACCGTCCAGTTTGCCATAAGCCATGTGCCGACTCCGTGAAATGCCCCAGCCGAACTTTGATCACCGTGCACAACGGATTCCACACCCCGTCGAATCAAACCAATAACGTGATCTTCCTCACATTTGCCGCCACGGCGTTCTTCATACTTCTACGCTACGATTCAGGGCAATGGCATCAGACGCCATGGCCACAAGCAAAGGAGCATTTATGACCACAGTCGCCGTCATCGGCTGCACGCACGCCGGCACGTTCGCCACCACTTCGATTCTCGCCGAGCACCCCGATTGGACCGTCCATGTTTTCGAGCGCAACGGTACGCTGTCCTTCCTCTCCTGCGGCATCGCCCTGTGGGTGGGCGACCACGTGTCCGACCCGAAGAAAATGTTCTACTCCTCCCCTGCCGCTCTGGCCGAAGCCGGCGCGACCATGCACATGCGCACCGACGTGACGTCCGTGGACCTCGACGCCAGAACCCTCACCTACCGCGCGCTGGACGAGGCCGGAGACCCCGCCGAGCAGACCCTCGCTTTCGACAAACTGGTCGTGACCACCGGATCGCGCCCGGTCATTCCGCCAATCCCCGGCATCGACAGCCCGCATGTGCTGCTGTGCAAGAACTGGGATCATGCCATCGCCATCAAGGAGAAGGCGAAAACCGCCAAGTCCGCGGTGGTGATCGGTTCGGGCTATATCGGCGCGGAAATCGCCGAGCAGTTCAGCGTCACCGGCGTCAAGACCACGCTGGTCGACGGCCTTGATCGCCCGCTGGCCAATAATTTCGATAAGACCATCACCGATCAGGTGGCGGCCGCGTTCGAGGAGCACGGCGTCACGCTCGCGCTCGGCCAGAAGGTGGTCGAGTTCCGCGACAATGACGACGACACCGTCACCGTGGTCACCGAAAAGGGCGAGTACACGGCCGAGATGGCGATTCTGGCCGTCGGCTTCCTGCCGAACACCGACCTGCTCAAGGGCAAGGTGGACATGCTGCCGAACGGCGCGATCGTGGTCGACGACTACATGCAGGCGTCCGCGCCGGGCGTGTACGCCGCCGGCGACTCCGCCACCGTGTTCTACAACCCCACCGGCCAGCACGATTACATTCCGCTGGCCACCAACGCAGTGCGCCAGGGCCTGCTGGTGGGCCGCAACATCGAGACGCCGACCGTGAAGTACATGGGCACGCAGGCCACGTCCGCCGTGCAGCTGTACGATCTCTCGCTCGCCGCCTCCGGACTGACCTGCGCCGGTGCCGAACGCCGCGGGCTCACGGTCCGCGAGACCTCGCTCACCGAGGATTATCGCCCGGACTTCATGCTCATCACCACCCCAGTCACGTCGATTCTGACCTGGGACCCGGAAACCCGCAAGGTCAAAGGCGGCCAGTTCTGTTCCAAAGCCGATATCTCCGGCGCGGCAAACGTGATTTCCATGGCGATTCAGGCCGGCTTCACCATCGACCAGCTCGCCAACGTGGACTTCCTGTTCCAGCCGAACTTCGACAAGCCGGTCTACTACGTCGGAGCCGTGGCCATGAAGGCGGCGGCCGAGTAGGACGGCCGTACTCACCGCAAAAAGAAACCCCGGCGTGATGGGCGCCGGGGAGAGAAAGGAGAGAAGAAAGAGGTTAAGTTATGCAGCTTGTTCGGCCGTGATTACATATAACAGCAACAGTTTTAATGCAACGTGGGCACTGGCTGGGAATCGTCTGGGAATCACGGCCCGTACAGGCTGTTTCTTGTTTCTGGAGCCGATCTACCGGCTGGCTTTGATCTTGTGGGCCAGTTCGGCGTCCCACATCGCACCGGTTGCGGACATCACCGAATCCGCGCCGGCGTTTCTGTATGCCTGATAGTCGGCCGGCGAAACCACGCCGCCCACGCCATTGATCTTGAAATCAAGACCGAGCTTCTCGCGGATCGCGGCCAGACGGGCGACCATGTCGAGTCCGGCGCCGCGAATCGCGTTGCCGCATACGCCTGAACGGTCACGGCCTGCACCGGGCAGTGCCTGATTGCCATTGGCATCGACCAGTTTGGCGGAAATCGTATTGATGGTGCTGAAACCCTGCACAGTGCCGTGGCCCACGGTGGAACGCACCATAAGCTCCAGAGCGTCGTCGCTGGGGATGTAGGCGAGCTTGACCATCAGCGGAATGTCGCCAATCTCCTGCTTCACGGCCTCAGTGATGCGGCCTACGAGCAGCGGATTGTGGCATAGCAAGCGGTTGTGGCCCTCGTTGGGGCAGCTGGTGTTCATCACCATGAGCTTGGCACCGGTTTCTTTGACCAGGCGGGCGGTAGTGGCATGGTCGGCGATGTATTCCTCCTCGCTCATGCCCTCCACACGCGAGCCCTGGAAGCTCGGGACCAGCACTTGACCGGGACCGGCGGCCTCGATGGCGGCGCGCATGTCCGGCTGCCAGGCATCCGGGCTTTGCGAGGGCACGCCGAAGCTATTGGAGATGGAGATCGGAGTCTCGTAATTGGTGTCGGCGAGCACGCCCTCGTCCAGTTCGGCGCTGCCCGGTGTTAGTGAACCGTCCGCCGACTTGGGGTGTACGGCGAGCACGTTCGGGAACGGGTTGCAGCCCCAGGCGCGCGAACGCACGGTTTTGTAGGTCGCCAGATCGAAGCCCATGCGGAAGGCGGCCGTGGTGAAACGGCTGTTGAGCAGCGGGCCTGCGGGAATGCCGAAAGGCAGATTGACCGGCTGGCCCAAAAAGGTGGCCAAGGCACCCTCGGAGGCACCCTCGCTGGTGGTTCCGGCGGCATCGGCACCGTTGCCATCCTTCAGCGCCTCGGCGAACGCGCCGAACGGCCCTTGCTCATAGTTGTCTTCGTAACTGCGGCTGACATCGTAAAACGGCTCAAAATCACTCATGCTTCAACGATAGGCCACGCCCCGGCCCACAACGCACGATGGGCCAGTCGCCCACGGCTACACGATGCCGCGGTCGGCCAACGGCCCTGGGCCTGCAATTATAGACTCGCCTTTCGGCGAGGCTCAATGCTGGCCTCGCTGCTGTCGCAGCTCGGCACAGGGCCTGCCGAAAGCCCACTGGGCTTTCAGCAGGCCGATCGCGGCTAAATAATGCCGCGATCGGCCAACGGCCCTGTCCAATCATCGTCCGGTTCGCGGGCGGACTCGATTTTTTCTTCGGGCCAGTGCTTGGCGGGAATGGTCTTGGGCTTGAAGGGGAACTTTTCGGCGCGCATCTTTTCGTAGGCGGCGATGTCGTCCTCGTGCTGCAGTGTCAGATCGATGTCGTCGTAGCCGTTCATCAGACGCCAACGCACGTAATCGTTCACCTCGAACGGCAGAGTCACATCACCGCAAGTGACGGTGCGGGTCTCCAGCGAGACAGTCATCTCGCGACCAGGCTCTTCCTCCAGCAGCTTCCACAGGAGCTCGACGGACTCCTGCGGCATAATCGCGGCCAGCACGCCGTTTTTGGCGGTGTTGCCGTAGAAGATGTCGGCGAAGCTCGGCGCGATGACCACGCGGAAACCGTAATCGTGCAGCGCCCACACGGCGTGCTCGCGGGAGGAGCCGATGCCGAATTCGGGGCCGGCGACCAGAATCTGGCCCTTACCGGCGTATTCCGGCTTGTTGAGCACGAAGTTCGGGTCTCGGCGCCATGCGTAGAACAGGGCGTCATCGAAGCCGGACTTGGTCACGCGCTTCAAGAACACAGCGGGAATGATCTGGTCGGTATCGACGTTGGAGCGGCGCAGCGGCACGCCCACGCCGGTCAGTGTGGTGAGTTTTTCCATAACAATTTTCCTTTCGGGGATCTCTCCCCCAGTCAGTCCTTGGCTGACAGCCCCCTCGTCAGAGGAGGCCCATGTGTATTGACTCAGAGATCGGCGGGGGACGAGATTGTGCCGCGGATGGCGGTGGCGGCGGCCACCGCCGGCGAGGCCAAATGCGTGCGCGAGCCCTTGCCCTGGCGGCCCTCGAAGTTACGATTCGAAGTGGAAATCGAGCGCTCGTTCGGTACCAGCTTGTCGGGGTTCATGCCCAAGCACATCGAGCAGCCGGCATTACGCCATTCGGCACCAAAGTTCTCGAACACCTTATCGAGGCCTTCCTTCTCCGCCTGCAGACGCACACGGGAGGAGGCCGGCACCACGAGCACGCGGTGAATGTTCTCGGCCTTGTGGTGGCCCTTCATGATCGCGGCGGCTTGGCGCAAATCGTCGATACGACCGTTGGTGCACGAACCGATGAACACGGTGTCCACGGCGATGTCCTTGATCGGCATGCCGGGCTTGAGCCCCATGTATGCAATCGCACGTTCGGCGGCGGCCCGCGCGGTGGCGTCGGCGATCTTGTCCGGCTCCGGCACGGAGGCGGTGATCGGCAGACCTTGGCCGGGGTTGGTGCCCCATGTCACGTACGGTCCCAGCGTGGAGGCGTCGATGTCCACCACCTTGTCGAATACGGCATCGTCATCGGTCTTCAGCGTCTTCCAGTACGCCACGGCCTGATCCCACAGTTCGCCTTCCGGCGCGTGCGGACGGCCCTTCAGGTACTCGAACGTGGTCTCGTCCGGCGCGATCATGCCGGCACGCGCGCCGGCTTCGATGGACATGTTGCACACGGTCATGCGTTCGTCCATGGTGAGGTTGCGAATCGCCTCGCCACGGTATTCGATCACGTATCCCTGGCCGCCGCCGGTGCCGATCTTGGCGATGATCGCCAGAATGATGTCCTTGGCGGTCGCGTCCGCGGGCAGCTTGCCCTCGACGTTGATGGCCATGGTCTTGAACGGCTTCAGGGACAGCGTCTGCGTGGCCATCACGTGCTCGACTTCGGAAGTGCCGATGCCGAACGCCAGCGCACCGAACGCGCCGTGCGTCGACGTATGCGAATCACCGCACACGATGGTCATGCCCGGCTGAGTCAGGCCCAGAATCGGGGCGAATGCGTGGACGATGCCCTGATCGGCGTCGCCCAGCGGGTGCAGGCGCACGCCGAACTCCTTGCAGTTCTTCTCCAAAGTCGTCAACTGCAGTGCGCTCGTCTCGTCCGGGTTCGGGCGATCGATATCAACGGTCGGCGTGTTGTGATCCTCGGTGGCGATGAGCTGATCCACGTGACGCGGCTTGCGGCCGGCCAAGCGCAGGCCCTCAAACGCCTGCGGACTGGTGACCTCATGCATGAGCATCAGATCGATGTACAGCAAATCAGGAGCTCCGTCGCTGCCCTTGCGCACCAGATGATCGGCCCAGACCTTCTCGGCCAGTGTCGTTCCCATAGTGATTCCTCCAAAAAATACCGCGCGAGGCATTGTGTTCGCGCCTTGTTCGTGGTATTAGCCTATGTGCTTGCGATGGGCCCAGCCATGAGCATGCCGGATATTGAGATACGGTCAAATGACGGCCTCAATATGGCTCGGATACGACTCGAACATGACCTAGGCATGACTCGGTTCCGCTCCAGACATGTCTCTTCGGCATCCACGAACGCCCTTTCAACTTCATGACCACCCTGTGAGACACTTCCCTAATTTGCCATTTCACTATGTGAGATGGCATAATCGCCCTTATTATGACTGATTCCCAAGAAGAACCATTGAACAACAGCTTGACCGAGTCCGAGCCGGTTGAAGACACCACCACCAAGGACGATGGGGAAATCCATTCCGGCGTTGGCGTCCTTGATAAAACCGTAAAGATTCTTGACGCACTGGAGTCCGGACCGTCCACGCTGGGACAGCTTGTGGCCGCCACCGGTCTCGCTCGACCGACCGCACATCGTTTGGCTATTGCACTGGAACGCCACCGTTTCGTACTGCGCGACCAGCATGGCCGATTCGTACTCGGCTCCCGTTTCGCCGAACTTGCCGCCGCAGCAGGCGAGGATCGTCTGCTGACCGCCGCCGGCCCTATCCTGCAGACCCTGCTCGATCGCACTGGCGAGTCTGCGCAGATTTACCGCCGCCAAGGCGATCAGCGCGTGTGCATCGCCGCTGTGGAACGCGCCTCCGGCCTGCGTGATTCCATTCCCGTGGGTGCCATGCTGTCGATGGAAGCCGGTTCCGCCGCCCAGATTCTTCTGGCTTGGGAGGATTCCGACCGTCTGCACCAGGGATTGCGCCACGCCAAATTCACCGCCACCAAGCTGGCCGCCGTACGCAAGCGCGGCTGGTCCGAGTCCGTGAACGAGCGCGAAGAAGGCGTGTGCTCGATTTCCGCCCCGATCCGCAACGCCTCCGGCCAGGTCATCGCCGCCATCTCGATTTCTGGCCCGACCGGCCGCATGGGCGCCGCCCCCGGACGCCGCTATGCGCCGCTGGTGATGGCCGCCGGCAAGTACCTCACCGAGGCACTGGTCAAAGCCGTTCGCTGAAACATACCAGTCAATCCAACCGATAGCCCAACCGGCAGAAATCCCGCGTCACAACGAAAGAGACGCGGGATTTCTGCCACTAATCGTCCAACACAGCGGAAGGCCTCCGAAACCTCGAATACTTCGCGCCGCTTTCCGCCTCTATCAGGAACAGTTACCTGAATAAACCGGGTTACCTGAATAAACCGGACAGTTGACTCCATAGCGACGGCTTGCGCAGCAAATCATCGCCCTCGCCCTCGCCAGGCGCGGTCTGGTTCACCGCATAGGTATAGGCGCGTTTGGAACTGGGCTTGCCCACCAGTTCTCCAAACTCCAGCAATTGCGTACGCGGCTCGTAAGGGTGACGGATATCAAATTCGATCAATCGCGTGGCGCGTTTGGCCGGAGCCGGTCCGTACGTATTGAATCCGCAGGTTGGCGTAGCGATAAGCAACATACCCTCATGTTCGCCGACGAAACCGTTGCGATGATCATGACCAGCTACGACGCCGAAATACCCCTCGCGCAGCAATTCGAATTCGCCTGACGTATCAGGGCAGGATATGCCTTCTCCCAGATATCCGCCGGGCTGGGTTTGCAATTCGTCCAGCACGTAGTAGGTATCGGCGTGCGAACGATAGCCCTGCATGGCAAACGCCGCGTTGGCCGCCACCGGCTTCAGCACGTTGTAATACTCGGGCATCGGCATGTGCTGGAACACCATTGATTTCGCACCGATACGGTCGGGCACGGCGTTCAGGAAGGCGAGCGCTGCGGGCGATGGTGTGCCGAAGCCGCCGCCATGCACGTAATCGCCGGAGTCAAGAATGACCAGACCCAGCACATTGCGCGTATGGTCAACGTCCATAACCGGCAGCGCGAAGGTGCCTGGTTCACCGGAGCCAGTGGCACCAGACAGCGTCTGCACAGCGCCACCCGCTCCACAGGTGTATGCAATCTGGTTCGGCAAGGTCCCACTCGGCGGATTGACACAACCGGGGAACTCGCGATAGATACCGTCCAGTTCCGCATTGCTTAGCCCGCATTGGAAATCATGGTTGCCGTACGTCACGGCCCACGGAATGCCGCGCGCCGCCAACGGCTCAGTGAACTGGCCAATGGCCTTGCGCACCAGCGCTCGGGTATGGTTCAGCGCGGATTCGGCAATAGGTTCGTCACACCAGCGACGTTTACGGAATGAATCGACGAACGCCGGATCGTAGCCGGCGATCTGGTTGCCGGAGAAAATCACCAGATCAGGCCGTGCGGCATCAAGGCTGGCCTCAATCAGGGCGATGGTGTCTTTGGAGACTTTCGGCCCATCCTGAATGTCGGCAATCTGCAGCACGCGGAACTTGCCGGAATAGTGGAATTGCAGTCGTCCGAGACGCGCAGAGATAGAGACCGGGCGGCCGTCTTCGGCATCGGCCGGCTTGATACGGGGTTTCGACGACATCCCCTCTGGCGTACGCTGTGTTTCCGTCATGCCCTCCACTGTACACACAAACGAAAAGGCCCGCCGGAGCGAGCCTTTTCTACAAGTTCAACTACTGGAGCAGAATCTCTGCACAACATCATCGTTGTAACGGTAAGTCTTTCCAATGCCCGTCCAACGTAACAGTCCTCGTGACCATACACTATTTGTGGGCTCTGCTCTGTTCAGTTGTCCTTGTACCTCATAATCTATTCATCACTCCCGTTTCTCGCAACCGGCAGAGAGTCGTTGTGCGTTTTTTATCACAACTGTTCAATCGCACTTTCTGACTATCGGAAAACGAGCTGAACTGTTCACATCGAACCCGTCTGATGTTCGGTTTCGTTCGTTTCACCGCCGCTCACGGCGTGTCGCGAGCACGCTAGCACACTCAAAACCAACCAACACCGAACTAACATGAACACCCGTTGAATTCTGGCGCGTTCAGTCGTTTTCCGGCCACGCCAGAGCTTACGATATAGGCTATGGCACAGATATTTGACGCACCCTCGAAGGCAATTCTGCGCAGCCAAATCGCAGAGCATATTGCCGAAAACGACAACAACGACCGCCGCGTCGATCAGGAAGGCGAGGCACCGCTGCCCAAGGACCGTTTCTTCGACCGCGAGCTCAGCTGGCTCAAGTTCAACCAGCGCGTGCTCGAATGTGCGGAGAACGAAGACATGCCCCTGCTCGAGCGCGCCAACTTCGCCGCGATCTTCGCCTCGAACCTTGACGAGTTCTTCATGGTCCGCGTCGCCGGTCTGAAGCGCCGTATCGACTCGGGCATCGCCGTGCCGTCTGCCGCCGGCCTGAGCCCGCGTCAGCAGCTGCGCGCGATCAGCGAGACCGCACACCGTCTGCAAGACGAGCACGCACATTACGCGATCGACACCATTCTGCCGGAATTGGAGAAGGAGCGCATCGTCCTGCTGACGTGGGACAAGCTCACCTCCTCCGAGCAGGAGCGTCTCTCGCGCTACTACCGCCAGCAGGTGTTCCCGGTCCTGACGCCGCTCGCCGTGGATCCGGCCCACCCGTTCCCCTACATTTCCGGCGGCTCCATCAACCTGGCCGTGATTGTGGAGAACCCGGCCTCCGGCAAGTCGCACTTCGCCCGCGTCAAGATCCCGGGTAACCTGCCGCGCCTGGTGCCGGTGGACGACATGACCGATGAGGAGTCCAAGGACGAGCGTTACGGCTTCATCGCCATGGAAAAGCTCATCGCCGCGCATCTGGAATCCTTGTTCCCGGGCATGATCATCAAGGAGGCCCGCTCCTTCCGCGTGACTCGTAACGAGGACATCGACGTGGAAGAGGATGACGCCGAGAACCTGCTCAACGCCATGGAGAAGGAGCTGCTGCGCCGCCGCTTCGGACCGCCGATCCGCCTGGAGATCACGGACACCACGAGCCCGTTCCTCTCCCAGCTGCTCGCCGACCAGCTCGGCGTAAGCCAGGACGAGGTATACCGTCTGCCCAGCCCGCTGGACCTGACCGTGCTCTTTGAGCTCGGCAGCGTGGACCGCCCGGACCTGAAGAACCGTCCGTTCGTGCCGACCACGAACCGTCAGATCGCCGAGGTCGAGTCCTCCCGCGCACAGGATATTTTCGCCGCCATCCGCGAGCGCGACATCCTGCTGCATCACCCCTATGACTCCTTCTCCACTTCCGTGCAGGCCTTCCTTGCGCAGGCCGCCGCGGACCCGAAGGTGCTGGCCATTAAGCAGACCCTGTACCGCACCAGCTCCAACTCGCCGATCATCGACGCCCTGATCGACGCCGCTCATGCCGGCAAGCAGGTGCTGGCTTTGGTGGAGATCAAGGCTCGTTTCGACGAGGACGCCAACATCGCGTGGGCCCGCAAGCTCGAACGCGCCGGCGTGCACGTGGTGTACGGCATCGTGGGCTTGAAGACCCACTGCAAGCTCATCGAAGTCGTGCGTCAGGAAGCGGACGGTCTACGCCGCTACTGCCACGTAGGCACCGGTAACTACAACCCGAAGACCGCGCGACTGTACACCGATCTGGGTCTGCTGACCTGCGACCCGGTGGTCGGCCAGGATCTGACTCGTCTGTTCAACCAGCTCTCCGGTTACGCGCCGAAGTCCAGCTTCCACCGTTTGCTGGTGGCCCCTCGCACCGTGCGCACCGGTCTAATCCAGCGCATCCGCCGCGAGGAGGACGCCGCCCGCGCCGGCAAGGAGGCCTGGATCAAGATCAAGGTCAACTCCATCGTGGACGAGAAGACCATCGACGCCCTGTACCGTGCCTCTCAGGCCGGCGTGAAGATCGACATCGTGGAGCGCGGCATCTGCGCTCTGAAGCCCGGCGTTCCCGGTCTGTCCGAGAACATCCGCGTACGTTCGATTCTCGGCCGCTTCCTGGAGCACTCCCGCATCTACGCCTTCTGCAATGCGGACGGCCCGCAGATCGGCGAGGGTCCCGCCTCCGGACCGGAGGTCTACATCGGTTCGGCTGACCTCATGCACCGTAACCTTGACCGCCGTGTGGAGGCTCTGGTGCGCGTCACCGCGCCGGAGCAGATCGACGACCTCATCAAGTACGTGGACCTGCAGATGGCCGACTCCACCATGAGCTGGCACATGCAGCCCGACGGCACATATGTGCTGCACACCAAGGACGACGAGGGCCGCCCGCTGGTCGATAGTCAGGAATACCTGATTCGCAAGCACCAGCGCCGCCCCAATTCGCACAACTGATTTCACTCGATGCTCCCTGTCAACGCAAGCTGACTGAGGGTGGTTACGATGCCCGGCTCCTCTTTCGAGAGGATGCCGGGCATCGTCGTTCCATGCGCAAAACTACGTAGCAGAGGTCCAACGTGACCTACAATACAAGAGATGGGTACGAACAGTATGAGACGAATCGTGGAAGCCGCCGGCGGTATTCTGTACCGGTGGAAGGATGATGCCGAGCCGACGCAGGCATCATCTCCATCAGTGAAATCCAATATTGCCACCGATGGCACCATCATCGCGAACACCACGGATTCTGACGGCGAGACCACGGCAGCACCCGGCGCATCGGACGCGGCTCCCACCCCGGACCCGGCACAGGCCGACAGCCCAGCCACGGCGGACAACGTACTCAACCGCATCGAACTGTGCGTCGTGCATCGCCCGAAATACGACGACTGGAGCTGGCCGAAAGGCAAGGTCGATCCAAACGAATCACACCGGCATGCCGCCGTGCGCGAGATCGGCGAGGAATCGGGCCTGTCCGTGGAGCTTGGCCCCTATCTGGGTGACATCGAGTACCCGCTGTCCGAAGAGGGCATCAAACAGCGCCATACCAAGGATCGGTCGGCGGACACCAAGCACATCCAGTTCTGGATGGCCACGCCAATCAGCGCCATCGACAATCTGCGGCGCACCCATGCGTTCGGCCCGGTGCATCGGGCGGACATCGGCGAAATCGACGAAGTCCTGTGGTTGACGCCGGCTAAGGCCCGCAAGAAACTCAGCCATTCCACCGATAAGGACATCCTTGCGCTATTCGTTGACCGGGTGCAGGAGGGCGCGCTTGACGCCGTGCCGGTGATTATCGTGCGCCACGGCAAGGCAGAAGCGCGCAAGCTGTGGAAGGGCTCGGACGAGAACCGTCCGATCACGCCGCGCGGCGCGGCTGCGGCATACGCGCTGAACCGCGAGCTGGCGTGTTTCAATCCGACCCGACTGGCCACGTCGCCTTGGGTGCGCTGCCAGGAGACATTGGAGATGTTCGCGTGGCAGACCGGACGAGACATGGTTCATCTCGACCCACTCACCGAAGATGCATACGCCGCTGCGCCGGACACCGCATGGGAGTGTCTACTCAGCGAAATCGAGTTCGCACTTGAGCGCCGTCAGCCTACAGCGATATGCATGCACCGGCCAGTGATTGGGGGCATGTTCGAACACCTGCGCAGCATGTGCGTTGCGCCGTCTCTGAGCAAACGCCTGATTGCCAAGACACCGTTTATGCCGACCGGCACGGCGGTGGCGCTGTTCATCACTCCGACGCCTCATGGTCCCAAAATCATCGATATTCAGAAGGTTCAACCGCTTGTCTACTAGACCCGCATTTCCTGATTCATCCAACTCCTCGGCCGCTGCCGCCGCGGCTCATGCCGCGCACAATGGTGCCGCCGGCAGTCTGGGCCCGGGCTTCGGCTCGCTGCGTGCGGCCGGAGCGGCATTCGGACCTGCTCGCATGGGTTCTTCACGCCCCTCGCGCCCGGCTCAGCTCGACCCGGCTGTGGCCGATGGATTGGCCGGTGGCATGGACCCGCAGGCGTTGAGCGAGATGAGCCATCTGTCCGCTGCCGCATTGCTGGATCGTGTGCGCCATAGCGAGGACCCGGCGGTTGTTGAGCGGGTGCTCACGTTGGTGGAGACGGTCGGTGTGGATGAAATCGCCGAACTGTGGAGCGATGCTGAGCCGGATTCGCTGCCTGGTGTGCTATGGCGACTGTATATGCTGCGTACGTGGATGCGATCGAATCGCGACTCAATCGCGCATCTGTGGCGCTTGGGCGAGCCGGTGGCCACTACCGCCTCCGCCATCGCCGGCGTGGATCAGGCTCCCAGTGAAGATGACATCGTGCGATTGGCCGATTCGATTCTCTCCGGTGCTTTTGTGGGCGATTTTGCCGTGGCGCTTGAACGTGCGGCGGCGTTTACCGATGTGGTGGCGTTGGGCTTGCGCGTGGAGGCGCGGCGCATGGTGACCCGGGCCGAGGCCAACGGCGCCTTCTCCTCGGATGCCGATGAGAAGGCCGTGCGCACCAAAGCCGCCCGCCTTATGCACACCGCCGGCAGCCTCATGGCCACCGCCAAGGATTTCCAGCACGGTGCCAACCTCTGGCGTCGCGGACGGTTGGAGTAAACCCTGCTCCGGGCTCCCTCTGATGAGAGAGCTGTCACGGGCGATGCCCGTGACTGGGGGAGAAACTCACCAACCGCACCCCAACAATCAGCTACCGGCCAACACCACCCCTTCCCCGGCGCGGCGAGACCCATCGCAAGATATACTTGGTATCCGCGTCGGACCGTGCTTAAGCCCCGGGCTCCATTTTTTGCCGCCGCGAGCGGCCCTTGCGCCGACAGGCGCTTTCGCGGTTCGGCGCTTCTCTTCTTTTAGCTGGCATTCCTGCACAGCACAGCTAAGCAGCCCATCAGCGAGAGACTGGGGCGTGTGTCCATGACCGCCGATCGCAGGAACGAACAGGCCCGTCCGCTATGGACCGCATCTTGCGGTTCAGGCGGACGGGCCTTATGGGAGGATTGGGAGCGGGAGATCAGTTCTTGGCCGCCGGCGTCTCCTCGTTGATGGCCTCGACGGCCTCCACGGTCTGCGCCTCATCGTCGACGATCTCGCCGGAAGCGAGCTTGGCTTCGAGCTCGTCAACGATCTGCGCGTGCATCTTCTCGTCGATCTTGACCTTGAACCAGAACACGACGAGGCTGAGGATGATGAGAACAAGCGGGATGTAGAAGGCGAAGGTCTTGAACGTGGTGATGTTGGACGCGGTCATGTCGGCTGCCGTGGCATGACCGGTCATGCCAGCCGCGAGGGCAACGGCACCGACCACGCCGTTGGACATCGCGCCGCCGATCTTGTCGAGCATGGGACGCACCGACAGGGTGACCGCCTCGTTGCGCTTGCCGTTCTTCAGCTGGCCGTACTCGATGGAGTCGGTCAGCGACAGGATCGCGGTCATCTGGATGAACTGCGCAGGCACATAGAAGAAGATCAGGGCGACGATGACGACCGGCAGGTTGCTGGAGAACAGGGCGAGCATCGTGTAGCCGATGATCATGGAGACCATGCCGCCGGCGAACAGGTAGCGACGGGGAATCCAGCGGTTGAGAATCGGGTACAGCGGCGCCATGATGAATCCGGCGATCAGCGGGATGATGCCGGTGACGGAGAAGGCGGCCGGCTCGTCAAGCACGAACACGAAGAGGTAGTACATCACACCGGTCGTGATGACGTTTGCGATGGCGTACAGCAGGTAGGACAGGGCGACCCACAACAGCTGGTCGTTCTGGAACAGGGCCTTGAACGCCTCGAACGGGTTGCCGTTCTTCTGGGCCTTGGCGCGCAGCGCGTTGGTGCTTTCCTTGGTGCCGAAGGCGACGGCCCAGGCGGTGATCAGGCCGAGGAGCGCGACGATGAAGCCGAAGGAGGTCCATCCGGCCTGGCCCTGGCCCTTGGCACCGGTGAACGTCCAGGTGAAGTAGCTGACGATCGGGATGACGATGACGGTGATGCCGTTGTAGCCGATGGAGCCGGTGAAGGTGCCGAGGGCGGTGTAGGTGGAACGTTCGTGGGAGTCGGAGGACAACGCCGGGATCATGCCCCAGTAGGAGATGTCACGCAGGGAGTAGAACACGTCAAGCACGATGAACGTGATGACGAACAGCACGATGAACAGCGTGGTGTTCACGTTGACCAGTCCGAACATACCAGAGAAGATGAGCATGATCAGCACGGAGGAGACCAGACCGCCGATGAACTGCCACGGGCGGAAACGGCCCCACTTGGTGGTGGTGTTGTCCACGAGGTTGCCCAGCAACGGATCGATGAAGATCTCGGCGATGCGGATAACAACGATCAGGCCGGTGATGACGGCGATCATCTGGGCGGCGAGAGCCTTGCTGTAGCTGACGAACAGGCAGCTGGTGACGTACGTGACGAAGTACGTGCTCATTGCGTTGTAGAAGGCGGCCTGCCCCAAGTTGCCGCATGCGTAGGCGATGCGCTGGCCAAGCCCGCCCTTCTTGCGGACGTCGCCGACCGCGGTATTTTCGTTGCTCATTAGTCTCCTCCTTAAGAATCCAGAGCATGGAACTATCTCTATTAGATAATCACTTGCCGACAGGTGACACACCGCCGGTGCCGGCCCCGCTGCCAGAACCGGCATGGGTATGTTCATGACCGCCGATCGCAGGAACGAACAGGCCCGTCCGCTATGGACCGCATCTTGCGGTTCAGGCGGACGGGCCTTATGGGAGGGATGGGAACGGGAGATCAGTTCTTGACTGTCTGCGTCTCATCGCCGGCGGCTTCGGCGGCCTCCACGGGCTGCGCCTCATCGTCGACGATCTCGCCGGAGGCGAGCTTGGCTTCGAGCTCGTCAACGATCTGCGCGTGCATCTTCTCGGTGATCTTGACCTTGGAGACGAACACCACCAGGCTGAGCACGATCAGGATGAGCGGGGCATAGAACGCGCAGATCTTGAAGACGTGGATATTCGTCGGGGTCATATCGGCGGCGGTTGCATCACCCGTCATGCCGGCCGCAAGGGCGATGAAGCCGACGATGCCGTTCGACAGAGCGCCGCCGATCTTATCGAGCATCGGGCGGATGGAAAGCGTAACGGCCTCGTTGCGCTTGCCGTTCTTCAGCTGGCCGTACTCGATGGAGTCGGTCAGGGAGAGGATGACCGTCATCATGATGAGCGTGCCGGGAACGTAGAAGAGCACCAGCGCGATGAAGACCAGGACGATGTTGCTGGAGAACAGGGCGAGCATCACATAAGCCACGATCATGGAGACCATGCCGCCGATGTACAGGTAGCGACGCGGAATGTACCTGTTCAGAATCGGGTACAGCGGGGACATGACCAGGCCCGCGATCATGGCGATGACACCGGTCGCGGAGAAAGCGGCCTGATTGTCAAGGACGAACTTGAACAGGAAGAGAAGCACACCGGTGGTGGTCACGTTCGCGATGGCGTACAGCAGGTAGGACAGGGCGACCCACAGCAGCTGGTCGTTCTGGAACACGGCCTTGAACGCCTGCAACGGACCACCGTTGTCTTCGGCGTTGGCGCGAAGGGCGCTTTGGTTTTCCCTGGTGCCGAAGGCGACGGTCCAGGCGGTCATGATGCCGAGCACCGCGACGATGATGCCGAAAGCGGTCCAACCCGACTGGTGCTCGGCGTTCTCGCCGGTGAACACCCAGCTGAAGTAGGTGACGACCGGAATCACGAGGATGGTGATGGCGTTGCCGCCGATGGAGCCGGTGAAGGAGCCGAGGGCAGTGTAGGTGGAACGCTCGTGGGAGTCGGAGGACAACGCCGGGATCATGCCCCAGTAGGAGATGTCGCGCAGGGAGTAGAACACGTCAAGCACGATGAACGTGATGACGAACACGACGATGAACAATGTGGAGTTAACGTTCACCAGGCCAAACATGCCGCTGAAAACCACGGCAAGCAGCACGGAGGAGACCAGTCCGCCGAAGAACTGCCACGGGCGGAAACGGCCCCACTTGGTGTTGGTGTTGTCCACGAGGTTGCCCAGCAACGGATCGACGAAGATCTCGGCGATGCGGATGATCACCACGAGGCTGGTGATGACGCCGATCAGCTTGGCCGCAAGCGCCTTGTCAACGCCCGAGAACAGGCAGCTGGTGACGTACACGATGAAGTACGTGCTCATCGCGTTGTAGAAGGCGGCCTGACCGAGGTTGCCGAACGCGTAGGCGATGCGCTGGCCTAACCCGCCCTTCCTGCGGACGTCACCGTCCGCGGCATTTTCGTTGCTCATTAATCTTCTCCTTAAGAACCCAGAGCATGGAATCACTCATTGATTTTGTAAAGTAAGCATACAAGTTTTATCACCGAAAGTAAAAAACATTAGTAAACGGAGATAAACAGCGTGTCGCAAGGATGGGATAACATGAGCTGAACCGAGACATTGCATGGACGCGGCGCAGCGTCGACGGCAAGCAGTGCCAATGATTTGGAAGCGGTAAACGTGATTTGCGTTTTATATAAACACTGTTTATCCTTTTCGGTAAAGGAGGCCCCGGCCTCTTCCATAATATCATTCACAACGAGGTAATGACAGAAAGCAGGAGAACATGACAGACGTCACACATGTCGATCGCGCATCGCAGGCTTGGCTGACCGACCCGACGGTGTTCGAGGTGAACCGGACTCCGGCCCATTCCAGCCACAAGTGGTACGCCCGTGACCCCCAGAGCGGACAATGGTCCGATCTCAAGCAGAGCCTTGACGGCGAGTGGCGGGTCGAGGTCGTTCAGGCCGCCGACATCAACCTCGAAGAGGAACCCGCGACGGCCGAGTCGTTCGACGACTCCTCGTTCGAGCGTATCCAGGTTCCGGGCCACCTGCAGACGGCCGGTCTGATGAACCACAAGTACGTGAACGTCCAGTATCCGTGGGACGGCCATGAGAACCCGTTGGAACCGAACATCCCGGAAAACAATCACGTCGCGCTCTACCGCAGGAAGTTCACCGTCTCCGCCCCCGTGGCAAACGCCAAGCAGGCCGGCGGATCGGTGTCGATCGTGTTCCACGGCATGGCCACGGCGATCTACGTGTGGGTCAACGGCGCGTTCGTCGGCTATGGCGAGGACGGCTTCACGCCCAACGAGTTCGACATCACCGAACTGCTGCACGACGGGGAGAACGTCGTGGCCGTCGCCTGCTACGAATACTCCAGCGCCTCCTGGCTTGAGGATCAGGACTTCTGGCGTCTGCACGGCCTGTTCCGCTCCGTCGAACTCGCCGCCCGCCCGCACGTGCACATCGAGAACACGCAGATCGAAGCCGATTGGGATCCCGAGGCCGGCACCGCCTCCCTCGATGCCGCGCTGACCGTGCTCAACGCGGCCGACGCGGCCACGGTCCGCGCGACCCTGAAGGACGCCGACGGCAACACGGTGTGGCAGACGACGGGCGACGCGGAGGCGCAGACCGCGCTCTCCAGCGGACCGCTGCAGGGCATCGAACCATGGAGCGCCGAAAGCCCGACGCTGTACGAACTTGACGTCGACGTCATCGACCAGGCGGGAGACGTCATCGAATGCACGTCCCAGAAGGTCGGTTTCCGCCGCTTCCGCATCGAGGACGGCATCCTGACCATCAACGGCAAGCGCATCGTGTTCAAGGGCGCCGACCGCCACGAGTTCGACGCCGAACGCGGCCGCGCCATCACCGAGCAGGACATGATCGATGACGTGGTCTTCTGCAAGCGCCACAACATCAACTCCATCCGCACCTCGCACTACCCGAACCAGGAACGCTGGTACGAACTGTGCGACGAGTACGGCATCTACCTGATCGACGAGACCAACCTCGAAGCCCACGGCAGCTGGTCCCTGCCCGGAGACGTCCTCACCGAGGACACCATCGTGCCGGGCAGCAAGCGCGAATGGGAAGGCGCCTGCGTCGACCGCGTCAACAGCATGATGCGTCGTGACTACAACCACCCGAGCGTGCTGATCTGGTCGCTGGGCAACGAATCCTACGTGGGCGACGTGTTCCGCGCCATGTACAAGCACGTGCACGACATCGACCCGAACCGTCCGGTGCACTACGAGGGCGTGACCCACAACCGTGACTACGATGACGTCACCGACATCGAGACCCGTATGTACTCGCATGCCGACGAAATCGAGAAGTACCTGAAGGACGACCCGAAGAAGCCGTACCTCTCCTGCGAATACATGCACGCCATGGGCAACTCCGTGGGCAACATGGACGAATACACGGCGCTCGAACGCTACCCGAAGTATCAGGGCGGCTTCATCTGGGACTTCATCGACCAGGCCATCTACGCCACCCAGCCCGACGGCACCAGGAGCCTGCGCTACGGCGGAGACTTCGGCGACCGTCCGTCCGACTACGAGTTCTCCGGCGACGGCCTGCTGTTCGCCGACCGCAAGCCGTCCCCCAAGGCCCAGGAAGTCAAGCAGCTGTACTCGAACGTCCACATCGACGTGACGAAGGACTCGGTGTCCGTCAAGAACGACAACCTGTTCACCGCCACCGGCGACTACGTGTTCGTCCTGAGCGTTCTCGCCGACGGCAAGCCGGTCTGGCAGTCCACCCGACGTTTCGACGTGCCCGCCGGTGAGACCCGCACGTTCGATGTCGCATGGCCGGTGGCGGCGTACCGCGCCGACGCCCGCGAACTGGTGCTGCAGGTTTCGCAGCGTCTCGCCAAGGCGACCGATTGGGCCGAGAGCGGCTACGAGCTCGCCTTCGGACAGACCGTGGTGCCCGCGGACGCCACCGCGACGCCCGACACGAAGCCGGCCGATGGGACCATCACCGTGGGCCGTTGGAACGCCGGCGTGCGAGGCGCCGGACGCGAGGTCCTGCTGTCGCGCACCCAGGGCGGCATGGTCTCCTACACCTTCGCCGGCAACGAGTTCGTGCTGCGCCGTCCCGCAATCACCACCTTCCGTCCGCTGACCGACAACGATCGCGGTGCCGGTCACGGTTTCGAGCGCGTCCAGTGGCTGGGCGCCGGCCGCTACGCCCGTTGCGTGGACAACGTGCTCGAGCAGATCGACGACAGCACGCTCAAGGGCACGTACACGTACGAGCTCGCCACCGCGCAGCGCACCAAGGTAACCGTCTCCTACACGGCCCACACCGATGGCCGCGTGAACCTGCACGTCGAATACCCCGGAGAGCAGGGCGACCTGCCCACCATCCCGGCGTTCGGCATCGAATGGACGCTGCCTGTGCAGTACACGAACCTGAGGTTCTTCGGCACCGGCCCGGAGGAGACGTACCTGGACCGCAAACACGCCAAGCTCGGCGTGTGGAACACCAACGCCTTCGCCGATCATGCGCTGTACCTCATGCCGCAGGAGACGGGCAACCATGAGGATGTGCGTTGGGCCGAGATTACCGACGATCACGGCCACGGCATGCGCGTCAGCCGCGCCGATGGTGCCGCGCCGTTCGCGGTAAGCCTGCTGCCGTACTCCAGCTTCATGCTTGAGGAGGCCCAGCACCAGGACGAGCTGCCGAAGCCGAAGCACATGTTCCTGCGCGTCCTTGCCGCACAGATGGGCGTCGGCGGCGATGATTCCTGGATGTCGCCGGTGCACCCCCAGTACCATATCCCGGCGGACAAGCCGATCAGCCTCGACGTCGATCTCGAGCTGATCTGATCAGAATTGATCCGATAGTCCACCGCGCAAACGATGTGGCCCCCACCTCCTCACGGGAGGTGGGGGCCACATCGTTTGCGCGGTCCTCGTCAGTCCAGCGGATGCGCCGCGGGGACGAAGCCGTCTTGGACGGCCACCTTGGTCAGCTCATCCGTGCCGATATGGTTTTGGATGATCTACCTGCGGACAAGCCCCTTGAACGGCTCGTCGGGAGACAGTCGGACCTGCGTCGCGTCGGCGCCATCGACGATCAGGGTGATCGTCGCGGGCTTCGTGCAGCGTAGCGTGTATTCGATGGCGTCGTCCGTCCAGGAGGCGTCCACCGAAAGGCCTCCCCTGGCGCGCAGGCCATGGAAGCTGCCTTCATGCCAATCCTCGGGCAACGCGGGCAGGATGCGCACCATGCCGTCATGGCTCTGGACGAGCATCTCCGCCAGAGCCGCGGGGAAGCCCAGATTGCCGTCGATCTGGAATGGGGGATGCGCGCACATGCCGCTGGCATACACGCCGCCGCCAAGCAGATCGGTTTCGGCGTCGGCTTCGACCGGGCGGAGGAACATGCCGATGATGCGTTCGGCGTGCTCAGCGTTCCGCAGACGCGCCCACATGATCATGCGCCACACGATGCTCCAGCCGGAACCGTCGTCGCCACGCACTTCGAGGGACTTTCTGGCGGCCTCCTCCAGACGCGGGGTGTTCGCGGTAATGCCTGCGCCCGGATGCAGTTCGTACAGGTGGGACAGGTGACGGTGATGCGGATCCGCCTCGACGAGTTCATCGTTCCATTCGAGGATCCTGCCATCGGATCCCACGCGGACAGCCGCCAGCTTCGCGCGGGTGGATTCCGCCTCCCGCACCAAGGCCTTGTCGCCGTCGTCCAGGTCGGGCATGGTTTGCGCCGCGTGGATCAGATCATCGAGCAGATTGCGTACGATGGCCGTGGTGTTTTCGCTGGTGTGGGCGACGGCGATCGTTTCGCCGTCCACGACGAAGTAGTTTTCCGGCGATGTCGCCGGAGCCGGGGCCAGACCGTGTTCCGTATCCGACAGAAAATCCATGCAGAATCGCGCGCTGTCCCGCATGATCGGCCAGATGGAAGCCAGATACGACTCATCCTGGTTGAACAGGTACTCATCGAACAGGTTCCGGCACATCCACGCCTGGCCGAACGGCCAGAACGCCCACGTCGGCTCTCCGTTCGCCGGCAGCGCCCTGCGCCAGATATCGACATTGTGGAAGACCGCGGAACCACCGCATCCGAGGATGGCGCCGGCCGCCTCATGCCCCGGTTCCAGCAGCTCCCTGTTCATGGCGACGAGCGGTTCGATGAGCTCCTTGAGGGCGCATGGGCCGGTCATCCAATAGTTCATCTCGATGTTGATGTTCGTCGTGTAGGCGCTATACCAGTTCGGGAAGTCCTTGTGGTTCCAGATTCCCTGCAGATTCGACGGCTGGGTATGCGGCCTGGACGAGGAGATCAGCAGGTATCGGCCGAAATCGAACATCGCCTCGGAGAGCGTCTCCAGACGGTGCGGCGTATCCTCCTTGGAGCGCAGGATCTCGGCGAACGGCACCTCCTCATCGTCGTCATGGGCCGGGCCGAGACGCACGCCGACCCGGTCGAAGAACCGGCGGTAGTCGGCGACGTGACGGTCAAGCATCGCCCGCGAATCGGACGGCCAAGCGTCGACGGTCGCGCCCAGCCGATCGGCGAGCACCGTCATGTCCCGCTCCGGCTGTTCGGCGCTGCCCTTGAACCCGCTCAGGCTGCGGAACCGAAGCGACAAGCCGGTGACGCCCGAGCACTGCAGAACATCATCGATCACCGTGATCTCGCCGCCCGTGACGGTGAGGGAGAAGGCGCCGGCATACGCCATCCCGATGCCGTCCCGTTCGTCCTCCCATGGATTATCGGTGACATGGGCCAATGATCCGACATTGAGCCCGGGCATCTGCCCCATGACGACGAGGGTGGCCTGACGCGCATCGGAATCAGACCCCGACGATATCCGGGTCTGCTTGAGAAAAGTGCCGGTGACGCTCACGCTCGCATCGACCGGCGCGCTCGACGACATCTCATACACCAGCAGATCATCGGGAGCGCTGCACCATGCGTCGACATGGACGTCGGCGGCGCCCAGCCGGAACGATTCGCCGGCGAGGGCCCTGGCGAGGTCCAGGCTGCGCTTCACATGCTTCCGTTCGCCGGCCTCCGACGAGTACCGGATGCAGGCCGTGCCGAACGGCTCGTATATCTGCTCGTCCTTCTCCCGCTGCGTGGCGTCCTGGATGATCCGCGTGGCCGCCACGTAATCGCCGCGAGACGACGCCTGACGGGCTTTGGCCACGATTTCGGGCGTCAACGGCGAGGTCTCCGCATGCGGATAGCCCGACCAGAGGGTGTCGTCGTTGAGGTACAGCACATCCGCGTCCGGTTCGGAGCACAGGACCGCCCCCATGCGACCGTTGCCGAACGGGATTCCTTCCTCCCAATGCGAAGAAATCCCATCGAAAGTGAGTTTCATGGTGCTACCGCCTTTATATTCCTATACGCCCTCAGATGCGCACGGCAGCCGCGCGGCTGATCATCGGCGCAAGCCTCGAACCGTCCACGTGAAGGGTGACCGAGGACACCTCGACATCGTCGAAGCGGAGTATCCTCCGGTACCCCACCGTGCCGGCCTGGCCGAGCACGCGTTCGGTGCCGTCAGGCAGCGCACCCGTGACGCGCAGATGCTCGATGCGCTGACCGTGCTCTATGGCCTCCTCGATCACGATGGCGTTGATCGTCGTGGGCTGCGGGAGGGTGAGCGTGATGGCAGGGGCCACATCGTCGGCATCCGGGCGCCAGAACGTGTCCCGATCCCCGTCGACGAGATGCGCCGCGGCTTCGGAGGCGCTGCTGGTCCTGGCTTCGCAGCGGACCGAGGCCAGCGCTTCACGGAACTCGCTGACGCGGCGGCCCAATCCCTTGAGCGACTGCACATCCGGTTCGGCGAGCAGACCTTCCGGCGAGGGAGGAATGTTGAGCAGCAACGATGAATTGCCGCCTACCGCGGAAAGCCAGAGGTCGAACAGCTGATCGGCGCTCATGACCTTGTCGTCCTCGGACTTATGGTAGAACCACCCGGGGCGGATGGAGGTGTCGACCTCGGCCGGGTACCAGCAGACGTTGTCCCCGTATCCGGCGACCGCCTCACGGCTGCCGAGGTCGTCGTCCTGGGAGCTGACCGTGGTGGCGAAGGATGCGTCATCCTCCTGCTGCGACTTCTCCATGGTCAGTTCCGCCGAACGCAGGCGGCGGGGCACGACGCTCCATTCGTTGTCGCGCACATGCCCGGCTTCGTTCCCGGCCCAGCGCACGTCGGGGCCGCACACGGAAATCACCGCATCGGGCTGGAGCGAACGGATGACGTTGTAGTAACGATCCCAGTCGTAGTACTGGATCTTGCCGTTCTTGCCCTCGCCGTTGGCGCCATCAAGCCAGACGGAGAAGATCGGCCCGTACTGGGTGAGCAGCTCGGTCAGCTGGCCGACGTAGAAGTCGTCGTACGCCTTGCCCTTGCCGTAGGATTCCTCGGTGCGGTCCCACGGGGACAGGTACACGCCGAACTTCAGTCCGTGACGCCTGGCGGACTCGCTGACCTCACGAACGAGGTCGCCCTTGCCTTCACGCCACGGCGACGAGGCGACGGTGTGCCGCGTCAATCGGGACGGCCACAGGCAGAATCCGTCGTGGTGCTTGCACGTCAGGATGACGCCGGCCATCCCGCCGGCCACCAGCGCGTCCATCCACTGGTCCACGTCCACGTTCCGCGGGTTGAACAGTGCCGGATCCTCATGCCCAAGGCCCCACTCCCTGTCCGTCATGGTGTTCATGCCGAAGTGCAGGAAGGCGTACATTTCCATGCGCTGCCAGGCAAGCTGGCGCGACGATGGACGCACGTTCGCGAGATAGTTCAGGTTGATGCCCGCATCTGCAGGATTGCTCATTATATTGCTCCTATTCGGTTATTAGCGAATGACGCCTTTTCTGATGATGATGTTCGCATACTGCGATTGTTCGCCGGTGGCGACGATGCAATAGGACCTGCCGGCCTCCTCGTAGAAGGCGAACCGTTCCAGCATCCCGATGCCCGCTTGCTTGCCGGGCTCGTGCCTGTCGATGACCTGACGGTACCGGTCCCATATCGGGGTGTCCACGGTGTCTCCGGGAACCTTGTCCATCAGCAGCACCGGGTGTTCCGTGTATTGGTCCAGCGGTATCAGCTGCAGCACCGCGTCGAGCAGCGGCTCGATGGGCTGGCCGTCATACCTGATCACGTGGGATCGGACGCCCACCGATTCGGCGGGAAAGTGGGCGTCCGCAAGGACTATGGCATCGCCGTGGCCCATCTCGCTGAGTATCTTCAGCAGATCGGGCTGTATGATCGGCGGTATTCCCTTCAGCATCGTTCCTCCCTGTCCGTCTTCGGGACTATTCGACCGTCACTTGTCCAGGATGGCGCGGATGGTGCGATACTGCTCGTCGGTCAGCTGCACGGCGGGCTCGTGGACGGACGTGTCGATGGGCAGTCCCTTGGCCTTGACCGCGCCCTTGATGGCGCTGATGAACAGGTCGGCGGTGTCGTACAGGCGCATCAGGTAGGAGACGCGCTCGGCCGCTTCGACGACCGCGGCGTGATCGCCGGCCTCCCATGCGCGGTGCAGTTTGACGAACGTCTCGGGTTCCACGTTGGTCAGACCACTCAGCACGCCGTTGCCGCCGCTGATCCGGTTGACGATGTAGTATTCGTCGAATCCGGACAGCACGCTGAACGACGGGTTCACCTTGCGGACGGCCGCGATGACCTTCCTGGTGTGGCTGATGGTGTCGACGGTGTCTTTGATGCCGGCGATGTTCGGGTTCTCGCCGGCGAGTTCGGCCACCAGCTCGGGCGTGAGGTCGTTGCCCGTTCGGGCCGGGAAGTTGTACAGGATGACGGGCAGGGTCGTCGCCTTGGCCACCGCCGAGAAGTACCGTTTCGCGCAATCCGGGGACGGGCCGAAGTAGTACGGGGACACGGCGAGCAGTGCGTCGACTCCGGCCGCTTCGCTTTCCGCCGCCAACGCCTTCACGTTGTTCAGGTTGGTGTCTCCCACGCCGACGAGCACCTTCATGCGTCCGGCGACCTTCGAGACGGCGAAGCGAGCCGCTTCCGCCTTCGTCTTGACGTCGATGGCGTAGAATTCGCCGATGCTGCCGAACAGCAGCACGCCGTCGACGCCCGCGTCGACGAGGTGGTCGAGGTGCTTGCCCCAGTTGTCGTAATCTATGGTTCCGTCCGCGTTCATGATGGTGATGGAGGGGCAGAACACGCCTTCGAACATGGCGTTGCTGGTCATGATATTTTCCTTTCGACGATATGGTGGTCTTTGCGCGTGCGGCGGCGAAGAAATCCGCGGGCCGAACGGTGTTGAAGCGATGAATCGAAAACAGGGGATCCGGACGCGCGAACGCGAACCGATGATCCCCTGTGCGGCATCTCCTAGCCGAGTGCCCGATCGAGGTGGACGTATCCTCCGTCGGGGAAGACCCATTGTCCGGTGGTGTGCGACGACCTGTCGGACAGCAGGAACGCCACGGTGTCGGCAATCTCCGACGTCTCGGTCATGCGGTGGCCGAGCGGGATCTTGCTGGTGATCTTCTCAAGCTGCGCGCGCTGCGCCTGCTCGTCGCCGAACGTCTTGATCCACTGTGCGTACAGCGGTGTCCAGGCCTCGGCCACGACGACGGCGTTGACCCGGACCTCGTCCGGGGCGAGGGCGGCGGCCCATTCGCGGGTCAGTCCCAGAATCGCACCCTTCGCGGCGGCGTAGGCGCTGGTCTTGCCCTGACCGGTCAATGCGGTCTTGGAACCGATATTGACCACCGAGCCCTTGCTGGCCTTGAGCGCCGGCACGCACTGATGGACCAGCTCGTAGTAGTGGGTCAGGTTGCCGTGAATCGACTCCTCGAACTGACGCCACGACGTGGTCTCGAGCGCGAGATTGTCGTTCCTTCCGGCGTTGTTGACCACGCCATCGATATGGCCGTGCTTCTCCATGACCGACTTGACGATGGGGGCGATGTCGTCGGTGTTGTTCAGGTCGATCAGATACGTGTCATACGAGTCGGTGATTCGTTCAATGTCCTGTCGGAATTCGTCGCCGGCACCGTCATCACGGTTCAGCACCACAGGAATGGCGCCCTCCTCGGCCAAGCGCAGCGTTATGCCCTTGCCGATGCCTTTGAAGCCTCCGGTGACAATGATCACCTTGTCTTTAAGATGCAGGTCCATCTCAGGTCCTCCCGACCGGTCAGTCCTTGTGCAGGTACTTCATGCATTCGTCGATCTTCATCTCCGTGCCGTTGCCCGGAGTGAGCGGAGCGACGTATCGTCCGTTCTTGATGACGGTCGGATGCACGAAGTATTCATGCTGGTTGTCCACGTATTCGACGACGCGGTCCTCCATCTCGCCGGAGACGGACACATAGTCGAACATCGCGAGCTGGCTGACGGCTTCGCACAGGCCGACGCCGCCCGCGTGAGGGCAGACCTTGACGCCGAACTTCTTGGCGAGCAGGTATTCGAGGACGATCTCCTGGGGACCGGCGACTCGGGTGGCGTCGATCTGCATGACCTTGAAGCTGCCGGCCTGCAGGTACTGCTTGTACATGACTCGGTTCTGCATCTGTTCGCCGGTGGCCACCGGAATGGGGTCGATGGCCTTCTGAATCGCGGCATGGCCGAGCACATCGTCCGGGCAGGTGGGCTCTTCGACCCATGCGAGGTCGTAGTCCTTGAATTTGCCGATCCATTCGATGGCCTGCGGCACGTCCCAGACCTGGTTGGCGTCGACGGCGATGGCGATGTCCGGGCCGACCGCTTCACGGGCGAGCTTCAGCCTGCGCAGGTCGTCCTCGAGGTTCTGGCCGACCTTGAGCTTGATCTGCTTGAAGCCCATGACCTCGGTCTCCTGCTTGGCCAGGCGGACCATCTTCTCGTCGGAATAGCCAAGCCATCCGGCGGCGGTCGAATATCCCGGGTAGCCGACTTCCTTGAGGTGGGCGATACGCTCCGCCTTGCCTTCCTGGGCGGCGCGCAGGATATCGATGGCCTCCTGCGCAGTGAGGGCGTCGGTCAGGTAACGGAAGTCAAGCGTCGCGACGAGCTCTTCAGGCTCCATCTCGGAAAGGAGCAGCCAGAGCGGCTTGCCGGCGCGCTTGGCCTTGAGGTCCCACAGGGCCGAAAGCACGGCGCCGATGGCCATGTGCTCGACGCCCTTCTCAGGGCCGAGCCAGCGCAGCTGCGAATCGCGCACGAACAGATCCCATGCGAGACGCATGTTGTCGAGCAGTTCCTCGACGTTACGACCGATAAGGGTCTCGGACATGGAGTCGATGGCCCGGACGACGACATCGTTGCCACGACCGATGGTGAAGACGAATCCATTGCCGGAGTCACCGGCATCGGTGGAGACGACGACGTAGGCGGAGGAGTAATCCGGATCGGGGTTCATGGCATCGGAGCCCGAGAACGTGGCCGATGTCGGGAACCGGAAATCATACGTGGTGACTTTGGTGATAACGCTCACAGTGCGCTTCCTTCCTTGGAATATTCATATCGTTTGAAACAGATGACAGACAATCAGGTTGCCATCAGGTATCGCCAAGCGGAATCAGTTTATTCATACTGAAAGACAACGGGGAATGAATCTGGCGACGTCGAATCCGTCGTCCTTGCCTCATCGTTTCTTCTCCAACGGCTCGATCACCCGCACGTCCATGCCCGGCATTTTGCCCCACGAATACACGGCCACCATGGTGAAGAAGATCGGCACCGCCGGCCCGAACGCCATCATCAGACCGGGCCACGTGTAGTAGGACCACACCGTGGCGAGGAAAAGAGCCAGCACAATGAAGCTGCACAGCGGGCGTGCGACCACCATGACCAGCGACGTGCGCACCGTCCATAGCAGATTCTCATTGAAATTGATGTGCACGGACCAGCTGAGGAACACGAACAGGCCGTACAGCACGTTGAGCACCAACAGCACGCCGGATACGGCGGTCCCCACATAGCCCAGGTCGTTGTTCTGCACGAACCAGTATTCCCAGATGAGCAGCAGCCAGATGATCGTCTGCGGCCACCCCAGCTGATTCGCCGCGCCGATCTCCTCCAGCCATGCCTGATGGAACGTCGTCCACGTACGTTTGATGGTCCAGGAGCGATCTTCGACGTCGAGCAGCCACTGGCGGAACACCGAATACGACGCGGCCACGGAGGGAAACAGTCCACCCAAGACAAAGCCAAGCAGCGTGTGCAGCACGAAGGCGACATTCACCACAGCCACCATCATGATGATCCGGCAGATGAACTCATACCCCACAGCCAGACGCTTCATAAAGCCCCTACCTCCTTCATGCGGGAAGCCGCATGGATCGCTACAAAACAATTGGCGGCATCCACTCTCATGGAGCCGCCAATGGCATACACGTCACGGGCGGGTTTCGTTTTGTGTCGTGCAACGAACCCCCCCCCCCCCCCCCGACGATCAGCCCTTCACGGCACCGATCATCACGCCCTTGTTGAAATACTTCTGCAGGAACGGATACAACACCAGCAACGGCAACGTCGACACGATGATCACG
>NZ_VULV01000017.1:0-67877 GCF_009696495.1 Bifidobacterium sp. WCA-178-WT-4B | reverse complement strand
CCGGACCTTTCCCGAATGGAACTAGAAGCACCATCAGGCTAAGGCCCACGGGTGGTCGGCATGCCTTTCCGCCTAAACCCGAAAAACCTTCGTGACTAAAACCTCAACTTCCTATTGAACAAAAACAACCATCCGTGGTCCGCGCCGTTGCGTCCTCGATGGTCCTCGGCCCATATGCCCTCGATGATCCGGTCCATGTCGACGGCCCGCGGGCCTGCGCCGTCGTCGTGGTCCAGGTCGGCGCGCCATTCGTCGTCCACCCCGGGCCCGGGTTCGGGCCACATGCCCTCGAGCGTGTGGTCTTCGCCCGTGTCGGTCATGGCCGGGTCCATGGTCCATGGGCGTGGGCCCCTCCAGCCGGTCAGGCCCGCGATCCGGTCCATGCCCTTGCGGCCGATGGACCGGGCCAGGTCCACGGTCCACCGGTCCTCGTATGCCATGAGCGTTTCCGGTTCGAGCCGCATGAGCGCCGCCATGCATCTGACCGACCAGTAGCACAGTTCGACCGTCCCGTGGTCGGCTGGGCCGACGGCCTCGTTGCGCCATGCCACCCGCCGGCGCAGTTCGGCGGCCGCCTCGGCGACGTCGTTCCTGGATGCCATCAGGAGCGACTCCTGCGACATGCGGCGTCCGCGTTCCCGTTCCTTCCTCAGCTCCTCCCGGCGCCGGTTCCGGCATGCCCGGTGGATCGACAGCGGCTTCCCGCGGCGCGGGTCCCGCTCCTCCACCGCGAGCCCGCACACCGGGCATGCGGGCGGCTCCTGGATCATGTTCCCATCGTTCATGGCGCCCCCACCCGGCCCGTGTTTCCCGTCCCGTCGATAACGCCGAACCCCGATATCGGACGCCCGGACGGCAAACACCATCAAAAACGTTGCCGTTCCGCCGATAGGCGGCCGCCGTGAGGCGGTGGGTGCAAGAAGTCCATCTCCTTCGGAGATTGCATCGGGATGTGCTTTTTCTTGGGTTTTCTGATGGCGTCGTACCTTGTGGCTGGCTGTGTGGGTTCTTGGTTCTGTCTTCGTTGTTTCTGGTTTCTGTGTCGTGCTTTTTCGTCTGTCTGGGTGCTGGTTTTCATGTCGGGTTTTATTTCGCGTATGTGTCTGTTGTGCCGTTGTTTGTTCGGGGCCGGCTGACGCAGGGAGGCCGGGCATGGCGCCCCCGGCGGGTGCCGGCTCCTGCCGAACGGGGAGACGTCCACGGTCGGGAGCCTGCTCGTCGACTGTCGGGGATGCGGCACCGGTCCCGGGCGCGCCGCGCGATGCGCATGGCTTTGCTCCATGTGCGTTTGGGGAGACCGGCCCGATGGCGGTGGGCTCTCGGGCCATGGACCGCATGAACCGGGTCCACCCGCCGACCTGCCCATATGGTCCTTGGACCGTGGCCCGGTGGACGGGGACGCCATCGTCCGGCCCGGTCCATGGACCAGGGGTGGTCCGCGTGGCCGTCCCCGCATGGGCTTTCGCGTGGATCACGTATTTGGTTGGTCCGCCGAATGGACCGTGGTCCGTCAGGGTGGTCCGCGGGACCATCCCTTGCACGGTCCACGGTCCGTCAGGGTGGTCCGCGATGCCGGCCCTCACATGGGCTTTCGCGTGGGCCGCATGATCGGTCCGGCATGTGGCCCATTGGCCCATTCGCATGATGCGGTCCGGAAGCGCGCAGGGCACGCTGATGGCCCACATGCATCGACGTGGCCCATTCGGCTCCCTGGTCCTCGGTCTCGGACGCTGGCCATGGCCCGCACGACGTGGGCATGATCGTGGACCGGGCCGGATTGGATTGGATGGGTCCACGGTCGATGCCGCCCTCCGTGCCCGATCGGCCCGTCCGGCCGACGGCAAAGGGGGCGGAGCCGTCATCGGACTCCGCCCCCTTTAACGTGTGCCACTATGCCAGGTCCTTTTTTATTCTTCTTGCCGCTTCCTTGTAGACGGTGTTGTCGTCACGAACGGAAACGACGACGACCGTCATGGAATGGACTGTTCTTTCCAGCCGGTAGACGACCCTCAGCCCCTCCCCTCGGAGTTTGACCTTCAGGTATCCGGTGAGGTTGCCGTCGCGCTTGTGCCCCAATGGTTTGCCGTAGCCGCCTTCCGTGAAGGGAAGCGGATTCTGCGCCACCTTGTTGATGGCCTCGTTGACATGGCTTTTGGACGGCTCACGGAGTTTCCTGATGTCCTTCTGCGCCTCCTTGGTGAATTCGATGTTCCAGACCATCATTCGAACTCCGGAACATAGCCGTCATCGACGGGCTTGTAGTCCTTGCCGAACACGTCGTCCATGCCGAGTCTTGTCCCGTCGTCCTTCTTCATTCGTTCCTCGGCTTCGAGGTACAGGGCGAAGTCCTCTTCGGCCTCGGTGAGTCGGCGGTAATCGTCCGGGCTGATGACGATGGCGGCCGGCTTGTTGTTTCGCATGACCACGATGGGGTTGTTGTCCCCCACCCTGCTGAGCGTCTTGCTGACCCCTCCGTGGCTGAGTTCGGACACGGACACGAGGTTGTCCAATGTGATGTTTCCCGCCATTCGCCTTGCTCCAATCGATTCAAAAATAGCTATTATTGTGATGATAATTGTATTCACGTTTTGCTGGTCGGTCAAGGGAGGACAGGGCCCGTCCGGCCCCGCCATCCCATGCCGGTCACTTGGTCGGCGCCCAGGGGTCGATTCCGGTCTGGGGCTTTGGTGTCTGGTATCCGTCGGCGGGGAAGTGTCCGGTGTTGCGTACGTAGTTGACGAGGTCGGCGGTCGCGATGTCCGCCCAGGGGTCGTTTGCGGTGTTGTCGAGGGTCTTGGTGTTCATCTTCGTTTTCCTTTCCGGTTGGTGACGACCGCTCTTTGCCGCGGTGCGCGTCGGGGCGTCAATGGGACGCGCGGGGCCCCGCAGGGGTCGCGTGGACCGTTGACGTCCCGGCGTGCGCCGTGGCATGGTGCGCCAAGGAACCGATCGGGAGGGAAAACGAAGATGGACGCCGGGACCCGGGCCACGTCATCGTCCCGGCTTGGTTGGATGGATGCCGTCTCCATCCCGGTTCGTGGATGGCGTTGTCGTTGACGGCATATGGATGCGGAAGGGCTGGATGATGGGGACGGCTGATGTCGATCGCTTCTCGTACCGGTTTCGTCGGCCCTTCGAGGATGGCGGGCACGTCGACGCCTGTGTCGAACTGTCCGGATCGAGATGGCTGTATGTTTCCACGTCCACGGCTTTGGCCGGCATCCGTCGCCTCGTTGCCGGGGTTCTGGCGAACATGGATTCGGCGTTCGGCCGTCTTTGATGGACGTCACCCGTTCCTGTCTGGAATGTGAAGACGGGGCCTCCGGCTTATGGATGGCCCCGCCCGTTTGTTTCGCTGCGGTTTTCCGATCACTCGTCGTCGGGTATGGTGTCATGGTCGTAGATGCCGACCATGCGGATGGTGCGTTTCGCCTCGCGTCTGAAGTAGACCACGAGCACGTCGTCGTCGAAGGTGTGGAACTCGAAGTGGTTTCCGTCCCCGAACGGGCTGCGCTCGAGCGGGTGGTCGTGCCATCCGCTCTCCTCCACGCGCCCCCTGGCCGCCAGTTCGCAGATCGCCTTCCTTATGGATCGGATGATGGACGCGAACTGTTCGTGGGTGTATTTCTCCTTGAGGGGCAGCGCGGTCCGCCAGAAGTGTGGCGAGGCCTTGACACTCCAGTTCACTGGCCTACCTCCTGTGCGGTGAGGCCTAGTTCCCCGAGCACGTCGTCGGGGATGGTTCGTGCGTCGGTGGCGTCGTCGGCGATCAGCCCGTATTCCTGGGCCTCGGCGAGCAGCATGTCGCGGCGTACGTCCTCGCCGAGTTCGCGTGCGGCCGGGGAGGAGAAGACTCCGTCGAACGGGGTGCGGTTCTCGTGGGCGACCTGGGTGACCATCATCTTCATGGCGGCGGGCGTGGTGATGCCGTTGCGCGCGAAGGCGGCGTCGGCACGCGCTTTGACGTCGTCGGTGACGTTGATCTGGATCAATGCCATGGTAAGCCTCCTTCTCCTTATGTGTTTTCCATATAATATCATAATCTGCTTGGTGTTGATTCGGGAATGATACCGATACCGTTCGTCCATGTCTCGGCCCATGCCGTTTATTTGAATCGTTCCTGGATGGGCCGCAGCGCCCCGGTGGCGGCGAGCAGGAGCGCGGCCTGCGCCTGCCGTCCCGTGCGGATGCCGTCGAGCCGGTATCGGCTTGTCGCCTTCCATATCTCGTTTTCGCGTTTCACGTCGATCAGGAGCATGTCCCGTCGGATCACGGTGCCGTCGATGCTGCGGACGCTCCATGTGCACAGCCAGGCGTGGATGGCGCCGGCCTCGATGGGGCAGCCGGCCCGCTGGCATGCGTCCAGGGTCGTCCTGCTGGGGATGATCTGGCGCGGCTGCGCGCCGATGGGCGGGCGGATCCGCTCGTCCATCGCATCGAACGCCTTCGCCGCTCCTTCCTCGTCGCCGGTGTCGATCCATTCGTCCATGGCATGTCGCCGCATGTTGGCCTCTTCTCCGGGTGAGGGCCGGCCCGGCGTATGTGTGGGCCGGCCTTGGTCGTGTGTGGTCGTCGTCAGATCGCCGGCTGCTGGGGTGCCGCGGGCGCGAACCCGTCGGTGAAGGCGGGCTGCCTGGTTTGGGCTCCCGTGGCGTTCCACGGGTCGCTGGCGGGCGTCGTCGGCTGCTGGGGCTGCGGCTGGGCCATGGGCTGGCTCGGCTGTGGAGTGCGTCCCGCGAACCCGTTGTCGCGCGGCGCCTTGTTGTAGGCGACGGTGCCGGCGCGCAGGCTGACGGCGAGGTCGGTGGCGCGCAGTTCGAGGATGCTTCGTTTCGCTCCCTGCTGGTTCGTGTATTCCCTTTGCACGTAGCTGCCGGTGACGATGACGGGCACGCCTTTCTGCTTGCCGTCGGGTCCGGTCGGCAGCATGCTGTGCTGCAGGTGTTCGGCCAGGTATCCGCTGGCGGCGCAACGGATCCATGTGGTGGCGCCGTCCTCCCATTGGCCGGTCTGCGGGTTCTGGGTGCGGCTGGTCTGGGCGACGTCGAACGTGGCCCATATGCCGCCGTCCTGTCGGGTGTGGAATTCGATGCTGTCGGTGTTTCCGCTGATGGTCAGCGTGATCTGGTTGATGGTCGCCATGATGGTGTTCCTTTCCTTGTGGGTTATGGCTGTTCTGTTTTCGGGAGGCGGCCCGTGCCGTCTTCCGTGTGGGCCACCTGTTGCCGGCGCGATAGCGTCGGTCTGCCTGGCTCATTGGTTGGTGGACAGGTTGATGGTGATGACGGGGTTGGTGATGTCGGGCATGGAGTCGGCTGGCGGCCAGTCGTCGATGCCGGCGGCCTGCATGATGGCGGCGAGGCAGCCGCTGTGGGCGGCGGCGATCTCCCATTGCCAGCATTGCCTGTTGGACAGGGCGATGAGGTGGTCCCACATGGGGTAGCCGTTTTCGTCGAGCGCGGGCCGGCCGGCGTTGAGCAGGCCGATGAGTTTTCTGACCTGGGCGCGCAGGCGTTCGGCTTCGCGTGCGGTGACGGTGTCGACTTGTTGCCAGATGCGGCGGGTGGTCTCGTCGTCGATGCCGTTCGCGGCCTGTTCCCATGCCTGGTTCCTGAGGTCGGCGGCCTCCTGGGTTTCGGCGGGGTCGAGGGTGAGGCTTTTCCTCCAGGTGATGCCCATCTGCCATGCGCCGGAGTCGGTGGCCTGTGTCTGGCTGGTGATGGTGGCCGTTATCCTGTACTGGCTCATGATGGTGTCCTTTCCTGTGTCGTGGATCGTCTGTCCGGCTATCCCCTGTTTTTTCTTTTTGGCCTTTCGGTCAAGCGCAGCGTTACCGGCCAAAGCGGGTTCCGTCCGATCGATCGCGCCGGGCGCAGCCCGTCTGCGTGGCGATTTGACGGGTTCCGCGACGCCGGTATGATCGTTTCGGCTTCAGCCGAAAAGGCCAAAAGGGAAACCTGGGGCCGCGCCCCTTTGGGGGCGTTCCTTTTTCTGATAGGGCTTGCCCGTCCATCGTGTTTCCCGCATGTGTGCGGGAGACCGATGCCGGTCGGGGCCGGCGGTTCGGGCCGGCGCGGGGAGGTCCGGGAGGGGCGCGTGGCCCTTCCCGGCCGCCGGGGGCCGTCCCCGATCGCCTGGTTGGCGCGGGCGGGGACTCCTTGGCCGTGGGTCAGCCGATGGGGTGGACGGGTATCATGAACGTTTTGCCGTCGGGGAGCCTGCAGGGCGCTTCGGGGTCGGCGAACATGGCGGCGTAGCGTCCGATCTGCTCGTCGTCGAGTCCGAGGGGGCCGTCCTGCGGGTGGGGTCCCGTGATGACGAACGTGCCGCGGATGATGATGGGCTTGCCGGCGTCCGCGAGGCGGCTGTCCTGGCTGAGGCGGATGGTGCGGTTCGGCTTGAGGTTCTTGATCGCTCCCTCTTCGTCGCACCAGAGCGTGGTCCGCCGGTCGAGGGGCAATGGTTCGGCGTATCCGCCGATCGTCTTCCCGATGGCCGTGATGCTGAGGTCGATGTCGCGCAGTTCCGGACGGCGCAAAGGTTCGATGACGAGCGTCTTGATGGTGTCCATGATGGTGGTCCTTTCCTTGCAGGGGTTTGCCTGTCCTCCCGCATGGGCGGGAGGACGCTGCTGTTATTCGTCGATGTGGCCGGCGGGGATGGTCCTGCGTTGTGCCGCCCTGCGGCGGCGTTGCGGGGTGTCGATGCTCGGCGGGGTGCGCCGTCTGGTCTTGCGGCCGTATATCTTCCAGTCGATGCCGGCGGCCGTGGCCATGATCGCTATGACGACGACGTTGCCGATGGCTTCGGCGAATTCCGGGCTTGCGAGGTATTGACGGATGAGGTCCATGTGTGGCTCCTTGGTTTGTCCTGGGTTTGTTTCCGGCCTTCCTTGGCCGGCATGTCACGCCGTTTGCCCGCCGATGTAGGCGTCGGCCTCGGCCATGGATGCGCAGTAGCGTCCGTAGCCGGCGTCGACCCAATGGCCTTGGGCCTTGTGGAGCTGGTGCACGTCGTACGGGCGTGCGCCGTCGCCCGTCTCCTCGACGTCGTACCGGTATCCGCCGCGTTCGATGCTTTTGATGATGTTGCGTGCCATGGTGCTTGCTCCCGTCTGGTGGTCCCTTGTTTTTTCTTTTCGACCGGTTGGTCAAGCGCAGCGTTACCGGCCAAAGCGGGTTCCGTCATTAGCGATCGCGCCGGGCGCAGCCCGTTGCGTGGCGCGTTGACGGGTTCCGCGACGCCGGTATGATCCAGAGGCGAAGCCGACCGGCCGAAAAGAAAAAAATGGTCCGGCCCGCCCCTTGGGGCGGGTTCCGTGCGGGGGAATCGTGCCGTGTCCGCGGCGTGGACGCGGACGGGATGCGATGATGGCCCCTTTGGGGGCCTTGCATCCCGGGAGCGGACATGCCGGCGGCGCGGCTCCTTCGTCTGATAGGGCTTCGCCCGTTTCGCCGTCGTCCCGCTTGGCGGGGCGCGGCGTCTGGGTGGGGTCCGGCGGCGTGGGCCGGCCGGGGTTTGCAAAGGGGCGGTGTGAGCCCCTTTGCCCGCCGGGGGCCGTCCCCGTCCGCCTGCCTGATGCGGGCGGGGACTCTTTCGGATGACGGGCCTGCCGTCGGCGTTTTTCTTCTCCGTCATGTGAGGGGGTGGCGGCTGGCGTCCCGGTTCATGAGGTCGCGCAGGTCGTCGAGCGTGTCGAGGCATTGGCGGCGGGTGTTCTCCGGTGTTTCGATGCCGTGGTTGGCGGCGTGGTGGTGCCAGAGGACGGTTTGGGCGAGGCTGGAGGCCTTGTGCGCCACGTCGTCGAGCATTTCGTCGAGCGCTTCGGCCGTCCATTGCTCCCAGTGGGGGTCGTCGTCCGGCGGGGCGGACAGCGCGGCGTCGAGCCGGTCGAGCATGGTTTGTATGGCTTTGGCGTCTTCGAGGAGTTCCGCGATGGTGCCGGGTTGTCCTTTCATCGGGCTCCTGACGAGGGCTCGCACGTGTTCGTCGGGGTCGAATTGTTCGGCGTGTTCGTGCACCGTTTCGGGGATGGGCCGGCCCGAAGGCACGTCTATGATGAGGTCTTCCCCGGCGGGGCTGCTGGTTTCGAGCCATTGCCCGCCGGCGAATCCGGTGTGGAGCGTCCAGCCCTGTTGCTTGGCGGTGGTTTCGATGGTGTTCGCATGCATGGTGTCGTGTCCTTTCCGTCGTGGCGTCCGATGGCGTGTGCCGTCGGACGCCACGGCTGTTTTCTGTCGGTCAGCGCAGGTATGCGGGGTATCGGCCGGATGCGGCCATGGTGGCGACCATGATGGCGAGGCTGGTTTCCGGGTCGTCGTCCAGTGCGGCGAGGGCGGCGAGGGTGGCGGCCTTCCCGTCGCCGTCCCACCATGCGAGGTAGGCGGCGAGGGCGTAGGGTTGGGCGACGGGCCCGCCGTGCTTTCTGGCGCGGTCGGCCATCGCGCACGCCTCCCGCACCGCGCGGGCGAGGCGGGTCTCGTCGGGGCGGATGTGGGGGTCGTCGAACGCGGCGTTGAGCGTTTCGGTCAGCAGCGTCTTGTTGTTGGACGCGTGGGGCCGGGCGGCCATGTCGATGACGGTCGCCGTGTCGAGTTTGGGTTCGACGGCGGCGATGAGTGCGGCGTCCCTGATGGACAGGCGGGCCGTCATGAGCGTGGCGAGGTCGTCGAGCCGTTCCGGGTCCGTATCCTTGCCGTCGAGGGCTCGCATCCATGCCTTGAGCGTGGGTCCGGCGATGGTGCGGACGGCTTCGCCTGCCCCCTGTTCGGTTGCGGCGTGTTTGAGTTCCTCGATGATGTTCCGGGTTGTGGTGGTCATGGTGTTTTCTCCTTTTTGCGTCTTTTGTTTTTTGACCTTCTTCGGTCAGCGGATGCGTACCCCGCTCGAGGCGGTTCCGTCATGAGGCGACGCCCCGCCGTCCTGCGGCGTGTGCGGCGGCGTTGACGGGTTCGCCGACGCGGGTATGCTTCGATGGGCCGAAGAAGGTCAAACCACGTGTTTTTGCCGTGCCCGCCCTTGGCGGGCTCCATGCGGCGGCATGGCCGGCGGGCGCGCGGCGCGGTCGGCCAGGCGCGCGGGCATGGGCCCCCGTAGGGGTCCGTGCGCGTCCGGGCGGCGGCGATCGCGCGGTCCCGCCGGTTCCGTTTCCTTTCGCCGTCGCCCCGCGTCGCGGGGTGCGGCGCCTGGGTGGGCTCCGGCGGCCGGGGGCCGGCCCGGTTTCCAAAGGGCGGTTTGAGCCCTTTGGCCTGCCGGGGGCCGTCGCCGCCCGCCCGGCGCGGGCGGCGACTCTCGTCAGCGGCGCGGTGGCGTGTAGTCGAGCGTCGTCGCGTATCCGCTGTCGGCCATCTCCTCGATGGCGGTTTCGTATCCGGCTTCGAGTCCCTGCCGGTACGCCTCCTCCCACAGGTCGTATCCGATGAGGCCGTCCGTGTCCCAGTTGGTGTTGCTGACTTCGATGGCCCCGGTGCGGCCCGGGATGGTCTCGTGGTCGGCGGTGAGCCATTCGAGCCTGCCGTTTTGGTCGATGAGCGCGAACCTGCCTTGGCTTCCGTCCGTGAGGTCGGCCTGTCCGGCGTGCCATGCGAGTATCGCGTTGCGGCTGTCGGACGCGTGTCGGCCGCGCGTGTACGAGTGGGCGATGCCGTTGTGGGCGATGAAGCCGGTGCGGTCGCCTTTGCGGAAGCGGAACGGGTGCGTGTTCCCGGTGCACACCCTGCCGTGGGTGGCGAGCCGGAAGTGCAGGAGGAACGGGGAGGTTTCGAGGCTCTGCCAGTGGTCCATGATGAACGCGAGCGTCTTCATGTTGTCTTCGTTGCGGTAGCGGTGGAGGCGTTGGCCGTCGTGCCATGCGATGCCCGCCCCGTCGGGGTTGGCGTCGCTCATCCGGGCGAGCTGGGTGAGGCTTGGCATGGTGTCCGCTTGGCTGGTGACGATGACGCACATCAGATTCGTCCCCTTCCCGCCGTCGTGGCGTTCGTGTCGTTGATGGCCTGTGTGGCGGCGACGCGGCTCATGGCTTGGATGTCGCGGGTCTTGAGCTTGGGGACGGGGAACTTCTGGAAGAACCGCCACATGGCGTGCATGTAATGGACGGCGGCGTCGAGTCTTCCGGAGGTGTCGTGGTGCCACGGGCCGAACGTTCGGAATTCGATGGTGTGGCGGTGCATGTCGTTGATGGCGGTGTCCTTGCCGCAGTAGTCGCCGTGGATGAGCTCGCACCAGCGGGTGTCGGTCATGTGGCGCATGTTCAGCGCCTCGCATTGGGTCTCGTCGAGCGCTTCCAGCGCCCAGTACCAGCGGGCCGGGGTCTGCCGGCCGGTGCGGCTGATGTGCATGTGCCCGCCCGACAGCGTGTTGTCGGTGTCGGTGGCGATGCGTTCGACGAGTCGGCGGATTTCCGTGAGCTGGCTCATGGTCATGGGTTCGCTCTGGTATTCGAGGGAGCCGTCGTGGTGGAGGCTGCCGTCCGGGCACCAGCCGGCGATGAGCCTGTGGTTCCTGAGCATGTCGGTGTCGTGGTTGCCGTCCACTTCGATTTCCAGTCCGAAGGTGAACGGCTCGCGGACGGGCCGTCCCTCGTACGGGTCCCGGTAGCAGGGGTCCTGCGTGTTCGCGCAGGCGTGCCGTTCGTAGCAGTAGGGGCAGTAGCGTTCGTCGCACTGCTCGCAGTATTCCTGGCAGTCCGAGCACAGGCGGTCGTCGCACATGCGGCACCGGTACCCGCAGTTCTCGCACAGGATGTGCTCGCAGTGCTCGCAGCAGTATGCGCAGTCCCCGCACATCCGCGAACCGCATTCGTTGCATGTGCGCGCGCAGTCGTCGCATACAGTGTTGCCGCACCCGCATTCGACGGTTTTTGTCCCCGCGCAGTCCCCGCATAGCCATCCGTCGCAGTCGTGGCACCGTACGGCGCACTCCCCCGACTGGCGTTCGCAGTGCCCGCACCGACGGTCGTCCCTTTGGATGTCATGGTTGTTTCCGGTCATTTGTCACGCTCCTATGTCGTCTTGTCTTCCGGACGGTGCGCGGCGGGACCGGATGGCCGCGGCGCGGCGCAAGCCGCGTGGCCGGTCGGCCCGGTGCCGGGACCGCCTTCGGCGGCGGCACCGGCCGGCAGACACGCGGACGCTTGCGACGCGCCGGACGTCCGGTCATGCTGTGTGCCGGCCGGCCGGGCCGGGTCCCGCCTTCGATGGCGGGACCCCTTTTCGACGTGCTCCCGCCGGATGGCGGGGCGCGGCGTCGGATCCGCGAGCCCTTCGGGGCGAGCTCCGTTTTCGGCGGCGACCCGGATCCGGCTGGACAGGGATTCCTAAAACAGGTATCATTGTTTCCTGTAGTAGGAAATCAAGGTCTGGAGGGATCATGGACGGTTCGTTGTCGCGGATGCGCGGGAAGGCGGACTTCCGCCTGATGCGGGAGCTGCTGGGATTGCCGCAGGAGTGGGTCGCCAAGCGCGTGGGCGTGGACGCGCGCACCGTCCGCAACTGGGAGAGCCCGAGGTATTTCTATCCGCCGAAGCGCGAGGCGTGGGACCTGGTGGAGGGCCTGTGGCGGCGGGCCGACGGGAAGGCGGCCGGCCTGGTGGAGATCGCCTCGTCGGCGGCCCGGGTGGCGCGGGAGCGCGGCGTCGAGCCGGCGCCGCTCATGCTGGCGTACTGGCGGGACGCGGCCCAGTGGGCGAAGGCCCATCCGGAGGACGGGGATGCGGGCATGTGGAGGGTCGAGAACGCGGCGGCGCGCCTGGCCGCGGACCGGCTGCACGCCATGGGCCTGCCGGTCGCGATCGCGTACGCGGAGCCCGAGGCGTGACGGATGCCCCCTATCTCATGTCACGATAGGGGGTATTTGACTTCCATGGTTCGATTGTATAGTTTGGAATCAAGGCCTTGGCCCATGCTCCTCTTCCCGTCCGGAGGTCGGGGTTGAAGCCGAAGTCTTATCGAAGGATTGGCTGTCCGCGGATTCCCCATGAACCGGCCGTGCGGAACATGCGTTGCGAGAATTGGGAGTCTAGCCCCTGCGAACGGGTGATACGGATCGACGCGACGGCATCGATTCGAGTTCGTGTCCGACCCTTTTGGGTAGTCATGCAGAAGACCGAAACAACAGTCCTCCACAACCCGGGAACGTTACCGGTCTTGACGTTCCCGGGTTTTTATCGTCTTTCGGAGAGGGGCTTCATGACCGCCGCGTCGCATAGGGGGTCGGAACTCGACCGCTCCCGGAAAAAGAAACTCATTCCCATGTATCGCGCGGCGGCCAAGAAGTACAGGCCGCTGATCGGCCGGCATTCCCTTATCACCTGCGAGGATGGCCTCGTCATCGACATCCTATGGGAGAAGCGCAACTTCGAGCATCTGTGCGGCGTATGGTGCGACAGGCCGCCGCAGGTGGTCCATGCCGGAAAGACCATAGAGGCCAATTATTTCTTCGACCAGGTGATCAAGGGACGCCTTCCCTCCTCGGCCATACATTACTCCGATTATCCACGGACAAGAGGCAAGGCCGAGGTGCTTTCGAACGCGTTGGACCTTGAAGGCAACGTGGATGTGGTGGTCGACTCCGACAAGGCCGAAGTGGTGTATTACCTCGGCGGCGAGGCGTGGTGCCTGGGATTGGATTCCGATTGGAACGGGAACCGGATGCGGTCGGGCCTTTGCAACGGCAACGTGTTCTACCCCAAGAGCATTCGCCGTCAGTCCGTATATAAACGAATGAGGACGGACAGCATCCCCCATCGCGTTTCAGCGGTGGAACTGGTCAGCCCCTGAGTCCTTGCCGACGTACGCCCGAAGCCTTGGCAGCGATCGCATACGCGGAGCCCGAGGCGTAGGACACGAACGGCCCATCCGACATCCGCCGTCGCGGCCGTCCGCGTCCGACAACAGATCCTCATTGACTCTTACGTACAAACGCCGTACGGTTATGGCATGACGGAAATCACCAGCAAGGCCAGCCGCTTCGAGATGCGGCTCACGCCATCACAGAAGGAACGCCTCGACCGGGCGGCCGAGTTCAGGGGACTCAGCACCTCTCAATGGGCGTTGACCAACCTGCTCGTCGCCGCCGACCGGGACATCCGGGAGTCTCATGTCCTCCATTTGGATGACGAGGCGTGGGATTCGTTCGTACGGGCCCTGGACGAGCCCATGCCGGAGGAGATGGTCCGGCTGCTCGAGAGCGAGCCGATCTGGAAATGACCGATTTCACCCCGCCGCGGCGTCTGACCGCCGAGGACGACGCCGACGGTTTCGACTGCGGCCTGCCGGTTGTCAATGACTGGCTGCGGAACCAGTTGAGAAATGCCGGCAAGCAGCATACGGCGGTCGCCTATGCCACGTTCTGCGACGGCGCGCCGGCCGGTTTCTACACGTTGGGCGCGTACAGCATCGGCCATGCCGAGGCCAATGGCTGGCTCAGGAGGAACAGCCCGGATCCGATCCCGGCGATCCTTCTGGGCATGCTCGGCGTGGCCATGCGCTACCAGACCATGCACGTGGGGGCACAGCTGCTCAGGGACGCCGCCATGCGGGCGATGGGTGCGGCGGAGATAGTCGGAGCCAAGGCGTTGCTCGTGGAGCCGGCCTCGGACAGGGCCACGCGCTTCTACGAGCATTACGGGTTCCGCCACATCGAACGGTCGGGCAGGATGTTCATCCCTCTCCGTTCGGCGTGAACGGGATGCCCGTAGAAGAGGGAGGCGGGGAGGGCCGTGGACGGTTCTCCCCGCCTCCTTGTTTTCTCTCGAATCGTTTTCGTCGGCCCGCCGTTCATTTCCTTGGCGGGCGCGCTCTGCCGTCCGAGTCGAATTGGGCGAGCTGTCCGATGGCGTTGCCGGTGTTGGCCAGGGCCCCGGTGAGCAGTCGGATCCGTTCGCCGGTGTCGGCGGTCCGGAGGGCGAGTCTGAGCTGGTCGATGGCCGCGTTCACGTGGTTGCGGTAGACGAGGTCGTCGGCCGCGTCCGAATGTTCCGTTTTCGCGGGCCGGGGTTCGTCCATGCGTGGTTTCCCTTCCGGTGTTTGGTCCATGAGGTCGAGCGCCCGGACGCCGAGGCCGGCGGCGAGGTCGAGGATGATGCGGCTGCGTTTGCTGCCGGTGGCCCATCGGCGGGTCTCGATGCCTCCGATGGTCTGCGTGGTCTGTCCGGCCCGGATGGCGAGTTCGGCCTGGCTGAGACCTTGTCGCGTCCGGTGCCAGGCGAGGCGGGTGCCGTCCCATCCGGCGGGCGGATTGTCCGTGGCATGGTCCGGTTCGGGCCGGCCGGCTAGCTTTTCCATGCTGGTGTCGAGCGCGATGGCGACGCGGGCGAGGATCCCGGCCGCCATGTTCGCGGTGTCGCGTTCCCCGGAATCGTATTGGCGCAGGCTCCGGTATGGCACGTTCGCGTGTGCGGCGAGCTGCGGGCAGCTCCATCCCCGTTCCGTGCGCATCCTCCGGATCACGGTGGTCGCGCCCTCCCCCTCTTGGGGCGTCTCGCCCGTGAGCCGGGCGGGGTTGACGCCGAGGGTCTTCGCCCATTGCCGGATCTGGTCGGGTTCGAGCGTGGACAGCGGGGTTTCGCCGTTCTCGATCCGTTCGACGGTCGCTGTGTCAACGCCGGTGAGCCGTGCGAGGGTCTGTTCGAGGACGCTTTCCCGTTCCCTGATCGCGCGCAGTTCCGCCGCGCCGATGGGGATGGTCCTGCCGCTGCCGCTCATCTGTCGCCTCCTAGGTAGATGTCGAACAGGGGCCCGGGTTCGACGAGGCCGGTGCCGGTGTCGATGGCCTGGATGGCCTCGAGGGTGCCGATCATGTTCCGTACGGCGGGTCTGCTTCGGGCGGAGAACGCGCCGTGCCCGTCGATGAGTTCGAGTCCCTGTTCGGTGACGCTGCGGCGGGTGGATCCGTGCAGGGCGGCGGCGAGCACGCTCGGTCTGACGCCGTGGCCGAGCTCGCGTTGGATGTTCGCGATGTACCGGCATGCGATGCGGATCGATTCGCGGCCCATGGGCTCGCCCTGTCCCTCCCCCGTTTCCGGTGCCGTCCGCCGCCGGCGGTACGGGTTCGACGCCGGTTTTTTCACGATCTCCCTACCGTCAGCCTGGCAGTTGGAGCAGTTGGAGCAGTCGTCGCGTCTGGTGCCGGGCGGGTCGAACATGGCGAGGATGGTCCGGCGCAGGCATCGGCGGGTCTCGCAGTATGCGCTCATGGCGTCGAGTCGGGAGTCCATGAGCTGCGCGGCCCTGATGCGTGAGGGGTCGCCGGATTCCTCGGCGCGGCTTTTCGCCTCCCATGCGGCGTGGCGCAGCCATCGCCAGTCGCCGGGGCTCCAGTAGAGGACCGCGTCGGCAGGCTTGCCGTCCCGGCCGGCTCGGCCGGCCTCCTGCCAGTAGGCTTCGAGGCTTTTGCACGGCCCGTCGTTGAGGACCCATCTGACGTCGGGCTTGTCGACGCCCATGCCGAACGCGCTGGTGGCGCAGATGACGCGCGGATGGCCGGCGAGGAACCCGTCCTGCACCCGTTTCTTGTCCGCGTCCCTCATTTCGGCGTGGAACGCCATGGCGTCGATGCCTTCGGAGCGCAGTGTCTCGGCGAGCCGTTCGCAGCCTTTCCGGTTCTCCTTGTAGATGATGCCGCTGCCCTTGTGCCGTTTCGCCCAGGCGATCATGGCCTCGAGGCGTTCGCCGGGCCTGGCGCGGACCACCGTGAGGCGCAGGTTCGGCCGGTCCGCGTCGGTCGTGACCGTCACGGGGTCGGCCAGGTGCAGGAGTTCGCGGATCTCCCCGGCCTGCGTCCGGCTTGCGGTGGCGGTCAGCGCCATGGTCACGGGGCGCGGGGACAGGGAGTCGATGAATTCGCCGATGCGCATGTAGCTGGGTCGGAAGTCCGATCCCCAGTGCAGCACGCAGTGCGCCTCGTCGACGGCGAGCAGGCTGATGCGGATGCGGTGGCTGAAGTCGGCGAAGTCGGGCGCGTGCAGGCGTTCGGGTGCGACGTAGAGGATGCGCAGTTCGCCGGACAGGGCGCGCCCGTACACCTCGGCGCGTTCCTTCTCGTCCAGGCCGGAGTCGATGAGCGCGGCGGGTATGCCGCGTGATCGCAGGTGCCGCACCTGGTCGCGCATGAGCGCCCTCAATGGTGTGACGACGAGGGTGAACGTGCCGGGCCTGGCGGCGGGGAGCTGGTAGCACACGGACTTGCCGCCGCCGGTGGGCATCACGGCCATGACGTCGCGGCCCGAGATGACCGCCCCGACGGCCTCCTCCTGGCCCGGGCGGAACGAGTCGAACCCGAAATAGCGCTTCAGCGCGGCCAGCATGTAATCCCCGTTCCCGACCATTCCGCTTCCCTTCTTTTCACCCATAAGTTTGATACCCTCAAGTATAGCATATTCATCGCCTTATGCTGGGGTGTCATTCCCGGCTATCGCCATCCCCGCGCGCATTCCCGGGTGTATGGTGCGGAAGCGGGGTGGCATGGTGATCGGTCCGGACGGTTGTGGTTTCGACATGCGTTCGCCTTCGGAGATGGAGGCGGATGACGCGCGGCGTGAGGCGGATGAGGCGGCGCATGCGCCTCGTATGGCGGTCACGTCGCGTATCCGTCGGGTGGCGCAGCCGCCGGATGGGTATCTGCCGTTGTCCCTGTTCGACGAGGTTCGTCTGGCCGATCCGGTGCCGTTGTATGCGTTCGAGGACGTCCCGGCGGACGTGACGGGCCTCGCGGTGGATTACCTGTCCCGTGTGGCGCGGGGCGTGCCGGCGCGGGATGCGTTCCGGGTGCCGTTGGCGGGGGCGCGTCTGGTGGGCCGGTCTGCGGATGCGGAACGGCTGCTCGCCATGGTGGACGGGTTCTCCGACCGTTCGGTGCGGGCCGCGTGCCTGCTGTGCGGGTTCGACGCGGCGTCGCGTCGGGGCCCGGCGAGGTGGCGGGCGGGCAGGGTCATCGATCCGGGGCCGGCCACGGTGTATAACGTGCGGCGCATGGTGGCGCGCACGTTGAGGTTCATGGACCGGGTGGGGCCGGTCGTGTGGGAGGGGTTCACGTTCGACGGCGGCTACACGGACCGGGTCACGTCCGGAGACGGGGACCTGCTCACCGTTGACGGCCTGTGGGATCTGAAGGTGAGCCGTTGGCCGCCGAACCCGACGTACACGCTGCAGCTGCTCGTCTATTGGCGGCTCGGCCTGCATTCCACACATCCCGAGTATCTCCGTGTGCGGCGTCTGGGCCTGTACAACGCGCGGTCGGACACGATGTGGAGCATCCCCGTGGCCCGGATCGGCGCCGATGTGGTCCATGCGGTGGAGCGGGATGTGATCGGCTATGCGGACGGTCTCTGACTCTCGCGCCGGCCGGCGGATTCTATTCGCGGGGGTTCGTGGCGGGGAGTTCCGGCACGGGGCGGGCGAGCCTGGCGGCCGCGTCGGCGAGCAGCCGGCGGGCCTGGTCCACGGTGCGGGCGGCCTCGCGTTCGCGTCGGTCGGCGTCCGCGACCCGTGTCTTGGTTTCCGCGTCGAGGCGCGCGGCCTTCGCCTCGGCCGCTTTGAGGATTTTGTCGGCTTCCGTGTTGGCGTCGGACAGGAGCTTCTGCGCCCGTTCGCGGCTTTCGCCGATTCTCCTGTCGGCTTCCTGGTCGATCTCCTGTTTGCACCGCGTGGCCTGTTCGACCTGCTCGTCCGCTTTTTTCTTCGCCTCGCCGGTCATGGCTTCGGCTTTGGCGTGCGCCTTGCCGAGGATGGTCTTGGCTTCGGTTTCGGCCTTGTCTAGGATGGCCTTGCGTTCGGCCTTGGCGCCGTTGACCATGTTCTGCATGTCGACGCCGATGTGCTCGTAGGGGTTCGACGCCTGGTATTCGAGCTTCTTGTTCTGCTCCTGCAGCATGGTCAGACGCTGGTTGAGCTCCCCGTTCTCGGTCTGCCGTCCGTGGTTCTCGCGTTTGAGCCGGATGATCTCGGCCTGGTCGAGCGTGCGGCGTCGTTCGAGTTCCGCCACGCGTCGCTCCACGGCGTCGGCCCGGTATCCGCCGATCGTGGCCCTGGGCAGGTCGAGCGGTTTCGCCTCGGCACGCCCGTAGTCGCGGATGGGTTGGATGAACTGGGTCTCCTCACCGTCGGATCGTCTCGTCTCCGCGCCTTCGGTGTCTGTCATGATGGTTCCTTTCCTGTCGGCCGGCGCTGTTCGCACGGGTCACCCGCGCCGGCCGCGATAATCGGATCCACATCATTGGTATACGTGAATATGCGTTTTTCCGATGATTCACGTATACTTATGTTCATGCGTAGGGAGTTGGCGATGAACCGCCTGAGGGATATGGACACGGGTTTCGGCGTGCACGTGTATCGCAAGCCGGATCTGGCGCTGGTTCTCGGGGAAACGGGACAAAGGCTCGACCGCACCTTGTCGAGCCTGGTAGCGGTGAACGTGCTGGTCCGCGCCGCGCGCGGCGTGTATGCGTTCGCCTGGTCGGCGCATCTCGGGGAGGCGACGCTGCATACCGTCGCACGCCGGCTGCGCCCCCGACAGCTGGTGTGGGAGAGCCTGGAGAGCGCGCTGAGCCGTTGGGGCGTGATCAGCCAGATCCCGGTGGATCGCGTCACGTTCATGACCACCGGCCGTGAGGGCCTGGCCGTGACCCCATATGGGACGATCGAGTTCACGCACTGCGCGCTCGACTGGTCGAGGATACTCCCCAACCTCGTGCCGCGTGACGGTGGGATGACGCCGCTCGCGTCGAAACGTTGGGCGTATCGGGACCTGCAGGCCACAGGCCGTAACCTGGATCTCGTGGACATGGATGAATTGGAGAACGACGATGGATGGGAGTGACATGGCGTTCGACTACAAGGCGGTCGCGGCGGGCATCGCGCGTTCGGAAGGCATGGGCGCGCTGCTTCCCGTGGTGGAGAAGGAACTGCTGCATTACCGGATACTTTCCGCCATGCAGGACGGCGGCTTCTTCGGCCCGATCGTGTTCCAAGGAGGCACGAGCCTGCGTCTGTGCCACGGGTCCCCCCGTTACAGCGAGGACCTCGACTTCGCCGGCGGCACGGGTTTCGGCGTCGATGACCTTCGGGGGTTGGGCGAATGCGTCAGGTCCTCCCTCGCCGGCATGTCCCCGGACGTGCAGGTGAAGGTTCGCGAACCGATCCGGGACGAGGGCTTGGTGAGGAGATGGCGCATATCCATCCGTACGGCGGCGCAACGTCGTGATCTGCCGAGCCAGTCGATCAAGCTGGAGGTCGCATCGGTGCCGGCGCATGAGCCGCAGACGAGGCCGGTCAGGGTCAATTATCCCTCCGTGTCGGCGATCGCCGGGGACATCATCCTGGCGGTGGAAAGCCCCACCGAGATACTCGCGGACAAGCTTCTGTCGTTTGCATGCTCCTCCCATATCCGCCGCCGTGACCTGTGGGACATGTGCTGGCTGTCGTCCAGGGTCGACGTGGATGCGTCCCGGGCGTTCCGGATGGCCACGCTCAAGGCTGGGGAATACGGGGAGGTCGGAGAATGGGAGGCGCGCGCCGGCCGCCTGCGTGAGATCCCGTCGGTGTTGTCTTCGGACGCCTTTCTGGACGAGATGCGAAGGTTCCTGCCGGCCCGAATGCTCGTCTCCACCGTCGAATCCCCCTCCTGGCGCGCGTACGCCTCGCAGGCGGTCACCGGGCTGTATGATCCCTCCGGGCCCGCATGGGCGTCGCCGTATGGCTCGCCGGGTTTCGGGCGGCCGATGCCTGAGCCCGACCAGTCTTCCGCCGTTCCCATGTGGCGTGACGGGGGTCCCGCTCTTTCCTGAGGCGGCGTCCTCGCCCCATTCTCATCTCCTCCGCAGCGCGCGCAGCATGGGGTTGAGATATGGTTCGGTGATTTCCATGAGGCGGGTCGGCCGCCCGTAGGGCCCGTAGACGGTGATGGCGGGTTCGACCGGGCGGATGATGCCGGCGCGTTCGAGTTCGAGCAGCGGGTATGCGGCCGGCGGGTCGGGGTTCGGGTAGAACCTGCCGTCCGGCGGGATGGCCCCGTCGGGCTCCCAGGAGACGTCCAGCTTCCCGCCGGGTCCGGTGACGGTCAGTCCCATGCCGCCGCCCTGGTGGCGGCCGGCGAGCAGGCGCCAGGTCTCGAGCGCGTCCGTCTCCCCGCCGTGTTCCGGGTCGGCGTGCCAGGGTCTGCCGCGTGTGGCGAGCAGGTGGCGGCGTTCCCCGTCGAACCTCGCCGCATCCAGTCGCCTCCATGTCCATCGGTCGATCTCGAAGCGGATGCCGTGTCCCCTGATGAGGGGCGGCACGGCCCCGGTGACGGGGTTCACTTGCGGTCTCCGCGGATGATGTGTCTGACGCACATGGCGAGCAGGACGAGGTCGAGGGCGGCGGTGATGATCCACAGCCATCCCATTCGCGGCATGATCGCGCATTCGATGATCAGGAGGATGAGGATGGCGAGGCATGCGAGGGCGAGGAGGATGGCCTTGCGGCGTTCGTCGTCCATCACTCCCCTCCGTCCGTCTCGTCGGCCCAGTATTGGTCCTCGAACCAGTGGTCGAAGCGCATGTCGCCCGATCCGGTGGCGGGGTCCGAGGCGAGTGTGGCCTCGTCGGCCGCCGGGTCGTACAGCCGGTCGACGTCGAGGTCGCCGAGCCAGTCCTCGAGCCATGCCTCGAGTCCGCTGCCGTCCTCGTTGTCGTCGTCGGCGACGAGCCTGACGGCCCTGCTGATGAGGATCTCCTCGATGACGCTGTGTGCCGCATGGTCAGTCTTCGGGTCGGCGAGGCGGGCGCGCAGGCGTATCGTGGAGCCGAGCATGCGGTAGAGGAATTCGCGGTCGTACCGGTCGAGGTACCGGTCGGGCAGGAGGTCCGTGACGGGGTTCCCGTCGTCCTGGCCGAGGTGCGTGCCGCGGGGCATGCGGCCCAGACGTCTGATCTCGATCCTCGTCATGGTCTCGATCATGGACAGGTTCTCGTCGAACAGCCTGCGCATGCGGGTGCCCGGCATGGGGCGGTCGCCGCCGGTGTCGTTGTTCATAGGTTCCTTCCGTACTTCGTGTATCTCGTGTATTCCCCGTGTTGGGGGCCGATGAGCGTGATCTGCGCGTCCACGATCCTTTTGCGCCGTTCGAGCTCGCGTATCCCCCGGTTCAGCCAGGCGGACAGTTCGACGCAGCCGACGGTGGCCGTGTCGCACCGGCGCAGGTCGCGGGCGACGCCTTCGAGCAGGAGTCCCTGGACCGCGAGCTGGATCACGCCGCTGTCCTTGAACTGCGTGGCTGCCTGTTCGAGCCGGTCGACGGGATTCGGGCCCGCGCTCATCGGGTGGTCCCGTCCGCCAGGCCCAGTTCGAGCCGTCGCAGCCGTTCCTCGAGTGCGTTGATGCGCATGGTCTGGGCGAGCACCACGCTCATCGGCGCGGGTCTTCCCTCCCTGCCGGCGTCGGCGGCCGGGGCGTGCGGGCGCGTCGTCCCGGCGTCCGGCGGTTCGCGTTTCCACCGGGCGATGCACCGTTCGATGCGTTTGTTGCCGATGAGGCGCGGGTCGAGCCCTGCCTCGCGGAAGATCCTGACGGGGCTTTCGCCCCGCCGGTAGCGTTCGATGGCCTCGCGTTTGAACGAGTCCGTGTAGGTGATGCGCGTGCGGGTGACCCATGCCACGGCGTCCAGTCCGGACAGCAATGCCATCTCGGCGTCCGAGAAACCCGTCATGCCCATGGCGTCCCCGCCTCCGGTGCGGTCCCTCCCGGGATTCCGGACACTCGTCCGGCCGGTCTTTCCGTCCTGTGGTCCTGCATGTGCGGCTCCTTGCCTCTCTGGGGCCCTGCCTTGTGGCCCCTTCGCCCATGCCACCCGTGGCCCCTTCTATATCGGGGGATTCCTCCGCCGCGCAAGACCGATCTTTCTTCGTGTCCGCAGCCCCAAAACAAAATGTTGACAATGACAATAAACAACGTTATTGTTGTCACCGTCAGCAAAAATATTGCTGACGGCTGATAGTCGAAGGATTATCGCAGATAAAGGATAAAAGAACAGAGCCGCTCCTTGAGAAGCTCAAGGAACAGGGATGGCGCATCGAAGCCAAGAAGAAAGGCTGGATGTGCTACCCACCCGACAAGTCGAAGCCGGGCGTTCCCATACACAAGACACCTTCGGATGCCAGATGGTATGAGAATTGCTTGAAATACCTGAGACGCGGCGGGTTCCAAGAGTGAGCGGTCGCTAATCTTGCGGAGACGAAGTTTCCTAGGCTTGTCACCGCAAGATTAGCACACCCTCTGTTCCCCCATCAACCTTCGACCGCTAGGGCGGCTGGATGGCGTGCGCCCATGGAGGCATCTCCCGGCGCACGCCATGCAATACATCGGATAGGTGAAACATGACGAGAGCACGAGAATGGCAGGTTTCCCTTGACTTCAAGGCGAGACTCGACGAGGACGCGGCGTTCGACCTCATGGAAGCCCTCGGAAGATACGGGGCCTCGGTGGCGGTCGACCCCGGGCACACGGGCGGCGGACTGACCCTCGCCGTCGATGCCCCGGACGGGGAGACGGCGCTGGCCAAGGCGCGCACGCTCCTCGAAGAGAACATGCCCGGCGCATCGGTGACGGGACTCGAAGCGAGGGAATGGGCCGACGCCGTGGCGCGAAACCGCGAACCCCTATACCCGCCGGTGGTGGGCTACGCCGAGATCGCGCGCATGACCGGCGTCACCAGACAGAGGGCGTACGCGTTTCCCAGGATCGAATCCTTTCCCAAGCCGGTGATAGAGACCTCACAGGGCCCCCTCTATTCCGAGGATGCGGTTCGCGCATGGGCGCAGACCCGCGAGCTCAGACCCGGACGTCCGAAAGCGATGGAATAGGAAACGATGCGAGAGCCCCGCGGCCGCACGGCGCGGGGTTTATTTTTTACAAGGAGGAAGCGGCTGTTCCCCGATGGATTCGTCGGGAAGGGAATCGGCTGTCACCAGGTCCGGTCGGGTTGTATCACGGGCGGTGCGCTCCGGTCCCTGAGCCGGAATGATTGGGTCATTCGCGCATGGGCTCCCTCGAGCATCACGGTCCAGGTCGTCGGGGACACGGTCCTGAGCCCGATGCCGTTCTGGAACGCCAGGATGAGGTCGTTGCGGACCGGTGTCTGTCCCTTGTTCCGGTTCTCCACGGTGTAGCGCACCTCGAGCAGGTCCTTGCAGGTGGCGTATTCCACGTCCGTCAGGAGCAGCCCGTCATGTTCCCCGTATTCCAATGGATAGGATATGAATTCCGTGCCCCGTGGTACGTGCCATTCCCTCCATTCCGCGTGTTCTTCCAAGAGCAACCCCACATATCCGACGGCCAAAGCGGTCAGTACAATCAACACGGCGATGACAACAAAGCTCATTTTCCCCTCCCGCAGAAGAAGGCATGACGAATATGGACGAATCTAAAAGCGGACGAGCATTGAATTCCACGGAAAAGGCCGAGGCGGATGCCCCGACCAACAAGCAATGGCTCGATACCATCGGCGGCCCGACGGGAAGCCGCCGATGATTGTCCGATTCCGATGACCGTCGGCATTGTTTTATTGCCGATATCGGGCTGATGGCGGATAATCGGGATCATGAAGGATGGAATCAATCAATGCGGGGGTTCCGGCATCGAGTCCGTTGATCATTTCGACGGTGTCGGAATCGTCAGGATCAGACCAGTGGTCAATAAGGTGGAGATAAAGAGGGCCAAGCGTCTGATTGTCGAACAGATCCCTCATCTTGCCGATATAGAATTCCCAAAGCGGCCGGTCGAGGATGACGGCACGTTGAGGCCTCTTTTTATAGGGGCGTTCTCCAAGGACGGCCTCATAGGCGCCGCCTTCGTCACGCCAGGAATACAGGCAGCCCAGTCGTTCCTCGGGTATTTCTCCGCGTCGGCCGGAGCGTATCAGTGCGCGGAGCTTGTCAGGCGTACGGTCGCCGAAGTCGAGGGGATCGCAGTCGTCGACGAGTACAGGCGCAGGGGCGTCGCACTCGCCCTGAAAAGGTACATCGATGCCTGGGCCGCCGATCACGGCGCTTGTCTCGTATTGTCCGTGCCCACGAATGAGGCAGCGCGTGGCCTCAACGAGAAGTCCGGCCACCGCGTCCTGGAGCCCGATGTCCTTCTCATGCTTCAGGTCGTATATGCCGACGGCGGTCCCTGCTCCCTTCCCTTTGCTTTGGAACGTGGGCAGGAGGCAGGATACAGTTGCTGGGCATTCCTTCCAATCGCCAAACCTGGCGGGATGTCCGTCAGGGCGGGACAATGCCCTTCCGTCGCTTCCTCTCCTGGAGTATCCGGCGAGGAATACTTCGCCGTCAAGTGGGAGACCCGCGACGGTGACGGGAATTGGATCGCCACGACCAGCCGTTTGAGGGGCGTACGCGCCGACGTCATGGACTGATGCCATTCCATCAGGCCCCATGCCTGGCGCTTCGGCGTTCTTGTCTTCCTGATGATTCATTCCTCGTCCTTCCCCTGGCGAGCGGCCATGCATGGACTCATGGATTGGGCACGAGTCCGCGTGTTCGGGTGTCTTGGTTGAGCCGTCATTCTGCCTGCTCCAGTTGCCAGTTGCCGGCGAAGCAGCTGCCGCCGTGCGAGGCGCGGTAGTCGTGGAGTTCCCTCGATCGTTCGCTCTCCCGGCGGGCTTGTTCGGCCCGGGTTTTGCGGCCGGCGCGGAGCGCGAGCTCGGCGTAGCGTGCGGCTTGGCCGGGGTCCGGGTCGGGGTCGAGGCGCAGCCTGTCGGCGAGGGCGCGGATGGCGGTGGACGCGTCGATGTCGGCGCCGATGCGGTCGGCGAGCATGCGGCGCGCCCGGGTCTCGTAGGATTCCGGTTCCACCGGCCGGCTCTCCCCCGTGTCGCTTCCGGCGGTTTGGCCGGCGTCGGCATGCTCCCGGCGTCGGCGTTCGAGGGTTCGCTGGTCGCAGGTCAGGTCGTCGCGCAGTTCGTCGAACAGGCGGGCGAAGCGGCGTCCCGTGTCGACGCGTTTGGCCTGGAACCCGTTGTCGAGCGCGTGGTCGAGGACCCGTTCCATGAGCCCGCTCGTGTCGGGTTCGCCGGCGGCGTCGAGCCGTTCGACGAGCCGAGTGACGGCGTCGGTGTCCCGCCGGCCTGCCGGTTTCGGGGTCAGGCCCATGGCGGCTCGGCGGTTTTCGAGCCGGTCGAGGATCCATCTGGCGCGTATCCCGGCGGGGACCCGCTCTTCCGGTTCGGGGCCGGCGTCTTGCCAGCGTTCGTCGTCGGGCTCACCCATAGGGCGGTTCGCCTCGTCCGGCGCGGATGCGGCTTCGATGATGTGGGCGGTTTGGTTTTTCCCGTCGCGGCTCTCCCCGGTCCGGGGAGATGCCTCCGTAGGAGGCAAAGGGGATATTTGTTTAGAAGTATTTGTTCTTACTATAGGGGTGTCACTGGTGACACCCCTGGAGGTGTCACCAGTGACACCCCTGGCTTCCCTTTCCGGGTTTAGAGGTGTCATTTTGACACCCCTAGATTTTGGCTTGTTTCCGCCGTTTTCCAGAGGTGTCATTTTGACACCTCTAAATCTGTCCGCTTTTCCGGCCTGTTCGGCATTGCCGTCGCCGTCACGTTCGGCCCGTTCGGCGCGTTCCGCCCTGGCCTGTCGTCCGGGTTTCTCGGACACGTGCTCGAGGGTCACGTTCATGCAGCATTCCCAGACGACGGACCGGTACGGGTCGGGCACGTAGTTGCCGTGCTCGTCCCATTGGGCGAGCTTCTGGTTGCCCCGGCGGATGCATCCCGTCTCCTCGAGCGCCTTCAAGGCACGTTTGACGCTGGATTCGCTCGTGTGCGCCTCGGCCATCAGGGTCTCCACGGTGGGCCATGCGCTGCGCCCGTCGGGCTGGCAGCGGTCGGCCAGGGCGATGAGCACGAGTCTGGCCGTGGCCGTGGGTGCGGGCGCCTCCCTGAGCGCCCATGACGTGCATTGCCAGCTCATGGTCTTGCCCCTTTCGTTTCGCGTTCCTTCTTGTGTACCTGCATGAGCCTGTCGAACGCCTTGCTGGTGGGTTCCAGGCTTCCGTACCGGGCTCCCGCCGATGCGGCGGCGCGGCCCATGGCTTCCTCGTTCCTGTCCTCGTGTCCGTCATCGCGCATCGCCGGACAGCTCCTTCCCCGTGTCGGCGTCGAGGGCGGTTTCGAGGGCGCGGCACAGGTCGAGCGCCTGGTCGAACCCGTCGAGCCATGCGCCTACCCAGTCCTGGGCGTCCCCGCCCCCGGCCGGCGTCATGTCGATGGTCTTGAGGCGTTCCACGGCCATGGCCTGCCGGTCGATCCTGCCGTGTCCGTCGATGATGATCCGCATCGTCTTCCGTTCCTTTCCCGTCGCCTCATCGGGCGAGCTCTTGCACCGTCATGCCCAATGTCGTCCGGGTCGGGTCGTGGCGTTTCCGCACCCTGTCGCACAGGGCGGGCGAGGGCATGCGCGCGAACATGCCGGGGTCCATGGCGCGGATCTCCCGTTCGTGGGAGACGAGCGCGTCGATGACGTTCTGCACGCGGGCGCGCAATCGTGTGTGCCATCTGCCGGGCCAGTCCTCGCGCATCGCCGCCGAGCACACCATGGCCTCGTCGCCCGCGGCCTTGATGTACCGGGTGTGCGCGGGCAGGGCGAGGATCTCCTGGATCCATTGCCAGTCGTCGCCGCGGGCGGCGTCGATCTCGCCGGAGAGCATCCTCCATGCGTCGAACGTCGCGTCGAGCATGATCGACGCCTGTTCCCATGTCATGGGGATCGCGGGTATCTGCAGGGTGACGGCGTCGGGTTCGGCCCCTGCCGGGGCCGGCATCATCGTGGTCATGGTCGTTCCTTTCGTTCCTCTATGGTTCGCGGGCCTCGTCGTCCGGCTTCCCGTTGTCCTTTCGTTTGTTCTTTCACTCGTCCATCGCCGGTTTTCGGCCGATTACGGGCGCCTGTGCCGGCGCATGCCCTGAGGTAGGGGTAGCGGTCCAGTCTCGGGGTGGTCCCGTTGTGGTGGGCTTCGAGCCAGTGGCGGATCTCCCTGAGCAGGGGACGGGCGCGGTTCGAGGTCATGCATCGGGTCAGGATCCGTTTCCATGCGGCGAGTCCCCATTCGGCCTGGACCGCGAGGGCGAGGGCCTCCATGTCCGTCTTGTATCCGGCACTGACCGGCAATGGGGCGTCCGCCGTGTCGCCGTCCCATTGCCGGTAGCTTTCCCGGTCGCCCGCGGCGGGCGATCCGGGGCTCTCGCCGTCGCCGTCGCGTCCCTCGAAGATGTCGGATGCGTCGCAGATCACGTCGGAGTCGGCGAGGGTCTGCTCGTGCCGGCGCCACCGTTCCCACGCCGTCCGGTCGTCCGGGTCCGTGGGCGGTTTCAGCCTTCCCGCGCGCCGTTCCGGGGTCTGGGTCATGCCCGTGCGGTGTTTGGGCCGTTGGGTTTTGAACCATTCGCCGACCACGGTGCCGGCGAGCTGGTTGACGAACGCGGCCAGGCTCGTCGCCCCTCCCTCGGCCCGGTCCGTGTTGGTGCGGTGCCAGTAGTCGAGCCGACGGATGGTGCGTATCGTCAGGTCGCTCATGACCTCGTCCGTGGCCCATGCCCAGTCGCGGCCCAGCTGCCGGCGCACGCGCGCCCGGTTGTCCTCCAGCGCGGCGTCGAGCCGGACGGCGGCCTGGTCGGCGAGGCGGGCGCGCATGAGCCTGGCCCCGGCTTGGTCCCCGTCGTTCTCGAGCCGTTCGAGGCCCTTCAGGTCCATGGGGTCGGCGAGGCAGCGGACCAGCGTGTCCGTCAACGGTTCATCGCTTTTCCTCATGGTCAGAACCTTCCGGGATGCTCGCGGCGCAGCGTGTGCAGGCGTCGTTTGGCCGTGGTGGTGGACGAGGCGAGACCGTCGGCCACGGCCCGGGTCGAGGTGACCGTCTCGCCGTTGGCCTTCAGCCGGTCGGCCCATGCGAGCCATTCGTCGGGGTCGAAGCCGGCCGTCGCCTTGCGCGCCGGCTCACCGGCTTTTGGGCCGGCATCGTGGGCCGATCCCGTGTCGGAGGAACGGTCCGGGCCGGACATGGCCCCTTCGTGGGATTCCGCGGGCTCAGGTTCGGCGTGGACCTCATGGTCCCCTGCCTCCGGGCCCGGCTGGCCCTTGGGATCCATCTCGGGTTTCCGGCCCATGCGGTCCTGGTCCGCATGGGCCTGGTCCATGCGGACCATGTGGACCGTGGGCTTCGTGGCCCTTGCGGATGTCGTGGTCGCGGACGTCACGGAGGGCCATGTGAGGTCCTGGTCGAACGGGATATCCTCCGGATCCCCTTTCCTTTCCCTGCCCTCGTCGGCTTCCGCCGGTGCCGGCGGGTCGAACAGGTAGCGGTCCAGCGGGTCGGCGGGCGCGGGTTCCGTGGCCTTGCCCGGCTCCGGTCCGGCCGTCGGCGTGGGGATGGCCCGCGGGTTTTCCGTCCGGACCGGTTCCGTGCCGGCCGTTTCCGGCGTGGTTTCGGCGGGTCCGGCGTGCCCGTCATCGGGGCCGGCGGCCTTGCCGGTGGTCCTGGCGAGTTTGTCCTGGCGGTCGCCGGCGATGATCACGATCAGGTGGGTAGAGTAGAGCAGGGCGATGGGCGGGATGCTCATGATCGCGGGCGCACCCCACGTGGGGAGCATGCCGCCGGCGTTGAGCCATGCGTGCAACGCGTTGCCCGTCACGCTGAACAGGCTGAACAGCACGAGTCCGGCCCACGGGTACCAGCGTCCGCGGATGTGGCCTTTGCGGAATCCCCATGTCGCCCACGTGCACAGGAGGATCGTGCCGTCCACGCACAGGGGGCCTCCCCATGACAGGAGCGGGTTGATGCCGCTGGACACGAACACGAGCCTCAACGCGTCGAAGCTCAGCACGAACGCGATGACCGCGATCATCACGCCCACCGTCACGCCGGGCAGCATGCTCACGCTCTCCCGCCCGTCCACTTCCTTGGTTTTCTTGTCGTTCATACCGGTTCCTCTCCGGCCGGCCCTCATGGCCGGTCTTCTCTGCTAACGGGTCAGGCGCATTCCGACGCGACGGTCAGGATCTGGTCGAACAGGCCGTTGACCTCGTCCTGGTCGCGGCTGCGGTCGTTCTCGTCGGCGGGCCACATGTCCTCGAGGTCGTGGTCGACGAGGCGCATGAACGGGCCCACGTTGGCCAGCACGCCCTTGATGTCGCGGCCGGCGCGGGTGACGATCTCGTCGACGGTCTCGCTGCCTGGCTGCCAGCGTTCGGAGCTCATCAGCTCCACGAGGCGGGTCAGTCCGGCGTTCGCGTCTCCCGCGGCGGTGCGGAACGCTTCCACGAAGTTCATGTCGTCCGCGGCGAGACGGTCGCCTCCCAGGTCGATTGCAGTATTGTCGGGCAGCACGCCGATCGCGCCGGTCTCGTCGACCGGTGCGGGGGCCGCGGGTTCGAGTCCCTCGCTCATGCGCCGCATGGTCTCGCGTTTGATGCTCGCGCAGATCGTGGATTGCGCCATGTCGAGCTTCGCGGCGATCTCCTGCTGGGTCATGCCCTGGCCGCCCTCCTCGACGGGCAGGTTCATGTCATGGATCTTCGCGTCGAGTTCGAGGCGTTCCGCCGGCGTGAGCTCCGGCACGCTGTGGCGTTTGCCGTCCGCACCCACGACCGGTTTCGGCTTCGCGGCGGCACCCTTCGCCTTTTTGACGGCCTTCCTGACCGTGCCCTCGCTGACTCCGAGCGCGGCCGCGAGGGACCTGTTGCTGATCGGGTCTTCCTGGAAGCTGAGGATGAGGTTGGTGCGCTGCTGGACGGTCATACGGACCGCGTCGGCGGTGAACCTGTCCTGGCACATCCGGTTCCAGCCGATCAGTCCCGCGGGGTATCCGAGGGCGATCCAGGCGCGCCCGTCGTACGCCTGGGCAATCAGGTCGTGAAGGCGTTTCTGGCTTTTCGCGGTCTCGTAGAGCTGTTCCTGGATGTCGCCGACGAGCTGTTCGGCCTGCTCGCGCGTGAAATCGCTCTGGTCCGTGTCGACGCCCATGTTGACGGGCAGGTGGTCGCGCGTGTATTCGATGACCGCGTCGCCTGCCGTGGCCTCCCCCGGTTCCGGCTCGTCTATGATGCGGATCGGCTCGGGAGCGCCCTCGGCCGGCTCCGGCTCCTCCACGGCGGGCACGTCGACGATCTCCACGTCCTGCCATGCGGGGGCATCCTGTGAATATCGGGGTTCAATGGCGGTCGGCTGGGTGGGGTTGATGTAAGAATTGGTCATGATTGGCTCCTTCTGGTCCGACGATTGGTCTTCTGGTCCGACGATTGGTCTTCTGGTCCGACGATTGGTCGGGGTCGGTCTTGCCGGCTCCTTCTGATGTGATGATTGGTGGGGTTGGCTTCTGCTGGTTCCCTCGCCCGAGCCGGATTCGTCCGGCAAGGGGCAATGCAAATGGGTAAAGGATGGGACCATCGCCCGCACGCGAACGGCAATTCGCGTGCGGGCATTCTCTTTTTCACGGACCATCCCATGCGGCCGATATCATGCCGGACGCATGTGTATCGGTAGAACGGATATCGTCTCCAAGCACAATCGATCGGCGGTCATGATGGAAGACAACACTGCGGGCTTCTCCCTCGTCCTCCGCCGCCGTCTCATGACGGTGGACCGGATATCCGGGTTCCTGCAAGGCGCATCGATGCCCCTGCGTCTCCATGTCTCCCCGATCATGACGGTCCGGGCGGCTCTGCGTTACGAGGCGCTGGCCCGTGACGAAACGGTGCTCGCGCGGCGGGCGCGTCTGGCCTGGCTGGCCTATCGCATGGCCGTCGCCGATGGTCTGTTCCGTAATGTCACGGATCCCGCCGTCATGGATGGGCTGCGTTGGATGCTGTCCACGGGGATCACGGACGGCGAGCTGTTCGACGCAGGGCTCTCGTCCGGCATCGTGCTCGCCGCCGCGACCTGTGACGACGCGTATGGGTTCGTCCACGACGTCGCTTCCGCGGTCGCCGAGGGGCGTCGATCCGCTGTGGCCGCCATGAGCCGCACGCGCTTGTAGGGTTGGCATTCCTGGTTCTCTCTTTTCGCTGCAGATGGGTGGTGGATGGGTTTGTTTCGGGTAAGGGATGGTTGTTCATCCCACCGGGATGGGCCGGCAAGCCCGGTTCCCGGTGCGCGTGGGGACGGCAATCCCCGACGCAAGTCTCTTATGATGTTCGGCCGTGACGCTGCGCTCCACGACCTGGTCCTCGATACGGACGCCGGCGGCGCGCAGGAAACGGATGTCGCGTTCCACATGCTCGCCGCGCAGCAGCGTCGCACCGGATAGGATCCATTCGATCCCATCCACGTAGATGTTCAACGGCAGACGGTTCGCCAGGTTCACGTTCACCCCTCCTGCCGGCACGCTCTTCCAGCCGTCTTCCCTGACGGGGTGGAAGAACGCGTCGAACACCGTGCGATGCGCCTGCCTGTCGACGATGCGCAATCCGACAATCTCCCCGCACTCGGGAGTCGGTCCGGTCACGCACAACCGAAGCCACAACACTCTCTCGCTCATGCCGTCACCCCTTCTTGACATCCAGGCTCGGGACTATCGGAAAGTCCATAAATATAATCCGTGGAGACATTGAAGGCCTTCGCACTGTTCAACACATCTGACGAACTCATGCGAGTCTTTCCAGCCAATTTCGTCGAAGCGGTGCCTTGCGAGCAATGCAATACCTCTGCCGCATACCTCTGCTGAGTCATATTGGCCTGGCGACGCAAACGGTCCACCCTGTCCGCCATCAGTTTATCTATCGTTCTATTGGGCATACCTATAGCATAGCATGGTATTGGACAAACCAATAAAGAAGAAGGTATCATTGCTTTATGAGTACTTCACCAATGAACAAAGAGACAGAAATCACTGACAACGGCCTACCTAAGGTTTTAAGTCAAATTATTACCGACAACGTATATTTCCTTAAGCAGCGTCATCGCGTTCCTCAGACGAGTATCGCTAATGCCATGCACATCACTCAATCCACTCTAAACCTGAAGCTGGGAGGGAAAGTTCGATGGAACGCCGACGATCTCGCATATCTATCCGCATTCTTCAATGTCTCCGTTGCATACCTCGTGACGAACAATGTCACCATGCCATCAGACCATTATCAGCTGCGTACTCAGTACGCAGTTGATAATGCAATCCCATCCCAAGAGCTGGCCGGTGCCGCCGGTCCACGCTACATCGTGAGGCCAGACGATGCCGAGAATACGAAAAAGCGCGGAGCGAACAATTCGCCCCGCGCCATCGTGATGCCGTATGACCCGGACTTTTGGGTGCCCTCGGTGGGACTCGAACCCACACTGCGCAGATTTTGAGGCTGCTTCCTCTACCAATTGGGATACGAGGGCGTGCCAAAGCACTCTGAAGAGAGTAGCATACCGATTCGACTCCCGCCACACAAGACACGCGCACCGCCACGGCATCCCCGCCTGACGGGCGTTCTGCGGCATTCGGACGGGCCGCGCTCCCGCGTGTCGCCCACGCTTGCGCCCATGGCCCACGTCCCGAAGGCGGCGTGTGCGATCGACCGTTGCGAGGATCGCGCATCCCGCACCCGGCGATGATCGCCGTCCGATACGCGAAGGCCCCCACCCCGCAGCGGGATGAGGGCCTTTACGTACCGCACATCAGCGGTCAGCGGCTACACGACATCAGTCGCAGGCGCCAACGGTGTGCACGTAGATGGAGTCGGTGCGGCCCGGCTGGTGATCGCCCTGGGCGGAGCTCAGGATGACGATCTTGTCGCCGTCGACGACCTTGCCGGCGTCCTTGAGGATCTTGTCCGTGTAGATCATCAGATCCTTGCGGGACTTGTCGTGGTAGTCCTCCTTGAGCAGGAAGGCTTCGGTGCCCCAGGACAGAGCCAGCCAGTGGTAGGTGTGCTCGTTGCTGGTCAAACCATAGATCGGGGCGGCCGGACGCTCACGGGAGACGCGGTGGACGGTGGCGCCGGTCTGGGTGTAGGCGACGATGGCCTTGGCGTTGAGCTTGTCGGCCAGGTCCACGGCGGCGGAGGAGACGGCACCGGTGGAGGACATGTCGAGGTTCTTGAGCTCGGGGATGCGGTCGAAGCCGTGGTCGGTGGCGTAGCCGGAGATGCGCGACATGGTGGCCACGGTCACATCCGGGTACTTGCCGACGGCGGTCTCGTTGGAGGTCATGGTGGCGTCGGAGCCGTCGAGGACGGCGTTGGCGCAGTCGGAAGCCTCTGCACGGGTCGGGACCGGGGAGTTCACCATGGAGCCGAGGACTTCGGTGGCCACGATGACCGGCTTGGCGTATTGGCGGGCCAGCTCGATGATGCGCTTGGTGGCCAGCGGGACCTCTTCCAGCGGGCACTCAACGGCCATGTCGCCACGGGCGGCCATGACACCGTCGAAGGTCTTGACGATCTCTTCGAGGTTCTCCAGAGCCTGCGGCTTCTCGATCTTGGCGACGATCGGGATGCGACGGCCCTCCTCGTCCATGATCTCGTGGGCGCGGTCGATGTCGGTGGCGAAACGCACGAAGGACATGGCGATGATGTCGGCACCGGTGCGGATGGCCCAACGCAGATCGGCCTCATCCTTCTCGGTCAGGGCCGGCAGGGAGACGGCGACGCCCGGCAGGTTGATGCCCTTGTGGGAGGACACAGGACCGGCCACGACGACCTTGGTGTACACGTTGTTGCCCTCGACCTTGGTGACCTCGAGACGGACCTTGCCGTCATCGATCAGGATCGGGTCGCCCGGGTGGCAATCGCCCGGCAGGCCCTTGAAGGTGGTGGAGGTGATGTGCTCGTCGCCCTCGACGTCATCAGTGGTGATGACGAATTCCTGGCCGAGCTGCAGCTGGACCTTGTCTTCGCCGTCGGCGTTCTTCTTGAACCAACCGCAGCGGATCTTCGGGCCCTGCAGGTCAACGAGCGCGGCAACGTTGCGACCAGTGGCCTCGCTGGCCTTGCGCACGTTGTTGTAGACCTTGAGGTGATCCTCGGGAGTGCCGTGGGAGCGGTTCAGACGAGCAACGTCCATACCGGCTTCAACGAGCTTCAGGAGGTTGTCGTAATCCTCGGTGGAAGGACCGATGGTGTCTACGATCTTGGCTTTACGCATGAATGCCTGCCTATTCTTGTTCAATTTGGTTCGAGGCACGATTGCCCCATTTGCCGAAACCCAGTCTACTAGCGCGAGCCGACTCATGACAAGTTTTCTTCACGGTGTGTTGTGAGCGCTCACATTGTTGTGTTGACTGGGTTTAAGGGTTGTATTCTCTAACGATTTCAGGCCTTCTCGGCGCTTTCCATGCTCTTCATCTTGATCACGGAAGCCACGGATGCGCCGCCAATTGCGACCACAATCACAGCCAGCGACAGCCATGTGGGCACTTCCGGCACCCAATGGATGCCTTCGCCGCCGTTGATGAACGGCAAGGTATTGCCGTGCAGGGCCTCCATGATGAGCTTGACGCCGATGAAGCCCAGCACCACGGACAGGCCGGCAGGCAGGTAGACGAGCTTGTCGAGCAGAGCACCCAGCAGGAAGTACAGCTGCTGCAGGCCGAGCAGGGCGAACACGTTGGAGGTGAACACCAGGAACGGATCCTTGGTCAGGCCGAAGATCGCGGGAATCGAGTCGAAGGCGAACATGACGTCGGTGGTGCCGATGGTCAGGAACACGATGAGCATCGGGGTCCAGTAACGCACGCCGTTCTTGGTGGTGCGCAGCTTCTCGCCGTCGTAGTCGTCGGTGATCTTGATGATCTTGCGCAGATTACGGATGATGCCGTTCTCGTGATATTCCTCATCTTCATCGCCGCCGAGCACCAGTTTGACGGCGGTGTAGATCAGGAAGGCACCGAACAGGAAGAACACCCACGTGAAGCGGGTGATCAGGGCCGCGCCGATCAGAATGAAAATGCCACGGAAGATCAAAGCGATGGTGATACCGACGGACAGCACATACTTCTGAACCTGCTTGGGCACCGCGAAGTTCGACATGATAATGACGAACACGAATAGGTTGTCGATGGACAACGAGTATTCGGTGAGCCAGCCGGAATAGAACTCGATGGCGGGCTTGGAGCCGGCGAAGAACCAGATGCATCCGCCGAAGATCAGCGCCATAACCACGAAGAAGGCGATATGCTGCACGCATTCCTTGGTGGAGGGCACATGCGGTCGGCGCCCGATGACGAACAGGTCGACGATGAAGAACAGCGCGAGCACCACGAAGGTGATGATTTCAAATGCGAGTGGGGTTTCTGCCATGATTCTCTACACTAACCCATGTATGTGACGGGTCATCGCCCCGCCTCGGTCATCTGCCGGAGCTCCTTCTTGAGATCACGGATCTCGTCGCGCAGACGGGCCGCAAGCTCGAACTGGAGTTGTTCGGCGGCGGTGTGCATCTGTTCGCTCAGCTGGCGAATCAGGTCGGCGAGGTCCTGCGCGGGCAGGCCGGCCTTCAGGATCTCCTCGTGGCGTTTGTCTGCCTCGTTGGGATCGAGTACCGGCACGCCCAGGTGTGTGTTGCCGGCCTTGCCCGCGTTGCGGTAGCCACCTTCAAGCAAGGCCTGGGTGTCCACATCCTCCTTGGCGAGCATGTCGTTGACGTCGCTGATCTTCTTGATCAGGGGCTTGGGATCGATGCCGTGTTCCCGGTTGTAGGCAATCTGCTTGGCGCGGCGGCGGTCGGTCTCGTCGATGGCTTGCCGCATGGCTTCGGTGGTCTCGTCGGCGTACATGATCACCGTGCCGGACACGTTTCGCGCGGCACGGCCGATGGTCTGGATGAGCGAACGGTAGGACCGCAGGAATCCTTCCTTGTCGGCGTCAAGAATCGCCACCAGCGATACTTCCGGCAAATCGAGGCCCTCGCGCAGCAGGTTGATACCGACAATCACATCGATCTTGCCTTCGCGCAACATGCGCAGCAGTTCGACACGCCGCAACGTATCCACATCGGAATGCAGGTATTCGACCTTGATCCCGCGTTCCAGCAGATAGTCGGTCAAATCCTCGGCCATCTTCTTGGTCAGGGTGGTGACCAGCGCGCGCTCGTTCCTGGCCACACGGGCCTTGATCTCGGCGAGCAGATCGTCGATCTGCCCCTTGACCGGGCGCACGTCGATCTTCGGATCGAGCAGGCCGGTCGGACGGATGATCTGTTCGACCACCCCGTCGGACAAGCCCAACTCGTAGTCGCCGGGCGTGGCGGACAGATACACGGTCTGGCCGACGCGCTGCAGGAACTCCGGCCATTTGAGCGGTCGGTTATCCATCGCGGAGGGCAGGCGGAACCCGTGTTCGACCAACGTGCGCTTGCGGGAGGCGTCCCCCTCGTACATCGCGCCGATCTGCGGCACGGTAACATGCGACTCATCGATGACCAGCAGGAAATCATCCGGAAAGAAGTCGAGTAGCGTATGCGGCGGCGTGCCGGCCGCGCGGCCGTCGAGATGACGCGAATAGTTTTCGACCCCCGAGCACACGCCCACCTGGGTGAGCATCTCCAGGTCATAGGTGGTGCGCATGTCGAGACGCTGCGCCTCAAGTTCCTTGCCCTGTTTGCGCAGTTCGGACAACCGTCCGTCAAGCTCCTCGCGGATGGTTTTGAGCGCGCGTTCCATACGCTCCGGCCCGGCCACATAGTGGGAAGCCGGGAAGATATGGACCTGCGGTTCATGGGCGATCACATCGCCGGTCAGCGGATGCAGGGTGGAGATGCGGTCGATCTCGTCGCCGAAGAATTCGATGCGGATGGCCAGTTCCTCGTATACGGGGATGATTTCGACCGTATCGCCCCGCACGCGGAACGTGCCGCGGGTGAAGGCGATGTCGTTGCGCTTGTACTGCATGGCCACGAACCGGCGCAGCAGATCGTCGCGATTGATCTGCTGGCCTTCCTTGAGAAACAGCATACGCCCGGCGTATTCCTCAGGAGTGCCCAGGCCGTAGATGCAGGAGACGGTGGCCACGACCACGCAGTCGCGTCTGGTCAGCAGGTTGGCCGTGGCCTGATGGCGCAAACGTTCCACATCGTCGTTGATGTTGGAGTCTTTCTCGATATAGGTGTCGGTCTGCGGTATGTAGGCCTCCGGCTGATAGTAGTCGTAGTAGGAAACGAAATAGCTCACCGCGTTGTCGGGCATGAGCTCGCGGAATTCGGCGCACAGCTGCGCGGCGAGCGTCTTGTTCGGCTCGATGATGAGCGTGGGACGTTGCAGCCGTTCGATCAGCCATGCGGTGGTGGCGGTTTTGCCGGTGCCGGTGGCGCCCATGAGCACCACGTCGTTCTCGCCGTTCTCGATGCGTGTGGCCAGTTCCTCGATGGCCTTCGGCTGGTCTCCGGATGGTCGGTACGGCGATTTGACCACAAACGGCTTGTCCACACGTTCGATGTTGAATCCCATGCGCTGTTTCCTTCCGATTCACGCTGTATCCCGATGATATATCGGAATATACGCTAGGCAACTCCAATACCCGTCTTCCTCTTGGACGCGCAGCCAACCACCGCTCCGCGTAATTGATTGACGCAGATGAGACATTCCAAATCCCATGCCCAATGTTCTCGGAGATTCCGCCAATGCTCCATCCGCCATCTTGGCGGGAACGTCAGCCACCGATACGTACAGTCCGTCTTGCCGCACTTGTATGGCGAGTACATACCCTTGTTCGCGATCCGCGTGCTTGGCGATATTGGCAAACGTCTCTTCCAGCAACGACCGCGTCAACTGGATAGTCTTCTCGTCAAACCGACTCAGGAGATCGAAGGGATCGGACACAACCACCTCGCCTCGGAAACCAAGCGCTGCGAGTTCCCGCCGGTGCCGTTCGATCTCGGCCTCGAATCGACCTGCACCGATCGGAACAATGGCTTCTCCGGAGCGACGCGCATGGCATCGCAGGATTCGCGCAGTACCGACATTGTGCTTTGCGAGAACCGCTATGACATCATGCGTCTGATCGAGCGCCCGTTGAGCCACTTCGCGCAACAGTGGCAAGTCCATCGACTCTCCTTGCGAAGGGTGTTCCGACATGATCCTGTCGATGCTCATGATGAGATATGAGAGATCATTGGTCGTCGCATCATGCAGCCTTGCCGCCAAATCCAACGATTCGGCCCTGCCACGCGCTTCCGACTCCCTCTCCCCCTCACGATGATGCCAATTCAGCAGCAGACCGATTCCAACGCACGCCAACGCCGGCATGACGGTCCAAGGCACAACGGACACCAACGCCCCGGCATCCCAACCCATCGGCAACCCATACTGCCATATCAGCTGCGCCACGCGAGATACGGTCACAGCCACCGCCAACACCACGCCGCACCATATGCGTTGATAGGAGAGGACGATTAATGGCTCGGCTATCACCACGCTCACCGACATGGACAGATCCACCGGCAAGGGAAACACCACGCACCATGAGATCGCCAACACGATATTGCCGCCGAACGGGAATGCCACGCAGAGCAACGACAGGATGACGAACAACAGACCCACCCACAGGGCCCACGCATCCCAAACCGGATTGATACACGATTCGATGACCGTATCAGCGGCTATGCACAAGGCGCAGGCTAGCGCCGCGATCTTTTCGCCATGCCAAGACTTCCCGAGATCACGGAAGCGACGTCTAAGAAAACGGCTGCCGTCACAGAACATGGTATCGCTCACAGTAATCAAGGAGTTCGCCGCGCCTCGTCACCCCGACCTTGCGCATGGCTCGTTTCACATAGCTGTACACAGTTTCGACACCGATTCCCAAGCGGCGCGCAATTTCAACGGTCGGTACACGATGTGCATAGAGACGCAACACCGCCAGCTCTCGATCGGAGAAGAGCCTGGCACCATCCGCTTCCGGCTGTGCGGCATCCACCGTATGCAATGTCTCTTCAAGGCTATGCAAACCCCAACCATGAGGGTATGTTCCCCCGTCAAACACCGATTTGACCGCCTCGCGTATGGTCGCTGCGAAATCTCTTTTCGAAATCAACGCTTGGGCTCCGCAACACGCGATATCCTCACCATAGGTTACCAGGTCATACGAAGTGACTACGATGACGCCAACCTGCACGTTCCGCTGTCGAATACGTTCCGTCAGCCGCACTCCGTTCAGCCCGTCCATCATGAGATCGCAAATAAGGATGTCCGGCTTCCGCGGATCGAACAGACAACGTTCCAAGGCAAGACTGGGATTATCCGTAACCCATAGCATATGCGCCTCGGGAATCGTCCTGCCAATAAGCAAAGCCATCATCTCCGCAGAGCAACGATCGTTGTCCACCAAGGCAAGCCGAATCGGGCGCCCGTTCTTCATAAGTACCCCCTCCCCAAATCGCCTCCGTCAAACGCAATCGTAGCACTGTGACGATTCCCGTCACACAGACTTCGTTCGCTCCTCATTGGCGTCTTACCGTGTTATATGCGGCAAAGCAGCCGCGCAATGAAGAACAACAAGGAGCACTCATGATCGCAAAGAAAATCACCGGAGGCCTACTGGCGGCAACGCTTGCTCTCGGCGCAAGCGGAACACTTATCATTCCCGCAAACGCCAATGAAGTCGGTACTTCAGTAAAAGTCTCCTGCAGCGTTCCCACAGATAGGGATGCTGGCATCAGCACCGTTGATGTTTCATATCCCCATGGAGGAACATGGCAATATGGAACCACCTTGTGGGGCGGATGTGGAGATGTCTACTCCAATTTCCTCCACAATTCCCGTCGGCATCATTCCTCGGTTTTGAACGCCGATAATGTATACGCATACAGCGGCGTCAAGGAAGCGGGAATCTGGGCCTCCGCAAGTACTTACGCGGTATGCGGCAAAGTGGATCAAGCTTTCTATGGATTTGATGCTGAATAATTTCGCAGCATCCACACCATTTATTGAATGTGCGGCGAGCGAACTTCCTATCGTCCGCCGCACAAACACATTGTTACCGGGAATAAGGTGTATCATGCACTGGACTTATAAAATCGCCAGTATATTGGCCGTGGCTCTCATCACTCTCGCAGCAGGATTCTATGCGCAAAATAACGAAGAAACCTATCCCTCCGGCCCTAGCTACGATATTGGAATTTCCGACGCGCACGGGCAGCCTCTATCGACATTGACCGGTCTCGCAGCGACCCATCATGTCGTACTCGCGAGAGTCTCCTATGAGCCGGACGGTCACGGTACCAACAGACGCGTAATTTCTATTTTCGGCGCATTAGACGGCAACGGCATGCATGCGAATTCGCCATACCCGGATTATGGGTTCGGGCCGCGCACACGTGTGCAACGCGGAGACAGATTCACCGACCCATTGGGAAGATGGCTTCTCTATGGATCACCACGGGATACCGCTTCAGTAGCCAAATCCATACGGCGCCAAGGATTCGAACTTAACAGAGCAACCCCCATCGGCATCACACAAATCACCAAACAATTCTTCTCCAATTCCATCGCCCAAGTCATATTCGCCGGACTTGCTGTAGTATTTGTGTCCGGCGCGCTTTCCGTGTCGACAGCTTCACGCGTTTGCGCGATACAAGCCTTGCATGGCATGAGAACAACCGGCATTATTATGAGGCAATTCCTGCGGCATGCGTTCTTTTTCATCATCTGCGTCTGCATCGGATGGATGACTTGGATTTCCATTGGTGCGATCTTCTGGCCTTTCGCTTCTCCCTTAGGATTCGCCGGTCAGGTATTCCTCTCCATCATCATCGCCACAACGTGCATGGCATTGGTTGCCTTGTCATTGTCGATTGCTCTAGTAAGGGTTCTGGTGCCGAACGCACTCAAATTAATCCAAGGAAAGCGCCCTTTACGTTTTCTCATGGCTTCCGGCTGCATCATGGCAATCATCGTTCTCGCTCTCAGCTCTGCCAGTTTGAACGTTACGAACTTCAAATGGCGGCAATCCCAAACACTGAAAACAACATTGGAGCATCAATTGTCATCCAACGACGGATTCCAATTGCAACTGTGGTATAGCAGCGATCAAAACCGAGCTCGTTCCATGCCCTCATGGAACGACTTCGTCGAACAAACTTCCCAATCAGAACATACGCGATTCGCCTCATTCCGGCTAGGATGCACGTGGGTGGATAGCTCGCAAGACCCACAGCCCTGCATCCTCATGGATTCCCGTACGGCAAGGCTTCATCATCTTATACGAAACAACACGACACTTGCACGAATCAGTGTGATTATGCCCGAGAATGAACAATGGAACAGCGAATCCATTACGAACAATGTGCTTCGCGCATACTCATTCGAGCAAAGTTTGGCGGCAGAAGAGGGAAAGAGTCTGCCCGCCATCAATCGCACGAGCATCTCCATTGAATCCAGACCAAGAGATGCTGTCTTATCGGCATTTGACACCCCTTCCAACACCGATGGCCTTTCCTCTGTTCCTGTTGTTGTCATTGACCCGTCACTGCTCTCTGGCGATACCACTACATCGATGGTGTCCACCGGCGGCATGACCTTCGATTACAGCTCCCGCCATCAGCTGCTCGAAATCCTACGGGAAAAGGGCGTGGACTCTTTGGTGGCTTCGGTCGTCAATCGGCACGACGAGATACAAACTCGTTTGGCACGAACAACTCAGGAAATGAACTATTTTTCCATCACAGCTTGCATATCCATAACATGTCTGCTGGGCGGCGCAATCATGGTGGCTTTGACACTATGCACACTCCGACGTCAAATTATGTTCGTGGAATATATGCATGGAGCGCCGTCATATCTCCGTTTTCAATCGATACTGTTCCTAGCAGCGGCGTTATGCAGTGCATCTCTTCCGATCCAGTTGCTCATAGGAGGTTACAACGCCGTTTCCACGACCTCGGTTTCCTTACTATTCATCGTCGTTTCGCTGGCAACCACAGTGCTTTACGATTCGCGGCTGCGCGCCGACAGTATCAAACATCCCTGATCGCCATCTACAAACCTGTATCAGCAATCACTTACCACGTAAGGAACATCAAGCATGAGCGCCTTATTGATCACGCATAATCTGACATATCGAATCGACGACCGCACCTTATGGGAAGGACTGAACCTGACATTCAGTCCCGGTGACATGGTTGCCCTGACCGGAGAAAGCGGATGTGGCAAAACCACTTTGTTGAATGTCCTAGGTCTTTTGGAAGAGCCAAGTTCAGGAACAATTACCTATGATGGGCAAACAATTGCCTCCAGAAAGGGCCGACGGCTCATGCACCGCAACGTCATGGGATTCATGTTCCAGAATTACGCCCTGGTGGAGCAATGGACGGTGAACAGAAATCTGATTCTGGCTCTGCGCAGCGTCGGAATACCATCGGCAGATAGAAGCCGGCTCATCAGACGCGCATTGCGGGCCGTGAATCTGACGGGCTACGGCAATAGACCTATCTACACACTCAGTGGAGGCGAACAACAACGAGTCGCAATCGCGAGGCTTCTCATCCGTCAATCGCTGCGCGTCATACTGGCGGACGAGCCAACAGCGGCCCTCGATGCCGACAACCGCGCCATGGTCATGCGTCACCTGCGTGATTTCGCCGACAACGGAGCGATCGTGATCTACACGACGCACAACGAGGAGACCGCGGCTCTCGCCGACCGCATCATCGCATTATGATTCCGCCAGCCACTGTTCGTACAGCGCATCAACGGCTTCAAGCATTCGACCCATCGGCTGCGTGGAATCGATCACCGCGTCGGCTATGACACGGCGTTGTTCCGGGCTGGACTGGTGGCGAATGCGCGCAAGCGCATCATCTCGCGTCATGCCGCGGGTCGACACCATTCTGTCGACCCGCACTTGTTCGGGCGCTTCGACGGTGACGATATGGTCGAATCGCATGGGCATGGCGTCCAAGACTTCCGCCAACAGCGGAACATCATGCACGACCATGGCATCCGGATTGTCCGCGACCGCCTGCCGCTCCCGCGACAGCGCAAGATCATAGATCAACGGATGCTCGATATCGTCCAGTTTCCTCCGCATCCGTTCCGAGTCGGGCCCGGCGAACACGTGCTCGGCGATCCATCGCCGGTTGAGCCGCCCCTGATCGGTCAGCGCGTCGGGGCCGAAACATTCCGCTATACGACGAAGACCGACGCCGCCCGGTTCCACCACTCGGCGCGCGAGCTCGTCATAGTCGATAAGCGCCGCGCCGAGCTCCCGCAGTCTTGTGGACACCGTGCTTTTGCCCGCCGCAATACCACCGGTCAATCCTATTCGAATCATGCTCCCCCCCATCATGCCATGTTTCGAGGTTCATGCACACAACGGCAAAACCCGGCCCGCCGAAGCGAGACCGGGTTTTGACTATACGTCAGGCGTCAGTCGCCCGATGGCGAACTCACTTGCCGAGCAGCTGGTCGCGCAGGGCGGCGAGCTGATCGGAGTCGGCGAGGGTACCGGTAGCCGGAGCAGCGGAAGAGTAGTTGGAGGTCTCCTCGACCGGCTTCTCTTCCTTCGGGCCCTGGCCGTCGGCGGCTGCGGATTCGGCGGCGTTCTCCAGCTCCTTGGCCACGAACTCCTTGTGCTCCTCCCACAGCTCGTGGGCGGCGGCGTACTGGGACTCCCACTCCTCACGCTGCTTCTCGTAACCAGCGATCCACTCGTTGGTGTTCGGGTCGAAGCCTTCGGGGTACTTGTAGTTGCCCTGCTCGTCGTACTCGGCCGGCATGCCGTAGATGGCCGGATCGAAGTCCTCGGAAGCCGGGTCGACGGAGTCGTTGGCCTGCTTGAGGGACAGGGAGATGCGGCGACGATCGAGGTCGACGTCGATCACCTTGACGAACACGGCCTCGCCCGGCTTGACCACGGTCTCCGGGTTCTCGACGTGACGGTTGGCGAGCTCGGAGATGTGCACCAGGCCCTCGATGCCGTCCTCGACGGAGATGAAGACACCGAACTGGACGATCTTGGTGACCTTGCCCTTGACGATCTGGCCGGGAACGTGGGTGCGAGCGAAGCGCTGCCACGGATCCTCCTGAGTCGCCTTCAGGGACAGGGAGATACGCTCACGGTCGAGATCGACGTCGAGCACCTCGACGGTGACCTTGTCGCCGACCTTGACGACCTCAGACGGGTGGTCGATGTGCTTCCAAGACAGCTCGGAAACGTGGATCAGGCCGTCAACACCGCCCAGATCGACGAAAGCGCCGAAGTTGACGATGGAGGACACCACGCCCTCACGAATCTGGCCCTTCTTGAGCTGGGACAGGAAGGTCTCGCGGACCTCGGACTGGGTCTCCTCGAGGTACTGGCGGCGGGACAGGACCACGTTGTTGCGGTTCTTGTCGAGCTCAAGGATCTTGGCCTTGATCTTCTGGCCGATGTACGGGGAGAGGTCGCGGACGCGACGCATCTCGACGAGGGAGGCAGGCAGGAAGCCACGCAGACCGATGTCGACGATGAGGCCGCCCTTGACGGCTTCGATGACGGTGCCCTCAACGACGCCGTCAGCTTCCTTGATCTTCTCGATGTCGCCCCAGGCGCGCTCGTACTGGGCACGCTTCTTGGACAGAATCAGACGGCCTTCCTTGTCTTCCTTGGTGACGACAAGGGCCTCGATGGTGTCGCCGACCTCGACGACTTCGTCAGGATCAACGTCCTTCTTGATGGAAAGCTCGCGGGAGGGGATGACACCCTCAGTCTTGTAGCCGATGTCCAGGAGGACTTCGTCGTGATCGATCTTGACGACAGTGCCCTCAACCAGATCACCATCATCGAAGTTCTTGATGGTGGAATCGACTGCCTTGATGAAGTCCTCTTCGGTGCCGATGTCGTTGATGGCGACCTTGGCGACTTCAGTGTTGTTCTCTGCCATGTAAATATATGGTTTCTAATAGTGGATGGATAATTTCTCGATATTCAGTTATACGCACACCCTTACAGGCATACGGATATTCACAATACAAGCAACTCTGCCCAAATTTCCTAGGAAACTCTAGGCGTGTCGTTCGGCCATTTCCACGACGTTGGCCAGGAGCATGGCCCGGGTCATGGGGCCCACGCCTCCGGGGTTGGGGGTGTAGGCGGATGCCTTGTCATAGCAGGCCTTGTCCACGTCGCCCTTGATGCGGTAGCGACCGGCTTCTTCGTCGTAGACGCGGCTGATGCCCACGTCGACCAGCACGGCGCCGTCCTTGATCTTGTCGGGCGTCACGAATCCGGCCGAACCCATTGCGGCGACGATCACATCGGCGCGGCGCATGTGGTCGGCCACATCCCGGGTACCGGTGTGGCACAGGGTGACGGTGGCGTTGACGGCGTTGCGCGTGAGCATCAGGCCAATCGTGCGGCCAATGGTGATGCCGCGGCCAAGCACGCACACTTCCTTGCCGTTCAGATCAATGTCATAGGCGTCGAGCAGCTCGAGCACACCGCGCGGAGTGCAAGGCAGCGGTGTCGAAATGTCGCCGCGCACATGCAGCACCAGTTCGCCGAGGTTGTACGGGTGCATGCCGTCGGCATCCTTGGCCGGGTCGATCATGTCGATGATCGCGTTCTCGTTGATGCCCTTGGGCAACGGCAACTGGACGATGAACCCGGTGCAGGCCGGATCTTCGTTGAGTTCGCGTACGGCAGCGGCGATGTCGTCGAAGCTGGCGTCCGCCGGCAGTTCCTTCTTGACTGAGGTAATGCCCACTTCCTGACAATCGGCGTGCTTGCCGGCCACGTACTTCATCGACCCGGGGTCCTCGCCCACCAGCAGCGTGCCCAGCCCTGGTTGGATGCCCTGCGCCTTGAGCTTGTTCACTCGCTCGGCAAGGTTGGTCTTGATTTCGGCCGCAATCTGCTTACCGTCGATTTTTGTGGACATCAACGCCCTCCTCTGTAGTTTCGGTGCATTCTATCGAAACGATAGGCTATCGTTGGAACAAGTCAGGATTATATATCGTTCGCTCTCACGAAGAAGGCGTGCCATGGGGACTCAAATCACACGACTTACGCGACTCGCCGCAGCCGGCCTGAGCGCCGTCCTGTTGTTCGCGACCGCCGCATGCGCAGCCACCTCCCCCGCTGAAACCGAGCCGGACAACAAGACCAGTGTTCCCGCAACGACCGGGCCGATCAATGTGGTCGCCTCCCTCAATCAATGGGGCCCGCTGGCCGCCGAGCTGGGCGGCGATGATGTGGAAGTCACGTCCATCGTGAACTCCACCAATGTGGATGCCCACGATTTCGAGCCAAAGACCTCGGACGTCGCCAAGCTGTCCAAGGCACAAATCATCGTGGCCAACGGTGCGGGCTACGATTCCTGGGCCACCAAATCGATGACCAAGACCACGAATATCGTATCCGCCGCTTCCGTCATGGGTGCCATGGAAGGCGATAACCCGCATCTGTGGTTCTCCAAAGACGCTCGATCCAGCATGGCCACGGCCATCACCGATGCATATGTAAAGGCACTCCCCAGCAAGAAGAAGGCCTTCCAGAAGCGGCTCAAGGCATGGCAGGCGGATGAGAAATCGCTGGAAACATGGGCGTCCGAGTTCACCAGATCCCACCCCGGCCTCACCTATGCAGCCACCGAACCCGTGGTCTATTATCTGATGGCCGATCTCGGGTTCAAGAATCAGACGCCCAAGGGGTATACGCAATCGACAGCTTCCGGCGGCGAACCGGCCCCCGCGGACCTGCAGTCTTTCCAGAAACTCATCGAAGACAAGGGCGTGGATGTGCTGGTTAACAACACGCAGGAAGCCAGTGACGCGACCAATATGATCACTGGCGCTGCCGGTCGTGCCGATGTGCCGGTAGTCGACGTCTCCGAACAGATGCCCAAGGATACCGACACGCTGAACGCCTGGATCAACCGGCTCATCAACACCATCATCGACGCGGTGGATCCGAGCTATGGCTGCGAAGACGCCACGGACGGCAACGCGAATTCCGATGATTCCAGCGCCGACGGCGCCGCCACGGATGATGCCAATGCGCAAGATTCCAAGGCCAGCACCGGTTCCAGCACGGAGCCCAAGTACATCCGTCAGTGCAAGGCGGCCACATCCAGTGACTCGTCTCAGGATTCGGCAAAGGCCGATGCCTCCAATGGCGATTCCGGCGATGCCTCCGGCAACGACCAGACCGACTCCGGCAAATAGTTAGAAGCAAAGGACACCGGCATCGGATTCATGCAATGCCGATAGACGCCTTGCACGAGAAGGGTTGTGCGACCATTGTCGAGATGGCCGCACAACCCTTTTCTTTGGTTGTCACCATCCGTACACGATATTGAGAACGATTGTCAGCATCGTTTGCCACAATCGGGCGTTATGAGTGAAACTTCCGATTGCATCGTGTTCAGCGATGCCGCCATCAAGCGTGGTGACCATATCATCTGGCAGCATGGCACCTTTGCCATTCCCACCGGTTCGGTCACGGCCATCGTCGGCACCAACGGCACCGGCAAAACCACGATGATGAGGGCCGAGCTGGGACTTTTGCCGCTTTGCCATGGCAGCCTGACCGTACTGGGCAAGCCCGCAGGCGAGATGAACAAACGCATCGGATATGTGCCGCAGAGCTATGTGGCGAATGTCGATTCCAATATCACCGCCGAACAATCCGTGTTGCTGGGCCTGACCGGCACCCGATTCGGCATCCACCCCATCACCAAGGCCCAGAAAGCCAAAGCGCTCGAGGCGATGGAGTTCACCGGCATCGCCGACAAGGCGCAGTACCGTCTGTCCGAACTGTCCGGCGGTTTGCGCCAGCGTGTGGCCATCGCCCAGGCGTTGGTGTGCGATCCACAACTGCTGATGCTTGACGAGCCGTTGGCCAACCTCGATCTGGCCAGTCAACGCGCCACCGTACACGTGCTGGCCAAGCTGAACCGTGAACTGAACATGACCATCCAGGTGGTTGCGCACGATCTCAATATGCTCTTGCCGATTCTGACCGGTGCCGTCTACTTGCTCGATGGGCACCCGCACTACGCCGATATGCACAAAGTGCTCGACTCCGACCTACTCACCCACCTCTACGGCACACAGGTGCAGGTGGTCACCACTCCGCAGGGTGACATGTTCGTGACCCCGACGCCGGATGAGCCCCAGGACCAGCCGCAGGATATGCACACGGCAGCCGAAGTGGCGCAATTGCACCATCACGAGCACGGCAACGCCACCAATGGCAGTGCCGCCAACAGCGCCGAGAATCGATAACATCAAGCTAGCCGATCCACAGCCTGTCAACGGGCTGCAGCTCAGGCATGGAGAAAATACAGGGACATGAGCACCATCAACTTTTCGTATGATCCCGAATGGCTGGACACACTGTCCGCTCCATTCATGACCAACGCCTTCATCGCCGGCCTGTGCATTGCCCTGGCCGCCGGTGTCATGGGATACTTCACCATCGCCCGTCGTTCCACCTTCGCGGCCCATGCGCTGGCCCATATCGGTCTGCCGGGCGCGACCGGCGCGGTGTTGCTCGGCCTGCCCGTGTCACTGGGCATGGGCGTGTTCGCACTGGGCGGCGCACTGGTGATCGGTGCTTTGGGCAAGCGCGTTTCCGAGCGTGAAATCGCAACCGGCACCGTACTGGCCTTCGCCACCGGCTTGGGTCTGTTCTTCGCGCGATTGTCGAGTTCCGCCTCCCAGCAGATGCAGTCGATCCTCTTCGGCTCGATCCTGACCATCACCACCGGCCAGATCATCGGCTTCGCCGTGTTCGACGTATTGCTGCTGGCATTGTTGGCCATCATCTACCGCCCGCTGCTGTTCAGCTCGTTGGATGAGCAGGTGGCACAGGCCAAGGGTGTGCCGATCGGGCTGATGAACGTGGCGTTTATGGCGATTATGGCCGGTGTAATCACCATTGCCGTGCCGGCAGTGGGCACCTTGCTGATTTTCGCGCTGGTGATCACGCCTGCGGCCACCGCCAATATTCTGGCCGGCTCCCCATTCAAGGCGATGGTGATCGCCAGCGTGCTGTGCCTGGTGTCGATTTGGGCCGGACTCGTGCTGTCGGCGATGTTCCCCGCCCCCCCGAGCTTCATTATCGTGACGCTTTCCACCCTGTTCTGGGCTATCGCCAAGGCCGTGGAGACAGTGCGGAAGTAATCTCATTCATTTTTCTTGCCCCCGCTGGCAAATTCATAGCGGGGGCTTTGTTATATCTTCTCCACCAAGGCATTGGCGATGGCGGCGATGCCTTCGCCGCGGCCAGTGAATCCCATATGGTCGGTGGTGGTGGCGGTAACCGATACCGGGCAACCAACCGCCGCAGACAGGGCGGCTTCGGCTTCAGCACGGCGTGTGCCGATTTTCGGGCGGTTGCCGATGATCGCCACTGAGGCCGATGCCGGCGTATACCCGTTGGATGCCAGATGCGCCACAACTTCTTGCAGCATATCGATGCCATGCCTTCCGGCACCATGCGCGTCCGCACCGACACCGAACAGTGAACCAATGTCTCCCAATCGGGCGGCGGCAAGCAACGCGTCAATCAGGGCGTGCGCGGCCACATCGCCATCGGAATCGCCTTCGATACCCTCGTATTTGGCGGCATCGGCCTCGCTGCATGAATCAGGCACCGGCCAGTAGAGCCCGGCAATCCACAGTTCACGGCCTGAACCGGCAGGCGCAAAACGGTGAGCGTCAAAACCTTGCCCTATCAGCACTCCTGCAGACCCCATGCAGTTCCCTTCGATGGCATTGCCCAGATGAACGGCAGCAAACGATTATGAATCACGAAGCCCCGGCGCATCGCATAAGGACACGACCGAGGCCTCAAAACAATCAAATCACTTCTTCTTGGACTTCTTCTCGGCTTCGACACGAGCCAAAGTATCGGCCGCGGCCTCTTCGGGCTCGGCGGTGTGATGCTTGTCGTCACCGGGCTGAGCGGGCTCGTAGCCCAGATTCACGTCGAGCAGACGCTGGGCTTCCGCCTCGTCGATCTTCTCGGACAAGGCGATCTCAGAAGTCAGAATGGCGCGGGCCTTGGTGAGCATACGCTTCTCGCCCGCGGACAGGCCGTGCTCGTCGACATCGCGCTGGGCGAGATCGCGAACCACTTCGGCGATCTTGTTGACATCGCCGGTGGCGATCTTTTCGACGTTCAGCTTGTAACGGCGAGACCAGTTCATCTCTTTCTCGATGATCGGGGTCCGCAGGATGCCGAATACCTTGGCCACTTCGGATGCGGAGACGATGTCACGCACGCCGACCTTCTTGGCATTGTCCACGGGAACGTTGATGACCAAACCATCGGAAGAAAGTACGGACAACTGCAGATATTCGCGCGTCACTCCCTTGACCGTCCGCTCGGTAATGGCCTCCACCTTCGCTGCACCATGACGCGGATAGACGACCATATCGCCGACTTTGTAAGACATGTACCCTCCGAGAACTGACGGCTTACACACAAAAACTCGAATAATTATGCCATGCGGCCTGGACCGCCCCTATGAGAGCGCTCACAACCACGAAGACACACCGAAAAGGGCAAGAATTCGCCATTTTCGACGCGCCAATGTAGCGTTTCCGACTCCAACGCACGTAGACTTTGGGTCATGGCTAAAGAAACGAAGATCAAGGAAGATACCGTCACCGTGCCTGTCGCCCAAGGCGACCTCGATGCGGTGAGCAATGCTGAATTCTACAACCCCCACGGAGTTCTCGGCGGGCATCTCGGCATCGGCAAGCATGCCGACACCGCCACAATCCGTGTGCTGCGTCCGCTTGCCAAGTCCGTGACCATCCTCACCCAGGATGGCGAATACCCGATGACCCACGAATACAACGGCGTGTTCGTGACTACCGTGCCGGCTTCCGGCACCAAGAAGCAGCCCACGATTCCCGACTACCGCGTCAGGACCGAGTGGGAAAGCGGCGCAGTGCTCATTGAGGACGACCCATACCGTTATATGCCCACAGTCGGCGACATGGACACCTATCTGTTCGGCGAGGGCCGTCACGAGAAGCTCTGGGAGGCGCTTGGCGCGCATGTGCTGCGCTATGACGATCCGATGGGCGGCGTAGACGGCACGCCTGGCGAACAGGTGGTAGGCACCGCGTTCTCCGTGTGGGCCCCGAACGCCCATGCCGTGCGCGTGGTCGGTAACTTCAACGCCTGGGATGGTCGTCGTCATGCCATGCGCGAGCTCGGCTCCTCCGGCGTGTGGGAAATCTTCATCCCCGGAATCGGCGCGGGCGAGACCTACAAGTTCCAGATCCTGAACGCCAATTACACGTGGGAGATGAAGGCTGACCCGATGGAGCGTCAGCACGAGGTTCCGCCGAACACCGCCTCCATCGTCACCGAATCCACCTACGAGTGGAACGATGACGCCTGGATGCAGCACCGCCGCACCACCAACCCGCATGATGGCCCGGTCTCCATCTATGAGGTGCACGCCGGCAGCTGGAAGCAGGGACTGACCTACCGTGACCTGGCCAAGCAGCTCGTGGACTACGTCAGGCAGGAAGGCTTCACCCACGTGGAGTTCATGCCACTGGCCCAGCATCCGTTCTCCGGCTCCTGGGGCTATCAGGTCACCGGCTACTATGCGGTGGACTCCCGTCTCGGTTCCCCCGACGACTTCCGTTACCTGGTCGACCAGTTCCATCAGGCCGGCATCGGCGTGATCATGGACTGGGTGCCCGCCCACTTCCCGAAGGATGCCTTCGCGCTCGGCCGCTTCGACGGCACCCCGCTGTACGAGGACCCGGACCCGCTGCGCGGCGAACACCCCGAGTGGGGCACCTATGTGTTCAACTTCGGACGCCGCGAAGTACGCAACTTCCTGGTGGCCAACGCCCTGTTCTGGCTCGAGGACCTGCACGTCGACGCACTGCGCGTGGATGCCGTCAGCTCCATGCTCTACCTTGACTACAGCCGCGAACCCGGCCAGTGGCGTCCGAACATCTACGGCGGACGCGAAAACCTGGAGGCCATCGACTTCCTCAAGGAAGCCACCGCCACCGCGTACAAGAACAACCCCGGCGTCATGATGATCGCCGAAGAGTCCACCGCATGGCCGGGCATCACCGCCCCCACCTCCGCCGGAGGCATCGGCTTCGGCATGAAGTGGAACATGGGCTGGATGCACGACACCCTCGAGTATCTGCACGAGGAGCCCATCAACCGCAAGTGGCACCACAACGAAATCACCTTCTCCATGGTGTACGCCTACTCCGAACACTACGTATTGCCCATCAGCCACGATGAAGTCGTGTACGGCAAGGGCTCCCTGTACGGCAAGATGCCGGGCGATGGCTGGCAGAAGCTAGCCGGCGTGCGTTCGATGTTCGCCTATCAGTGGGCTCACCCGGGCAAGAAGCTCTCCTTCATGGGCAACGAGCTGGCCCAGTGGGGCGAGTGGGATCATGACGCCTCCATCGATTGGGATTGCCTGAACTGGCAGGAGCACCGTCAGGTCCAGACCATGGTCGCCGACCTTAACGCCTTCTACAAGGCGCATCCGGCACTTTGGAGCCAGGACTTCGATCCGGCCGGCTTCCAGTGGCTGACCAGCGACGATGCCGACCACAACACGCTGAGCTTCCTGCGCATCGGCACCAAGGGCGAGACCTTGGCCGTGGTGGTCAACTTCTCCGGTGAAGCCTGGTCCGATTACCAGGTGGCGCTGCCCACCGGCGGCAAGTGGACCGAAGTGTTCACCACCGATGACGCCAAGTACGGCGGCTCCGACATCCACAACGGCACCTTCGAAGCGGTCGAGGGCGAATATCATTCGCGTCCGTTCTCGGCGAAGATCACCGTTCCGGCTCTGGGAGTTGTATTCTTGAAGCCGGAAGACTGAACTGGTCAACAGGCTGAAAGGTAACCGGTTTATTTATGCTCAATACCACAGCGCGTCAGAATACGACACCGCGCACGGTGCTGGTGGTCGAGGACGAGCCCACGCTCGCCACGGCCATTGCCCAGCGCATCACCGCTGAAGGATGGACCGCTCGCGTGGCCGGGGACGGCGCTTCCGCCGTCCAGGCCGCGTCCCAGCTACGCCCCGATCTGGTAATCATGGACATCATGCTGCCGGTCATGGATGGTCTTGAGGCCACCAAACGCATCGTCGCCGAACGTCCGGTGCCGGTGCTGATTCTCACCGCGCGTGATGATGAGGCCGACAAGGTCATCGGTCTGGGAGCGGGCGCCGATGATTACATGACCAAACCGTTCTCCATGCGCGAGCTCATCGCCCGCTGCAAGGCGCTGCTGCGCCGCGTGGAGCGTGCGAAGGTCATCGCCAAGAATTCGGAGAACGAGAAGCTGCTCGACTTTGGTTCGATAGTCATCGACCCGGCCCAGCGCATCGTCACCGTGAACGGCGAGCAGGTGCATCTGACCCCCACCGAGTTCGATCTGCTGGCCACACTGGCCCGCCGCCCGAAGTCGGTGCTCACCCGCGAAAAGCTGCTCGAAGAGGTCTGGGACTGGGTCGACGCATCCGGCACCCGCACCGTCGACAGCCATGTCAAGGCGCTGCGCCATAAGCTCGGCGCCGATACCATCCGCACCGTGCATGGCGTGGGCTACGCTTTCGAGCCGCCGACCGCGTGATGGCATCCAAAAAACAACAGCAATCCCGGCTTGATGCGATGAAACATCGCGTCAAGCCGGTTGATTTGTTCTCCTCTCTGAAGCTGGAACTCAGCGCACTGATCGTTATCGCCACGGCCGTCGCATTTGCCATGTGCTGGTTCCTACTGAAATTCGGCTGGTCCGGTTGGATCGCCATGCCGCTGACCTTGGCACTGGCATTGGGCATCACCTATTTCTTCTCCCGCGGCACCACCGCTCCCCTACGCCAGATGCGCGATGTGGCCGAAGCCATGGCGGATGGCGATTACACGGTCCGCGTGGATATCGATCAGGATCGTCATGACGAGGTCGGCCAGCTGGCTCGCTCGTTCAACGAGATGGCCGGCGAACTCGAACATGCCGATAAAATGCGCCGCGATATGATCGCCAATGTGAGCCATGAGCTACGTACGCCCGTTTCCGCTTTGCAGGCGATGGTCGAGAACATGGCCGACGGCGTCACCGAGCCCACTCCCGCCAATCTGGAGAGCATCCTCACCCAAACGCAGCGTCTCTCCGATCTCATCGCCTTCCTACTGGACCTGAGCCGTATGGAGGCCGGTGCGGCGAGTTTGAATATCGAGAAGTTCAATTTCGCCGACTTTCTTGACGAAACCATCGAGCCGTTGGAAATCGCCGATGGCGGTCACGCCCACGACATCCATGTCACCGTGCCGGCCGACATCTCGATGGAAGGCGATCAGGACCGCCTGCGCCAGCTATTCACCAACATCATCGCCAACGCGCTGAAACATTCGGCCGACGGCACCACCGTGCTGATCGATGCCCACGAAGACGAAAACCAAGGCACCATCGTGACCAATGTGGTGAATTTCGGCTCACAGATTGCGCTTTCCGACCGTTCAGACATCTTCCGGCGCTTTGTCAAAGGCAAGACAGGTCCCGGCACCGAGTCAGGCGGCACCGGTCTTGGCCTGTCCATCGCGCGCTGGGCGGCACAATTGCACGGTGGCACCGTCAAAGTGGTCGATGACACGCGAGGGGCCGATTTCGAAATCATCCTGCCTAAATATCACATCGCCGAACGCTGATATTGTCCGACGTCCTACCGTATACTGTATTCGAACAAATGTTCGAATACAGGGTGGGAGGCACAGCATGACACAGCAATCCGAGTCACGAACCATGCCGCACGAGGCCACGCTGTTTGTTATGCAGATGGCCGGCGATTCCATGATCAATGCGGGTATTCATAACGGCGATCTGCTGATTGTCGACCGTTCGTTAACACCAGTCCCCGGAGATGTGGTTGCGGCTGTCATGGATGACGAAATCGCCATCAAGCGGCTGGTTTCACGGGCCAGCACCACCATATTGCACGCCGAGAATCCGCGATACCCCGATTACATGCCAAGCAACGGCGCTTCGCCTGCTATCTGGGGCATCGTAACCGATGTCATTCACCCACTGATATCGTCATCGGACCGTCGCACCACGGCATCCGCCAATACCAGCACGCCCACCACTTTAGTACCGGCCTGCTGAAATGTCTGAACGCATTGCCGCACGGTGGCACCTGTGGTGACGATGTCATCAATGAGAAGCACCACGTCGCCATGGCCGATGAGATCACGCTTCACCGTGACATGACCGGTGATACGGCGGGCACGCTGTGCCGAAGAGACCTGCTGCACGGAGCGTGCCTTGGTGGAGGAGCTCAGGGCATTGCATGGTCGCGCATCGACGCCGTACCCACGCAATGCCCCTGCCACCGATTTGGCCAACGGTGCCGTGTGAGCCCGTCCTCTTCGGCGCATTGACGCCCGCGATGACGGCACCGGAACCACCAATACGCGATGACCCAAGCATGATGATGGTATTGGCGTCTTGTTCAGCAGCGACACCATGATGCGGCCGAACGGGCCGTCAAGCTCGGTATCGTCGTGGTCCTTCCAGTCGAGAATGGCACGACGCGCCGCTCCCTGATAGATTGACGCGGACCATATACGGGCTCCGCCACCACTGTCTGCATCCCGTTCCCGGCATTGCGCGAACAGGGCCCAGCATGCCGCACACAATACCTCATCCGGCGCGTCACACCCAGCGCAGCCGCGTGGAAACAGCAGATTGCAGGCCTGCGCCCACATCACATGCCACCACTTGTATACGCTCGGCCCGTCCATAACGCGTCACCATCAAGCTGAAGTATCGAATCGCGCAAGCAGTGCATCCAGCAGTTGTACCGTATCTTGCGGATTCTCCACACGAACACCGATCGCACCGGCCTCAACCGCGGGATAGTCATTACCAGTAGGCGTCATGCGATCACCCACGAACACCATTTCATCGGCCCGTATGCCAAGTGTCTGCGTCAGCTTGCGCACGGCATAGGCCTTATCGATGCCGCATTCGCTGACATCCACACTGGTGTATCCGCCGGCCCTGACCCGCATATGCGGCAGATCGGCCTTGACCGCTTCGACCAGCGCCTGTTTCTTCGTGTTATCGCGATCCCATGCCTGCTTGGCCGCTACGGATGCGAACTGTCCAAGAGCGGAGAAGGTGATCTGGCTGCCCCTGTTCTCGATTCGAGGCCCCCATACCTGCTGTTCCCACAATCCCAGTTCCCGGGCATGTCGCTCAAGACTTTCCGAGATAGCAGCCACGGTGGCTTCGGACAGATCATGCGCATACACCAAGGCCCATTGCGTGCCATCCCACCGGTAATACCGGGAGCCGGAGGTAGGCATGACATGCAGATTGCCGCGCCTGGCATTCGGGGTGAGCACATCCAGCACCTGCGAGGTGACCACCGCCATGCCGCCCCCTGAGATCAGGGCCACCACCGTATGGTCGAGCAACGCACAGAACCGTTCGATCATCGCGGGCTTCATCGGCTGTTTTGAGCTGGCCAGCGTGTTGTCCAAATCGAAACCGAACACCTTGGCGTTGGAGCAGACATTATCGAAATCAAGTTCGGACCACGAACGTACCACCATCTGTCGCGCCTCCCTCGTTGACGAATGTTCACAACCAATGAACCAATCCTAACGCATGTTGCCTCCGCCATGCCCTATGGTGGGAACCATGCTTCAGCCACCTTGGAACGCACGAATCTACCGTAACCGCCACGGTCGCGGCACACGAACCCCGATGTTCGGCACCCGTCTGCCCCGTTACCGCACCCGAACCGGCATGTTCGACGATATGGTGGCGGCCCAGGTTCGCAGGCTCGGCCAAGCGTGGCCGGAACTGATACGTCCGATCCAGTTCGCGGTGGAGGATGTGCCGCCTTCGGATCCGACGCCTTGGCAGACCGAGCCGAATATGACGTCCCAGTGCTTCCCCGCCAGCCACGGCATTCCCGCACGAGTCGTGCTCTACCGTATGCCGTTGCAGACCGAGGCACCTTCCAAGCTCGAATTGCAATTGGCCGTCAGGGATGAGCTGGTGGCCCGCATAGCGGAATTGTATGGGCGCAGGCCGGAGGAAATCGACCCTGACTGGGGCCTGTGACAACACTGCGGGCCGTGTCACTTGTAAATAAGATAGCGGCACGGCCCGCAGCTATATCGCCGCCGAAACATCATCAGACTGACGCTTCGGCGAGCAGACCCTTCTACTTGACGATGGAGGAATCATTCCGAGCCCAGACATGAACCGTGGCGGGCATCAGCGTTGAAGCGTCGATGACGGACAATCCGGCGATGTCCTTGTCTTGCAACGAATCGTGACTGAACCGCGCTCCCCAGCTCACTTTCTTGGATGAGTCCTCCAACATCAGCACGACCGCGGTGCCATGATCGCCGGAAAGTTTGCCGGTCTCAATCGTTTGCGCTGCGTTCGCATCCAGTGTGATTTCCTTGGAGGTTACCGAAGCACCGGCATCATCGTAGGCGTGCAAGGTGACCGTCCTGCGCGCGTTGGACGTATTGGCCAGCGTGATGGAGGCCTTTACTCCGTCGGGAAGGGCCAACCCCGAGAATTCGGATGGCTCGCCGGCATTGACCAATGCGAAATCGGCTTGGCCGGAGTCACCGGAGCGTGTGGCCTTGACGGAGAACGACACGGCATCCTCTGCGGTGGACATCACGCCCAACGCCCCATCAGGAGCCTCTCCCAAGTCGATCGCCGTCACCTTATCGGCAGTGACGGTGGCATCTTTGGCGGGAACCAAGCCTTTGTCGGTAATCCATGACAGCCCGGTGCTGGTGTCTGCCTTGGCGAACAGATAAGCGGTGACCGCATCGCCGGCAGTGATGGACGGCGCCACCGATGCATTGGATGCGGTCGGCAGCGGCAGCGCGAAATCAGAACCCTTCGGTGTCAGACCATCCATGGTCACCGTACGTACCACGGACGCGATAGGAGTCTCCTTGCTGGAAACGGTCACGAACAGACCATGCTGCCCATCGACCGCGGCGGACAGTTCCATCGATGACTCCCCCTCGGCTGGCACAGACAGCGTGGATTGGGTGGACAATGCCATTTTCCCGGCTGTCTCGGAACCCCAGACGGCAATGTCGACGGTGGTCGGCTTGGTGGAGGGATTCGAGACGATGAGCTGCTGTGTGGTACCGGTCGTGCCGCCGGAGAGCAGGAACGACTGGCTGAGCGAGGTCGATACGCAGGATGCCGCCGATACGCCTCTCACATCGCCGTCATCGGCCCATGATGCGATGGTGCCGACGGCGCCGGTGCCGGCTGCGGCCTGCAGCATACGGGTATTGATCAGGCGAGCTCCCTGATTGATCTTCTGAGCACCGGTTTTCACCGAGGAATCGTCGGTCGGATCGGCGTCTTTCAAAGTTATGTCATCTGAACTGGACTTTTGTCCGATCGCCGAGACAGTGGCGCTGTAGACGGAGCCGAACGCCGCATAGCGCGCCTGTGTGCTCAGATTGCCGACAGTGGCCTGGAAGGCGCTGTCGCCGTACGTGCCGGTATCGGCCAATCCCATAGGTGCCGGGCAGTAGGTTTCGGACTGGGTCGGACTAACGGTCTGGTCGATGGCATTATCGGAAGCGGCCACCTTATCCACCCAGATATTGGGGATGGGGGCCATGACGAGAACGACAAACAGCGCAATCAACACCAGCATGGTGATCACACCGAGCACGATGCCGATCGCACGTTTGAAACCAGAAGTTGTGTTTCTCATGCCTGCTCCTCCAATCCGTAGGACAGTCGTCTGCGAGGCATGGCGACCAAGCAGTACAACGCCGTGATCACACCTAGGCATATCAGCCAGGCGTGCCTCCAGACACTATGCTGTGCACGTTGCTGCCATGAGGTATCCACCTGCTGTGAGGCGCTGCTGCGCAGCGTCAGACGATAGTAGCTGCCGCTATCCGTGGAGACCAGGGACTGGGTGCCGTTCGATGCGGCGATATTCGCGCTCAACTGTTCATACGGCATGTCGTTCGAGGAATCGCCGGTCTCGGGAACCACGTAGATGCCGCCGAATCCAAGCGCGCTGATGGCCGCGATGGCCTCTTCGTCGGGATTGGACAGCAGCGAGGCACAGGCCTGGGCCAGTTGTTCGTCAACCGCATCATGCTTGCCGGACAGCAGGCGCGCCCGCTGGACCGGAGAGCTGTCGATCAGATCGCCGCGCGAGGTGCGCATCACCGCATAGTTGACGATGTTGCGGGTCTCCGCGCTCACGGCAAGCACACGATGATCGGCACTGGCCTCCAGATAATCGGTGGTGACCATGGGCAGGCCGTTTTCGGACACGCCCAGTCCCGCATCCTTATGACGTTCGATGCCATACATGCATTGGATGCCAATGCAGCACACCAGTATCAGAGCAAGCACCACACGGCCAGACACGATGAGCACATGCAGACGGTCCCTTTTCGGTGCGGGATCACTGCCAGACGCATGCAACGGTTGGAATCGCTTCACCGCCCCACCGGCGACGAGACACACGCAGGCAAGGAAGCCCAATATCATCATCGCGATGCCCGGCTGCGCGGAACCGGCCACGACACCATCGGCATCCACGGTTATGGCCACACGGCTGGAGACCAGGGCGAGCGCGCCTCCGCAGACGATTACCACCCACATCAGTCGCGAGGTCCGCAACGCGAACGGCAGCACCAGCGAAGCAAGAGCAAGCAGCGTGATGACGCCAAACAGCACAGTGACCGCCAAATCGGCATAATCGGTCGACCTCATTCGCCATCCCAGCGCACGCTGTACGGCCTCAAGCAGACTCAGCGACGCCGGCGACCCGTTGGCGGATGACGTTGGCACCGTGACGTCGCCGAACAGTTGACGCCACATGCCCAAATCGGCGTAACGCACCGCATTGACGAGCGTAGGAGCCACCGCAAAGGCGGCAGGAACCGGAATAAGCAACAGCATGGCGCGCTTGCGACGCACGAATAGCAGGAACATCAGGAACACGACGATCAGCGCGAACAGCAGCTGCGGTTCGGCGGCCACCACAGGGATGAAGCACAGTGCGGCGATGGCCGCGGCCTGAACGGATGTGCGCGGTTTGAGCGGGTCTTCGGTATGGTACATGCCCACGGCACGGAACACGAATGCGAACGCGGCCGGCAGGAACACCATTACGGTGAGCATCGGCATATTGGCCTGCGCATACCAGCCGAACATAATGCCGGTGGATGCCCACAGCAGTCCTCCCAGCACACGAACCACGTCCGAGCGGGTGAATACGCCCGCCAGCGCCCAGAACGACAATGCGCTCAGCGGCGCGGCCACAAACAGTATCATCGCCAAAGCGGCGGTCACATGGCCGAGCGTGACCAGCGAGGCCAGCATCAGCACCAGCAGCCACGGCATGGGCGGCGCAGGAATGCCGGTGCCGCTGCCAAACACCCACGGCGTGGTGGCGGACTGCACCAGTTGCGTGAAGCTGGCACCGGTGGGAAGCAGCACATCGGAATACAACGATCCGCCGGAGAATATCGAACGGAACACCGGCCAATACATCACCGCGATGGCCGCAAAGCACACCAGCGCCATCACCACGGCCGCACTCCAGCGATATATGGTGCGTATCCGCAGATGGGCACGTTCCAGCGGACTGAGCAGCACTCTGTCCTGCTGGGATTGGAATGCGTCCCGACGATCGTGGAACTGCTTGATCTGCCGACTGTCGGCGAACAAGACCTGCAGGGACGACGCGGTGACCTTCGACTGTCTGGCCACCAGCCTGCGTGATTTCATGTTTCCCGCGATATCGGCCAAAGCCAGCCATGGCAGGCACAATTGCACCCATGCTTCATACGGCTTCTTGCCGAACATCATGGCTATGGCCATGCCAAAACTGCGGAGCAGCCTCCACAGCCAGACGATAAACCAGGACGACATGGCCAGATCCGTGTACAGATACCGCTGTTGGGAACGATGCACCGTCATTGCATGATTGACCGTATGATCGTCTTTAAGCGGCTCCCCGCCTCGCGTACGAATGCCTTCATACCGTGCACGACGATGTGATATCTCCGCTTGCGGGACAACCACCACGCGTCCGCCGCTCAGGCAGACGCGGCGGCAGAAATCAACCGATTCGCTGTAGGTGGTCAGCCAGGCATTGATGCCCCGCAGTCGCGTGAATTGCGACATGGACACCAGCGCGCCCGCCAGCGACACCGCAAACACATCCTGCCGCCCGTCATACTGCTCCTGATCGGGTTCTCCATCGACCACCAGGGAGTGCACGGCGTGGAGACCCGCATACATACCGACATCATGCAGATGGGAGCCTTCCCAATCGCACTGCTTGCATCCAAGCACACTGGCACCCGGCGTATTGCGCCATGCCTCAAGCAATCGTTCAAGGCATGAGGCATCCGAGGGGCGGGAATCATCATGGAGCAGCCACAATGCGCGGGGAGCATCATCCAGATCGGCACGATCCAATGCCCGGCTGACCGCATCACCGAAGGAGCGTGCACCCTTGGCCGAGACGATGTGAATGGTCACATGCTTGGACTGCGGCACCTCCATCACCGGCCCCGACGGCGAGGGGATGACCTCGAACGAGGTGGTTATCCTCGAACTGGTGCGTCCGGCCGCGTCGGCGATGATGACAACTCCCGGGAGAACATTCTGCGTCAATACCGAACGCAATGTAGACCGGAGGAAACGCATATCCTCCTCAACGGTGATCACAGCCGTAATGCCGGTATCCACATCCTGCCTATGCGTATACGGTCGAGAAGACATGGCGTCAGCCAACGCCTCATGAATATCGCTATTACCTGTCGGACTCATAAATTCCCAGTGTACGCACCAGACTTGAAGGGGGTGTGTGGAACTACGCCTGCTCTCGGTGCTCTCGCTTATATCGGCGACGTTCGCGCTCGCTCATGCCACCCCAAATACCGAACCGCTCATCATGATCGATGGCCCATTTCAGGCATTGCTCACGCACTTCGCATTTTGCGCACACACGTTTGGCATCACGGGTCGAGCCTCCCTTTTCCGGGAAGAACGCCTCCGGATCGGTTTGCGCGCACAACGCCTTGTGCTGCCAAGATACATCGCCATCAGGTCGGAATAGTCCCCACAATTCATGCCATGGCTCTTCGGCTGAATCGTCGACCACACCCCACATGCGATTCTCCTTGCCTATTGAGCTTTTCATACGGACTAAATTACACACATGCAATTTCGGTTTTGTCAAATTCTTTCTCGTGTCATTACATCATTTTTATGGAACTGTGTGCTATGGCGTGAACGCGATGCCCTGACGCCGTTGCACATGATATTGTGCCGTTCCTGCGCAGGAACACCATAGCGCAGGAACACCCGGCGGATGCTGTGTCAAAGTGTCATTCAGACAATCGACAGTTTCAGGAGGGGTTATGACGCAGGAATCAGGTGGGGCAGATCCGCATATCAACCCGCCAAGCTTCATTCCTGCGGGAAATCGACGCCCCCGGCCTTCCGGGCAGGTGCCACGCTCCTTCGCCCCTGCCCGCGCCTCACGTCAGTCAGGGCAGGCTCCATCGGACCGTCTGCCTGTCATGGGAAATAACGTCGAAGGGCCCCAACCGAACGCCAATGCCAAGGCAAGCACCAATGCCGCGGACAACGGCAGGCGGACTCCGCCCAGTTTTTCTCCGAAAACCGGACGTGCCACTCGCAGCGCGGCTCCGGATGCCGCCGCACCGCGCAGTATTCCGCCGTCGCGAGCGCGGATGTCTTCCGGCTCATCCCGCAACGCCGTGCGCAATCCGTCGGATATGCCGGTTTCCCGGCCCTCATCGCCAGCAGCAAACGTGTCCACGAAGTTCAGCCATATTGGCCGGCCGGCGGCGGCAACGGCGAAAACGGTAACGGCACACCGGCCGCGCGCCTTGCGCATCATCTTATGCGCGATTGCGGTGCTGGTGGCGGCGTTGATTCTTTCCGTTTTCGGCGCCTGGCAATGGGTGGACAGCAAACTGAATCGGAGCGACTGGCTGACCGACACCCCCAACACGCCGGCCTCGACCTGGCTGATTCTTGGCTCCGATGAGCGTGACGGTTCCACCGATTACGGCGGCGTGGACGATATCTCTGGCTTCAGGACCGATACGATTCTGGTGCTGATCAAGCCCAAAAGCGGGCCGAGTTCGCTGATTTCCATTCCCCGCGATTCGCTCATGAACGTCGATAACCAGTACATGAAAATCAATGCGGTGGCGCAGATTGCGGGCAAGAAGGCTTTGATAAGCAACGTCGAGCAAATCACCGGCCAGAAAATCGATCATGTGGCGCAGATCAAGTTCGGCGGTCTGCAGAACGTGGTGAACGCCTTGGGCGGTATCGAACTGTGCTATGACGAGGATGTTCAGGATTCCTATTCCGGACTGAACTGGAAGACGGGATGCCATACGGCGGATGGTTCCACCGCATTGTCCTTCTCTCGTATGCGATACGCCGACGCGCGAGGAGACTTCGGGCGCAACGAACGCCAGCGGCAGGTCATCTCGGCCATCGTCAAGAAGGCTTCCAGCAGTGGGACCCTGACCAATCCGTCCAAAGTCGTGGCAGTGTCCAATGCCGCGATGAGCGCACTCACCGTGGACGAGAAGACCAACCCTTACACGTTGCTCACCATGGCGTTGGCGTTCAAAAGCGCCACCGGCTCGAATGGCATCTCCGGCAGCGTGTACTGGTCCGACCCAGATTATTACGTTGATGGCGTTGGCTCCTCGGTGCTGCTCGATGACGCCAGGAACACCGAACTGTTCAATCAGCTTGCCGACGGCACGCATAAGGCCGGCGCCGTGGGCAATCTGGCGGAAGGCTGACCGACGCTTTCCCGGAGCCCATCGGCTTCATCGTCGGCGCATGATCGCCGCCGTTGCCCACGCAGCCAATCATGCACGGGCAAGATGTCATGTGGATAACTCGGCAAGCTGGAACCACATACCTTGATTCGACTTGCGCTTTCGGCATGCGCTCCCCCACGCTGGAAGCATGACATCACAGCAGAACGATTCGAAGCGACATTCCGCCCATACGGCATCCGCCGTATCCCGGGCGAAGCACCGTTTGGGCGCGCCGCCATTGCGCGCCCGCCTGACCATGCTTGCCGCGGCGTGCCCGATGATCGCGCAGGCACTGATGATGGTCATACTGCTGTTGCACGGGCAATGGCTGTTCGCCGCCATGATCACGCCAGGCATATTCGCCTGTCTCGTGTCCCTGCTGCTGACGCTCCCCTCGTCTCCGGGTCCGGAGAAGGCTCCCGCCCCGCAACAGGCAACGATCGATGTCGGTATCGCGGACGACGCCGATGACCGCGCCGCAGACCTCCGTCATGCGCCGTCGCAGTCAATAGAATCGCTGCTGCACTTCGCACGCCTGCCATGGCGCACCATTGTGGGCCACTGGCTTGAGCCCCTTGACCTTGCGGTGCCGATTGGCATGACCGGAAGCGAGCCGCTGATGCTCGACCTGAACCGTCAGGGACCACATGCCTTGGTGGCCGGCACCACCGGTTCCGGCAAATCCGTGTTGCTGCAAAGCTGGTGTCTGGCGCTCGCCTCGATGAACGGGCCCGAACATCTGAATTTCGTGTTTTTGGACTTCAAAGGCGGTTCCGCGTTCCGCAAACTCGAACGGCTGCCTCATACCGTGGGCAGCGTATGCGATCTGGATCTGGCGCATGCCGTACGCGCGTTGCGTGCGTTGGAAGCCGAACTGACACGCCGCGAGCAGCTGTCCGCCGCTATCCGTGCTTCCGATATCCGCGATATGGTCAATCCGCCACCGCGCCTGATCGTGGTCATTGACGAATTCCATGCTCTGAAGGACCAGCTCCCGGATTATGTGAATCGTCTGGTGCGTATTGCCTCGCTCGGCAGGTCGCTGGGCATGTGCCTGATCGCCTGTACGCAGAATCCCATGGGCCAGGTCAGCGCCGATATGAAGGCGAATATGTCCGTCAGTATTTGCTTACGGGTTCGGGACCGTCTGCAATCATGCGAGCTGCTTGGCGATGGTCGTGCCGCCGACCTCAGTCCGGCAATGCCCGGTGCGGCGTTCTGCAACGATTCCGAACAGGTGACGGCATTCCGCTGTGCAACGGCACGCGATATCGATGCGGTGTGCCGCCAGATCGCGTTCGCATCGCGGTTTATCGCAAGCCCGCCGCAGCCGCCCCTGTTTACCGCGCCACTCCCCCGGCACGTAAAAGACCGGACTGTGGCCGATCACGCACCGCAACGCATTCGATTTGGACTTGCCGACGATGGCATCAATCTGCGAGGGGCGACAGTATCCCTCATCGGCGGCAATATCGGCGTCATCGGCCCGCAGGGGCGTGGCAAAACCACGTTGCTGGAAACATTGGCTCGACACGCCAGCATGGCCGATGGCTTGGCGGTACGTGTCAGTTCCCCGCATCGCCGGGTATGGAGCTCGCAATGGCTTCATAGCGGCCGTCGCATGCCGTATGCCAGCTCGGATGCACCACCGTCTCCGCATATCGTGTGGTTTGTCGACGATGCCGATGAGTTGTTCGATCCATTCCGCACCGACGAACAGGCGCTGTCTTTCACGCATGCGTTGGCTGATGAGTCCGTCAGCGTGGTATTCGCCGTCAGCACGATTCGACCGATACGCATACCGGAGCATTGCAATACCAGAATCGTGTTCCCGTGCGGGGAGAGAACATCCGATCTTATGGCTGGAATCCCCGCTCGCCTATTGGATACAATGAGTCTTGTCGATGCCGACAACGCGGGCCGGGCCGTGCTCATCGAGGGCACATCGGCATGTCTGGTGCAGTGCGCTTCGTGAGAACTTCGGTTTTTTCTCGGCGAAACCTCTTGAAAATCACCACGGTTCGTGGTTACCTTGGTACTGGACTTAAGGAACAACACCAGTCACGTGGCTTTTAAGGGAGGCAAGCAATGAGCAGCGCTTTTGATTGGCGAGCCAAGGCCGCATGTCGCGACAAGGATCCGGAACTCTTCTTCCCGGTGGGCAACACCGGTGCAGCTTATCAGCAGATTGAGGAGGCCAAGGCCGTGTGCCGCACCTGCAAGGTGATTGACGCATGCCTGAAGTGCGCACTGGACACCAATCAGGATTACGGCGTGTGGGGCGGCTTGAGCGAAGACGAGCGTCGTGCGCTGAAGCGCCGCGCCATGCGCGCCCGCCGTTCTCAGGCCATGCAGATGCAAATCTGATGTTTTGATTATTTCTTCGTTATACTAGGAAACCCTCCCACTCGGGAGGGTTTCATCATTTCGGGCTTCTCGTCACTCGTCCTGAGCAGCCCTGAGCTTCATATCGAGCACCACACGGGTGCCGCCTTCGCGGCGCGGCTCCCAATGCACGGAACCACCGAAATCATTGGTCACGAAGGTGTTGATGATCTGCGTGCCCAAACCGGAACCGGAAGAACGAGCCAATCCACCCTGCTCTTCGGAGCCGAGACCGGAACCGTCATCTTCAACCACCACATTGAGGTTCGGGCCGGAGCGGCCCACGGAAATCGTGATATGGCCATCCTTGCGGCCTTCGAACCCATGCTCCACCGAATTGGTGATGAGCTCGGTCAGCACGAGGGACAGCGGCGTGGCATCCTGAGCGGGCATCATGCCGAACTTGCCCATGTAGTTGATATCGATATGCTGGTCTTTCATCGTGGCCAAGTCCACGGCCATGCGCAGCAGGTTGGCGATTACCTTGTCGAAGTCGACGACTTCGTCAGCGGTCTGGCTCAATCCCTCATGCACCATGGCGATGGTCTGCACGCGGCGTTGCGCCTCCTGCAATTCCTTCTTGACCTCATCCGACTTGGTCTTACGAGCCTGAAGCCTCAGTAGCGCAGAGACGGCCTGCAGGTTGTTCTTGACACGATGGTGAATCTCGGAAATCGTGGCGTCCTTGGTCTGCAGCTCCTGCTCTCGGCGGCGCAGCTCGGTGACGTCACGGCATAGCAGAATCGCTCCGATACGGCCGTTGTTGTCATACAAGGGCAGCGAGCGCATCGAAACGGCGGAACGGTTGGCGTCAAGTTCGGAGTCCACCGCGGCCTTGCCGGTCAGCACCAACGGCAGGGTTTCCGGAACGGGGTCGTTCTCCTTCAGCAGCTGTGTGCCAAGTTCGCTGAGGTAATGGCCAGGCATGGTGGTCAGCAGACCGAGACGCCTAAAGCAGCTGATGGCGTTCGGGGCTGCGTATCGAACCACGCCGTCCATGGTCAGGATGATGAAGCCGTCCGCCACGCGAGCGATATGGCGTTGGCTCATCACCGAATCCTTGTAGGGGAATTGGCCTCGCGGAATCATCTCGTACAGCTGCTTGCCGGCATTGATGCTTTCCGACTCATATCGGCCGTTGGATTCTCGTGTGGCCATATTGGTCTCACGCACGACCAAGCCCAAGGTCTTGCCATTGTGCCGAACCGGCGCGTACACGTTGCAGACAGTCGCCTTGCCCACGGTTCTCAATACCGTGGAGCGGAACACCACGCTGGAGAGCATGGCGGCGTCCAATTCGCCGACCATGTCGTCCGGCATGACGTTTCCCACCACGTCTTCCGCCCGCAGCGTCATCACGGTGGATGGACGGCATTGCTCGGCCACCACGTATTTACCATCGCCATTCTGTACCAGCAGCAGCAGATCGGCGAAGCTCAAATCGGCGATCACCTGCCAATCGGCGACAAGATGATGCAGCCACTCGCGGTCCTCGTCGTCGAAGTCGGGGCGCGTTGCAAGGATATGTGAAAAATCAGCCATGTCCCTATCATACGCAGATGCGACGTCGCATCGCCCCCGGATTCAACTTGTAAGTGCAACGGCTGGTTTCGGGTCGGTTTGTTTTGATTGTAGCTTGGCCATCTCCTCGTCCCATACCTCGTTGGGCGTTTTGTAGCCGAGGAGCTTCATGGGGGTGTCGT
>NZ_VULV01000016.1:0-69917 GCF_009696495.1 Bifidobacterium sp. WCA-178-WT-4B | reverse complement strand
GGATCCGACGGGAGCGGCCACGCTCCTATGAGGTCATGCATCCATGGCCCACGGGTCGGCGGCCATGGGCGGGACAAATCAAAATAAGGACAGCCACCGGAACCGATGGCGTCAGTCAAATGTGGGGTCACCGCCCAAGCCGTCATCCACCATTATCACCGATCAGAAACCGGCATAACCATTATCAACGTCAAATCGAGGTGGACGCTTTCAGCACTTAATCTGAACACCTTCGGCGTTCAAGTTGAACGCCGTCGGGATAACGCCCGTCTTCTTGCGTAGATTCGGTTGTGGGTTCCGATGAAAAGGACATGGCCCAGCTTTGGTACGATTTTCAGTCGCTTGCACATGAAAACCGCGATCAGAAAGAAGGCCGGGAGCCATGTCCGATAAAATCATACGGTTCGACGACGCCATGTTCGAGTCCAAGCCCGATGCCTTGGTCCGGGTCAAGGTCGAGCGGACCATCAACGCCATGCCCGACGCCGAGGCCGACGAGATCGCCAACGCCGCCGGATACGAGCGCAGGACCGGCCGGAAGGCGTTCCGCGCCGGCCACCACGGGCGCACGCTGGCCGCCGAGGCCGGCAAGTTGAGTCTCAAGGCGCCCGAATTGAAGGGCGCCCTGTTCGGGTCGACGGTGATCGAGCGCTGCCGGAGGCGTGAATCCGGCGTCGAGGAGGCGCTGATGGAGATGTGCCTCGCGGGCGTGAGCACACGCGGGGTGGACGACACCGGCCGGCTGCTGTGGGGCGGGCGCGTGGAGAACGCGGGCGTCCTCGTCGCCATCGGCGTCGGACCGGTGGTCGGCGACCGGTGCGCCGGACTCGTCTCCACGGTCAACTCGATGCCGCCGAACGCAAGATGCCAGCGGCGCATGGTGCGTTTCATGCGCGACGTGCCCTCCAAGACGCCGCCCGGTCACAGGGAATGGGCGTCCGCCGCCCTGAAGGCCGTCTTCGCGCAGGAAAACCGCGAATCCGCCATGGCCAAGGCGGGGACGGTCGCGGGCGAAACGGAGGAACGCAAGCTCAAGGCGGCCGCGAACCACCTGCGCGGGGGCGTCGGCGAGACCGCCGCCTGCCTCCTGCCGGGGTTCCCCGCGAACCATGGGATCAAGCCGCGCACGGACAACATGATCGGGCGATTGAACAGGGAGATCCGCCGGCGCACCCGGGTCGTGGGCGGCTTCCCCGGCTCCGACAGCGCGCTCATGCTCGTATGCGCCGGAATCCGCTACGTCACCTCACGCTCGTGGTCGGACCGGCGATACATGGACATGTCCCGGCTCGATGACAACCCAGGCGCAGCGGCATGAAAGTCACGCCAACAGCTGGCCAACAACCAATCTGCGCAAAAAAGCGGACACTACCGCGAGGCCGGAACTGAATCTAAATATTAAAACGCATGATGCACACGTTGCGGAATTAGTCCACCAGAACTTCGGCATGCTCGGCAGGTTCAGCGGGTTCGATGTGACGGGCACGCATGGCATCGAGGGCGGCGGCCAGGTCGGCCGGGTACTGGGACCGGACCGTGGTCCAGACGCGGGTGCGAGGATGGCGGAATTCGAGCTTCATGGCGTGCAGCCACTGCCGGTCAAGTCCCAAAGCTTCAGACAGCACCGGATTGGCACCATACATGGGGTCGCCGCACAGGGGATGCCCAATCGATGAGAAATGCACGCGAATCTGATGGGTGCGTCCGGTCTCCAGATTCACGGATACCAGTGTGGCCTCATGCCCGAAACGCTCCAGCACGTCCCAATGCGTAACGGCCGGTTTGCCGGCCGGAGTCACGCAGAAGCGGAAATCGGACACTTTGGCGCGCCCGATCGGTGCCTCAATGGTCGCTTTGTTCTCTTTAAGGCCGCCCTGCACGAGCGCATGATAGGTTTTCTTTACCTCATGCTCGGCGAACTGCCGACGCATCTCGGTGTACGCAAGGTCGGACTTGCACACCAACATCAAGCCGGAAGTGCCTACATCAAGGCGAGAAACAATGCCTTCACGCCCGGCCGCGCCATAGGAAGCGATATGCACGCCACGATCACGCAACGATCCCAATACCGTGGGACCGGTCCAGCCAACCGAGGCATGCGCCGCCACGCCTACAGGCTTATCGACTACGACGACATCATCATCTTCGTAGACAACAGCCATATCAGTTGCGATAGGCTCAGGCCCGGCCTGTTCCTCCGCCAAATCAAATTCGACGGTCTCCCCCGCCTGCAACGTGCTGGACCGCGCAACTTCACGCCCTAAAACGCGCGCCTGTCCGGAGTCGACCAAATCGGCGGCTTTAGATCGTGAAATACCCAGCATTTTGGCCACGGCTACGTCGAAACGCTTACCCACCAATGCATCGGGAGCAGGGACCATTCGACTCATTACTTGGCGTCCGCCTCCGGCTCAGACTGTAGGGATTCGTCGGATTGCTCGATAAGATCCTTGTGGGAGAACGGCTCCCCCATAAGAATCAGAATCACCAAGACCACACCGGCGACTACCAGATAGATATCCGCCACATTGCCAACGGACCAGCCATAGTTAAGGAAATCCACCACTTTGCCGTTGAGGAAGCCGTCAGCGTACATAACACGGTCAATCAGGTTGCCCAAAGCGCCTGCAAACGCGAAAGAAAGCGCCACCGACCATTTCATGGAGACAGTGCGCACCCCAGCCACAGCAAGGGCCACGCAAGCCACAATGGCCAACAGACTGATTACCCAAGTAGCGCCTGATCCCATGCCCAAGGACGCGCCCGGATTACGCACCAAGGTGAAGGACAGCAGTCCGGGAATCACGCGAATGGTCTGACCGTTGGATAACGTGGCCATCGCCCAAGCCTTGGTGAGCTGATCGACAATCAGCGCAGCCGCGGCCACACATGCAAAGACGGCCACGCGAGTGCGCAGCCGTCCCTGTTGGTTCGTCATACGACCTGTACCTGCCTACGCTCAGTTGGTCTTGGACGAGGTCTGGTCGACGTAGTTGTTCGACTCGGAAACCTGCGATGCCAGCTGGCCGAGGTACTCGGTGAGGCGGGCGCGGTATTCAGTCTCGAACTGCTTGAGGCTCTGGATGTTGCCCTCGACGACCTTGGACTGAGCCTGAAGGTTGTCGCGCACCTGCTCGGCATACGTATCGGCTGCAGAGCGGGTGTTCTTGTCGTACGCATCAGCTGCGGAACGAGTGTTCTTGTCATACTCGGCGGCACGCTGCTGCACTTCCTTCTCGTAGTTGTCAGCGTCATCGTGCTGAGACTTGGAGTAGTTGTCCGCATCCTGACGAGTCTTGACGGAGTATGCATCGGCCTCAGAACGGGTGTTCTGGGAGTAGGTCTCGGCATCCGCGTGAGTCTGGTCACGGTAAGCGTCGGCCTCGGAGCGGGTACGATCCGAATAGGTGTCGGCGTCGGAACGAGTACGAGTGGAGTAGTCGTCGGCCTCGGAGCGGGTACGCTCGGAGTAGTTGTTGGCCTTGGTGACCAGGTCGTTGTACTTGTTCTGGCTGGCCTCGGTGATTTCCTTGGCCTTGTTCTTGCCCTTCTCCACGTACTGATCGTGCAGCTGCATAGCCAGGGTCAGCATGGCGGTAGCGCGCTCGGGCTCGGTGCCCGGCATGGAAGCGGCGCCAGCGATCTTCTGCAGAGAACCGGTCTCAGTGCTCGGCTCGACCTTGGAAACCTGGGCACGAAGCTGGTTTTCACGCTGCTTGGCTTCTTCGAGCTGACGAGACAGCTCAGCGATCTGAGCGGACTGCTGCTGAGCGGCGGAACCCTCCTGCTGAGCAGCGGCGAGCTGACGGGACAGCTCCTCGTTGGCCGCGCGGAACTGATCACGTTCCTGTTGAATGGCGGCGATCTGCTGGCCGACGGCTTCCTGGTTACCGGAGGCCTGAGCGGCCTGAGCGGTGAGCTGATCGATTTGAGCGTTCAGCTGATCGACCTGACCCTTGAGCTGCTCATTCTGGGAGGACAGCGCGCGGTTGGATTCCTCGGCTTCGCTGAGCTTGGCAGAGGCAAGCTGTGCTGCCTGATCATTGCCAGCCTGAGCGGCCTGCTGGGCCTGAGCCACAGCGTTCTTCAAATCAGCATTCTCCGACTGGAGTTGCTGCACCTGACCGGTAAGATCGGAGATCTTCGCATTAAGGTTGGTCACGTCAGGACCAAGAGACTGGGTGGCCTGACCGCCGGCTACCGCCTGACGTCCAAGAGCCTCGACGGTTTCCGTGACCTGATCAAGGAAGTCATCGACTTCGTCGACATCATAACCTTCCTTGAATCGAACAGTCTGGAAGGTATGCTCCCTAATATCCTTCGGCGTCAACAGAGCCATAAATCTTGCACCTCGCTTTGGGGCATTGCCCGCACTTACGTTGGTCTCAAGTCAGAATGCTATCACGACCCCATCGTTTCAGAACATTCGACGTGGGTTTTTATGCCATATATATGCCTCCGGCGGGTTAAAAACGGCCTCAGAACACTATCAGAACAACACTTTCTAGTACCACCAGCGCAAGATACAGCACGATGAAGCTGACATCAAGATAAATCGGGCCGAGCGGCAATGGACGAATATAGCGACGTAGCCAGCGCAGAGGGGGTTCGGTAATGGAATACACAATGTTGATCAGCTGGGCCACCACACCACGTGGATACCAGTTTCGTGCGAAAATGGAGACCCAGTCCAGAATCATGCGCACGAACAGAACCGTGATATACGCGTTGATGAGCCATGCAAGAATGCGGCCGATCAGAGAGAACACTAAGGAAAGCATGCTGACAGACTAACAACCACGCATGAAAAGTTTGCTCGGAGCACAATAAGAATCGGCCGACTCCTTGCTGGGAGTCGGCCGAATATCGATATAACGTCGAATACGAAAACTACTGAACCGGTCAGTCAGCGAACAAATCGTGTGCCGAGGCTGGTTTTGTCGTCTCTTCGACCTTGATGTTCACCTGCGCCGGGCTCAACAGGAACACGCGCGGAGTGACACGCTCGAGGGAACCACGCACGCCGAACACCACGCCGGCGGAGAAGTCCACAATGCGATATGCCACGGCTTCGGCCACATCGGTGAGATTCAGTACGACCGGAACACCGTCACGCAATGCGCGACCGACCAGTTGAGCATCCTCATATGACTTCGGATGGATGGTGGTGATTCTGTTCACGCGGCCACCGGGGAACGGCTTGGTGGTCGACGATGCGGCAGGCGCGGTGGTTGACGCCAACGGCGTGACCGTATGGTCGGAATCGAATGCGGACTTCGGAGCCGGCTTCTGCTCCTCGTCCTCCTCGATGTAGTCGTCCTCATCGTCCACAACGTCGCTCATGCCCAGATAGGACATCGCGTTTTTCATGAACCCAGCCATGGATTAGTCCTTTCAGCGCAGGAAATCAGGAATGTCGAGATCGCCGGCGGGATCGTTCACGGCGATGTCCGGATGCGAGGTAGTCGGATCGTCAAAGGGCAGGGATGCCGGGTCTGCGGTCGCCGGGGTGAATTCCGGACGCGGAGTGGCCACGGGCTGGGCGGCTGGAGCGGCGGCGGGCTGCTGCGTTTGCGTGGCAGCCGGCTGGGCGGCCGGTACGGCAATTGCCGGAGCGGCGGCAGAGGGATCCTGCGGTGCAACCGGATCGAAACCGGCCGCGATGACGGTAACACGCACTTCGTCGCCATAGGCATCATCCAGAGCAAGACCCCAGATGATCTGGGCCTCGGGGTGAATGGCCTTGCGTACAAGCTCGGTGGCGGCGGAAGCTTCCTGCAGCTTCAGATCGGTCGGGCCGGCAATGTTGATCAACGCGCCGTGGGCACCCTCGATGCTCTCCTCAAGCAGCGGGGAGCTGATGGCGATTTCGGCGGCCTGGGTGGCGCGGTCTTCGCCCCGCGCGGAACCAATGCCAAACAGCGCAGTACCAGCGCCACGAAGAATGGAGTTCACGTCGGAGAAATCGACGTGAATGTAGGAATTCATCGAAATGAGGTCGGTGATGCCCTGCACGCCGGCGAGGAGTGCGGTATCGGCCGTCTTGAAGGCTTCGATGATGCCGATGGAACGGTCGGAAAGCTCAAGCAGGCGATCGTTCGGGATGACGATCAGCGCATCGACTTCCTTGCGCAGGTTGTCGATGCCGTATTCGGCGGAAGCGGAACGCTGAGGACCTTCGAAGCTGAACGGACGAGTGACAACCGCGATGGTGAGAGCACCTTGCTGATGAGCCGCACGAGCGACGATCGGGCTGGCGCCAGTACCGGTGCCACCACCCTCACCGCAGGTGACGAACACCATGTCGGCACCCTTCAGGGATTCCTCGATATCAGACTGATGATCCTGTGCGGCCTTAGCACCCTTCTCCGGGTCCGCGCCAGCGCCGAGTCCGCGGCTGGACTGATCGGACAGGGAGATTTTCACGTCGGCGTCGGAGCGCAGAAGATCCTTCGCATCGGTATTTACCGCCACAAATTCAACATTCTGCAGTCCCTCGGCAATCATGCGATTGACGGCATTACCGCCGGCACCGCCGACGCCAACAACCTTGATGTTGGTCTTGTCGTTGAACTCATTCTGCGCGATCTCGCTCACGTTTGGCTCCTGTCACTTCACGGTTACACCCAAGAGTAGCGCAAACAGGCTACTCTTGGAGGGAAATTCACGCGCAGAATGGCGCGTGTTGCGTGTATTCTCAGTATTTTCTCAGTAACTGGCGTCCATTGGGTCGTCACCGAAGAGCGCCTCACGCTCTTCGTGGGTGGTGGTACGCGATTCCAACCACCCATACGGCAAGTGCACCTTCTTGGCGAAACGCACGCGGCCGCGCGGTTTGTCGACCACGCGTGGCGGGTATTCGATGGTCGGGTCGAGCTTGCCGATCTCGCGGTCCACATCGGTCAGGCTCTCGCATTCCATAAAGGCCTTGCGGGTGGACCCACCCACCGGGAATCCTTTCAGATACCAGGCGATGTGCTTGCGCAGATCGTGGACGGCCATCATCTCATCGCCCTCATAAAACTCGGTAAGCAGCTCGGCATGACGGTGAATCACCCGGCAGACCTCGCCCAGATTCGGGTTGAGCCGTTCGGTATTGCCCTCGAAGGCGTTTCTGATGTTGGCGAACAGCCACGGCCGGCCCTGACATCCGCGGCCGATGGCCACGCCGTCGCAGCCGGTCTCGCGCACCATTTCGAGCGCGTCCTCGGCACCCCAGATATCACCATTGCCGAATACCGGAATGTTGAGGTGTTCCTTAAGCTCGCCGATGCGTGACCAGTCGGAATGACCGCCATAGTATTCGGCGGTGGTGCGGGCATGCAGGGTTACGGCCTTGCAGCCCTCCTCCTGCGCGATGTGTCCGGCTTCGAGGAAGGTCTCATGGTCATGGTCGATGCCGACGCGGATCTTCGCGGTGACGGGGATGCCCGCCGGCTCGCATACGGCAACCACACGCTGGATGAGCTCGGTGAATATGTCGGTTTTCCATGGTAGGGCCGAGCCTCCCCCGCGACGAGTGACCTTGGGTACCGGGCAACCGAAGTTCAGGTCCACATGGTCGGCCATGTTGCCGTCGACCACGATTTTCGCCGCCTGTTCGGTGATGGACGGATTCACGCCATACAACTGCAGCGAACGAATTTTTTCGCTTCTGGCGAAATGGCAGAGACGCAGGGCTTTCGGATTACGCGCCACGAGGGCCCGCGCGGTGATCATCTCGGCCACGTAAAGACCATCGGGACCGTATTCCTCGCAGATCACGCGGAACGGCCAGTTGGTCACGCCCGCCATCGGCGAAAGCACCACCGGGGTCGGCACGGTAATGTTGCCGAGCTGCACGGGGGCGATGTGTACCGGAGTCTCGGGCCGTGCCGGCGCGTCCGTACGCGGGTCGAGATTGTTGGTCTCGTGAGTAGCGGTGATGGTGGTTTCGGTTTCAGATTCTGCCATGTGGTTCCTGTTCTGAAATAGCTTTGGCTCCCCTCAGTCCACTTCGTGGACAGCTCCCCTCATAGAGGGGAGCCTCTATACAGACCCGTCTTTAGTACAGACCGCCGGCTTCCTGAACGCCGGACTCAGGCCAAGGCTCACCGCCCATTTCCACAGGCTTCAGGGGCACGCGGGTGCGCTTCTCGCCGATGCGGGCGGCCACGTAATCGGCCACCTTGTCGAGGGCGATACGCTCCTGGGCCATGGTGTCACGCTCACGGATGGTCACGGCATGGTCCTCGAGGGTGTCGAAGTCCACGGTGATGCACAACGGGGTGCCGATCTCGTCCTGACGACGGTAACGGCGGCCGATGGCGCCGGACTCGTCGTAGTCGATCATCCATTCATTGAAGCGCAGGTCGTCGGCCAGGTTCTGTGCCACGGTCTGCAGTTCAGGCTTCTTGCTCAGCGGCAGCACGGCGGCCTTGACCGGGGCCAGACGCGGGTCGAGACGCAGCACGGTGCGCTTGTCGACACCACCCTTGGTGTTCGGGGCCTCGTCCACATCGTAGGCGTCCACGAGGAAGCACATCAGGGAGCGGGTCAGGCCGGCGGCCGGTTCGATGACGTACGGCACGTACTTCTCGCCGGTGGCCTGGTTGAAGTAGCTCAGATCCTCGCCGGAGTGCTTGGAGTGGGCCGACAGATCGAAGTCGGTACGGTTGGCGATGCCTTCGAGCTCGCCCCAGTCGGAACCCTGGAAGCCGAACTTGTATTCGATGTCCACTGTGCGCTTGGAGTAGTGGGAGAGCTTCTCCTTCGGGTGCTCGTAGTGGCGCAGGTTCTCCGGCTTGACGCCGAGGTCGATGTACCAGCGGGTGCGGGCGTCGATCCAGTACTGGTGCCATTCCTCATCGGTGCCGGGCGTGACGAAGAACTCCATCTCCATCTGCTCGAACTCACGGGTGCGGAAGATGAAGTTGCCCGGGGTGATCTCGTTACGGAAGGACTTACCCATGTTGGCGATGCCGAACGGCGGCTTGGAACGGGAGGAGGTCATCACGTTCTTGAAGTCCACGAAGATGCCCTGTGCAGTCTCCGGACGCAGGTAGTGCAGGCTGTTCTCGTCCTCGACCGGGCCGAGGTGGGTGCGCAGCATCATGTTGAAGTCGCGCGGTTCGGTCCACTGGCCACGGGTGCCGCAGTTCGGGCAGACGATGTCCTTCATGCCGTTTTCCGGCATCTTGTCGCCGTGCTTCTCGGCGTAGGATTCTTCGAGCTTGTCGGCGCGGTTGCGCTTGTGGCAGTTGAGGCACTCGACGAGCGGATCGTTGAACACGCTCACGTGGCCGGACGCCACCCACACTTCGGGCGGCAGAATGATGGAGGTGTCGACACCGACGACATCAGGACGGGTGACGACCATGGAGCGCCACCATTCACGCTTGATATTGTCCTTGAGAGCGACGCCGAGGGGGCCGTAATCCCAAGCGGAACGGGTGCCGCCGTAAATTTCGCCGGCGGGGAACACGAAGCCGCGACGCTTCGCAAGGGATACGACTTCATCGAGTTTGGACTGAGCCACAATGCACCTTCTGGTTTGAACGGTTTGGGGTCTAATAACAACCGCTTCAGGATAGCCGTATACGGTGACAGGTCAGGCGGCATTGTCCGGTATATGTTCCGCGTCTCACGAGCGGCCGTTCGCAGCGATTCCTATATCGCAAACACCTCCATATTGTTCCTGTTGTTCTGCCCTTCCCCAATTTGTACCACTGACATCGCGTTAGCGTCACAAATTCGGGAGATGTTGCTCGGCGGAGGCGTCCACATATCACGAATGGACGGGACGCGCCAGACCTGACGACACGTATCGAACAAATCCGTCACGATAATGTCCATGTTGGCGCATAGCGTCGGCACTGTAGTGCAGGGGGACTCGCATGTGGTTCGCGAGTTGAGAAAGGCCTGAGCCTGACCCTTAGAACCTGTTGGTTAAGACCATCGTAGGGAGCAGTAAATGAGCAATAGTGCATCATCGTTTACCGGTATGTCCAGCGGTTGTACCGCCGGGACTCCGGTTCCAGCCGATTCACCCATCCGCGACAATATCGCCGATGCCGTTCGCCGCGTACGCGAGACGACTCCGTTGGCCCAGTCATTCACCAATTTTGTGACCATCAATTTGGTTGCCAACGCGCAACTGGCGGCCGGCGGCACTGCGGCCATGAGTTTCCTGCCGGACGACGTGATCGAAACCGCGAAAATCGCGGGCGCGAACTACATCAACGTGGGCACGCTGCTGCCGTTCTATAAGGACGCGCTGCCCGAAATCGCCCAGCGACTCAACTACTTGGACAAGCCGTGGGTGCTCGACCCAGTGGCCGCCGGCATCGGCCGCACCCGCACCGCCATTCTTCAGGCCTTCAAGGCCGCTCCCCCGACCATGATTCGCGCGAACGCCTCCGAGGTAATCGCGCTGGCGAACATGTGGGGGCTCAATACCGAAACCGTGGGGGACATTTCCGAGCACCGCCCCGCCGGAGTGGAATCCGTCGATGGCGTGGAGTCCGCAACCGTTGCGGCGGTGGCGCTGGCACAGTATCTGACCGAACAGCACGCCAAGCATTCCTCCCATGACGCTTCCACCCGCTGCGCCGTGGCCGTGTCCGGCATCGCCGATCTGGTGACCGACGGCGAAACCGTGTACCGACTGCCGGGCGGCAGCGCGATGATGACCAAGATCACCGGTGCCGGCTGCTCGCTGGGCGGCGTGGCTGCCACATATCTGGCGGTTTCCGATCCGCTGACCGCCGCTCTGTCCGCATCTCTGCTGTACAACCGCGCGGGAGAGATAGCCGATACGACTTCGCATGGGCCGGGCTCATTCCAGGTCGCGTTCCTTGACGCGCTGTGGAATGTGACCGCCGAACAGGTGGCGGAATCCGAGATTTTGGTGCAGTAGTTTCAGTTCCCTCTGATGAGGGAGCTCGTAACAGTTTTTCCCAATAAGACTTCCACAAGAAACAACAAAGGTAGGAATAATAATGAGTAATGAATACCCATACGCCTCCATGCGAGACAGCTTCGACCTGTCCGCGTACTTCGTGGTGGGGCCGGAGGACTGCAAAGGCCGTCCGCTGACCGACGTGGTGGATCAGGCTCTGCACGGCGGCGCAACCTTCATCCAACTGCGCGCCAAGGAGGCCGATGCCTCTGAGCTGACCGACATGGCCCGCGACATCGCGCAGATCATCGAGGACAATGAGAAGTCCGATTCCGTGGCCTTTGTGATCGACGACCGTGCCGACGTGGTGTGGCAGGCCCGCCGCAAGGGCATCAAGGTGGACGGTGTGCACATCGGCCAGACCGACATGGAGCCGCGCGAAGCCCGCGCCCTGCTCGGCGACGAGGCCATCGTGGGTCTGTCGGCTGAGACCGAAAGCCTCGTTCAGCTCATCAACGAGCTGCCCGACGGCTGCATTGACTACATTGGCGCCGGCCCTCTGCACGTCTCCACCACCAAGCCCGAGGCTTCCGTGGGCGGCAACGACGGCTCCGGCAAGACACTGGACGCCGCCCAGATCAACACCATCTGCGTCGCCAGCGAGTTCCCGGTGGTCGTGGGCGGCGGCGTGACCGCAGCCGATATGGCCATGCTCGCCGACACCAAGGCCGCTGGCTGGTTCGCGGTCTCCGCCATCGCGGGTGCCGAGAACCCGGAAGAGGCCGCGCGCGCCATGGTCGAAGGCTGGAAGGCCATCCGCGGTGACAAGAAGCACGGCTACGCGCCGCGCGTCGTAACCCACACCCCCGCTGCTGACACTCAGGCTGCTCAGGAAGTGGCCGCAAAGCCTGGCTCCGAGGCCACTGAGAAGAAGTTCACCAACGCCAAGGACGCCAAGGACGCCCAGAAGCTCGCCAAGCAGCAGCGCGTGGACATCGCCGCCCGTGGTTCCAAGCAGCGCGACAAGGCGCACATCCGCAAGACCAAGTCCGTACCGTTCACCTATCAGTACGGTTCCTACGACCTGGAAGTGCCGTACACCGAAATCAAGCTGAGCGACACGCCCGGCGTGGGCCCGAACCCGCCGTTCCACGACTACAACACCGAAGGCCCCAAGTGCGACCCGAAGGAAGGTTTGAAGCCCCTGCGTCTCGACTGGATCCGCGACCGCGGCGACATCGAAGACTACGAGGGCCGCCGCCGCAACCTTGAGGATGACGGCAAGCGCGCCATCAAGCGTGGCCGCGCCACCAAGGAATGGCGCGGCCGCAAGCACCAGCCGATGCGCGCCAAGGATCACCCGATCACCCAGATGTGGTACGCCCGCCACGGCATCGTCACACCGGAGATGCAGTATGTGGCCGCCCGCGAGAACTGCGACGTGGAGCTCGTGCGCTCCGAACTGGCCGCCGGCCGCGCGGTGATGCCCTGCAACATCAACCACCCCGAAGCCGAGCCGATGATTATCGGATCCGCCTTCCTGACCAAGCTCAACGCCAACATGGGCAACTCGGCCGTCACCTCCTCCATCGACGAGGAAGTGGAGAAGCTGACGTGGGCCACCAAGTGGGGCGCCGATACCGTGATGGACCTGTCCACCGGTAACGACATCCACACCACCCGTGAGTGGATTCTGCGCAACTCCCCCGTGCCGATCGGCACCGTGCCGATGTATCAGGCCCTCGAAAAGGTCGAGGATGATGCCTCCAAGCTGAGCTGGGAACTGTTCCGCGACACCGTGATCGAACAGTGCGAGCAGGGTGTGGATTACATGACCATCCACGCCGGCGTGCTGCTGCGTTACGTGCCGTTGACCGCCAACCGCGTGACCGGCATCGTCTCCCGCGGTGGCTCCATCATGGCCGACTGGTGCCTGCGCCACCACCAGGAGAGCTTCCTGTACACGCACTTCGACGAGCTGTGCGACATCTTCGCCAAGTACGACGTGGCGTTCTCCCTGGGCGATGGCCTGCGCCCCGGCTCCCTGGCCGACGCGAACGACGCCGCGCAGCTTTCCGAGCTCATGACTCTGGGCGAGCTGACCGAGCGCGCCTGGGCCAAGGACGTGCAGGTGATGATCGAGGGCCCGGGCCACGTGCCGTTCGATACCGTACGCATGAACATCGAACTGGAGAAGTCGGTGTGCAAGGGCGCCCCGTTCTACACCCTCGGACCGCTGACCACCGATACCGCTCCGGGTTACGACCACATCACCTCCGCCATCGGCGCCACCGAGATCGGTCGTTACGGCACCGCTATGCTGTGCTACGTGACCCCGAAGGAACACCTCGGCCTGCCGAACAAGGATGATGTGAAGCAGGGCGTGATCGCCTACAAGATCGCCTGCCACGCCGCAGACATCGCCAAGCACCACCCGCACGCGATGGATCGCGACAATGCGATTTCCAAGGCTCGCTTCGAGTTCCGTTGGCTCGACCAGTTCAATCTGTCCTACGATCCGGACACCGCCATCGCCTTCCACGATGACACCCTGCCTGCCGAGCCGGCCAAGATGGCGCACTTCTGCTCGATGTGCGGCCCGAAGTTCTGCTCGATGGCCATCTCCCAGAACATCCGCAAGGCATTCGGTGGCGAGGCCGCCCAGCAGCAAATCGTGAAGGAGGCTGCTGCTGGCATCGACTCCGAGGCACTGGCTAAGGCCAAGGCCAATGTCGATAACGACGTGGTGTCCGCCAACGTGCTCAGCCCCGAAGAAATCCTCGCCGGCATGGATGCGATGAGCGAAAAGTACACCGCCCAAGGCGGCAAGCTCTACTCCACCGCCCAGGAGTAATTTTTCTCTGGCTCCCCTCAGAGAGGGGAGCCAATTATTATGCCCGGTGGTGTCTTAATTCGGGACGACGCTCGACTCGCTCGAAGGCGGTGACGAGGTCGGCAGCACGGATCGCGCCGCGTCGGTCCTTGGCGGCCACCAGAGCGGCCTCGGTCCAGATGGCGCACACTTCGGCGCCGCTCCAGCCTTCGGTTCGCTGCGCGATATCCACCAACGGCAGTTCGCCCTCGATTGACAACGAACGGGCCTGCACCTGCAGAATGCCCAAACGGTCGTGCTCGGACGGCATCGGGAAAGGAATCTGCCAGTCGAAACGGCCCGGACGCAACAAAGCGGGATCCACGTCCTCAATACGATTGGTCGCAGCGACCACCACAACATTGCCCTTGGACTCGAAACCATCCATCAACGTCAGCAACTGTGCCACCAAGCGCTTGCCGACGCCATTGGTATCGCTCTCGCGCGAGGACGCAATCGAATCGATCTCATCAAAGAAGATGATGGCGCGCTTGTCCGCCTGCGCGGCGGCGAAAATCATGCGCAGCGTTTCCTCACTATCGCCCACATACTTGCTCACGATGGTCGGGCCGGACACCAGATAGAACTGCGCGTCCGCCACATTGGCGATGATGCGGGCCAGATGTGTTTTACCGGTGCCCGGAGCACCGGTGAAGATCACGCCCTTGATGGGCTTGGCACCGATCGCACGCATCTGCGCACTGTTGCCCAGCTGCGTTTCGATAAGCTCCTTGGCGCGCGTGATCACCTGATCATAACCGCCGAACGAATCGAAGGTAAGCGACGGATCGCTGCCCGGCGTAATGCGGTACTGCTTGATGTCGTCATCGTGATCGGATTCGCCTGGGCGGATGGCCGTGGGCCACAGCACTCGTTCGATGCCGAACAGGTCGGTGAACTGCACGGTGTTGCCGGGCATGATTGAAGTCGGGTAATCACCTTCAAGCAGTTCGAGGCCATCGGAAGTCTCCAGGACCACGCCTTCGTTGAGCGCACGGCGCACGATGCCCACACGGGGCTTCAACGGCCACACATCATGCGGCACTTTACGATAGAAATCCGTGCCGACGAGCAACACGTCGCCCACATCGAACACCTCCTGACGCGGAAATGTGAGCTGTGTGGTGTGCCCATTAGGCATTACGCCAAAATATGCGGTGCGTTCATCGTCAAAACCGGTGATGCGCACCAAGACGCCGTCACGGCGCAGTACATCGTTATCAGCCATGTCCCCTCCCGAACATTTCATGAATCAATCGCAATCAGCAAACCCTCCCCATCTCACCACAGGAGCGGCAAAACATCAAGGAAAACCACTCCGAAAAACATCATGGGCCCCACTTAGAATGAACACTATGGCACAAATTGCAACATCTACACTGCCCGCTGTTCTCGCGATCTCCGGCTCCGACTCGTCCGGCGGTGCCGGCATGCAGGCCGATCTGAAGACCATGCTGGCTTGCGGCGTGTTCGGCATGAGCGCCATCACTGCGCTCACCGCACAGAACACCACCGGCGTGCGTTCCATTCAGGATACCAAACCGGACATTCTCGCCGACCAGATCAACATGGTGTTTGAGGATATTCCGCCGGTCGCGGTGAAAATCGGCATGGTGTCTGCCACTGACATCATCGACGTCATCGCTGAACGACTCACCTTCCATCACGCCACGAACATCGTGCTCGACCCGGTTATGGTGGCCACTTCCGGTGCCAAGCTCATCAGTGACGATGCCATTGCGGCCTTGACCGGCGAGCTGTTCCCGATGGCTACGGTCGTGACTCCGAATATTCCCGAGGCCGAAGTGCTGACCGATACGCTGATTCGCGATCAGGAGGATATGGAGGCCGCCGCCCACCGCATCGTGGAACGTTACGGCTGTGCCGCGCTGGTCAAGGGTGGTCATGGCACCGAGGATGCCAACGATGTGCTTGCCGAGACGGATGGAACCGTGACCTGGTTTGATGGCGCGCGTATCAATAATCCGAACACGCACGGCACCGGATGCACGCTGAGCTCCGCCATCGCCTCGTATCTGGCGCTTGGCGACACGTTGCCCAAGGCCATCAAGCATGCGAAGAAGTACCTGACCGGTGCGCTGAAGGCCCAGCTGAATCTTGGCCACGGCTCCGGCCCGATGGATCATCTCTGGAAGTATCGCTGACATAAGTGTGGTTGTTAAGCTCCCCCTGTCAGGGGAGCTTAACACTACTGAAAAAGGAGAATCATGGTTCTTGACCGTAATGCCGTTACTCAGGAAGTGCCGATCGACCCGGAAACCGGCAAACCGTACCTCAATACCGTGGCCGCCATCCAGGTGTCGGCCAACGGCGTGGGCTCCGAGGTCTCGCCATACGTGGCTCAGGCCGTCGAAGTGATTCGCGAATCCGGCCTGCCGCAGGAAACCAACGCCCTGTTCACCAACGTGGAAGGCAATCTGGACGACGTGCTCAAGGTGGCCGGTGAGGCCGCCAAGAAGCTCGCCGAGCAGGGCTACCGCACTTCTCTGGTGCTGCACATGGATATCCGTCCCGGTTTCACCGGCCAGCTGACCGAAAAGCCCAAGCTGGTGGACGAGATCCTCGCCGACAAGCGGGCGAAGTAGCAAAGCATTGCTTCCACCAGCAAGGGCATGCTTTGTTATTACACGTTTCATGGGGCGGTAGCTCACCCATGGGGCGGTAAATATCCCATGGGGCGGTAAAACCTTCATGGGGCGGTAGGCGAAAACGGCTCTATTCTGCGGAAAGGCAAAATCCGCTAACCGCCCCATGAGTGTTTTACCGCCCCATGGGAATCACGGTTCTGCCTTTTTCCTTCTTTCAACAGGGTAAGAGCGTAAGTGGGGCATATAAATGCTCGCGCAGTTGCCATGCCAGAAGCGGCATCAACGGTCGAATCATGCGGAGTCACTGCACTGTGCGCCGCTTCTCCCCTGCCTTCAATAACATCAATGACCTGATGCGTGCGATCTAATGCGCCCATAGCCACGCTACGCAGTTCGCGTAATTCTTCTTCAGAAGGGGTCTTGCCATCGGCAATATTGTTGTCGAATCGCAAAATCAGGTATGCCAAATCATTGGATACGTAATCGTGAATGTCCTGAGCTGTGCGTTCCTGCTGACGGCGGTGAGCCAACTCCGCTCGAGCCAAGCTGCGTTCGTGATTCCATCGCGCCGCCATGCCACCAAGCATGAAGCCAATAAACAGCACGGCCACTGGCATCACACCATAGAAGGCAATCGCACCAAGAATCACTCGCCCAGTGCGATGCTCGGCAGAAGAACCGCTCGATTCATAGGCGCTTCCGGTGAAGTCGCTTCCCGACTGCCCTGCGCTGCCAGACCCACTGAATGAAGAGCCGCCGCCACGCATCCGGTGACCGGACGAAACGCCATCCACCCCACAATGGCAACGAGTATGAACTCCGCAAGGCAGTCCGCCGCCGAGCGCGGGACGTACCGACTGTTCACATGGAACCGCGCGCATTGGATTGGCGTGGTTGTACTGATAGCGGTGTTGTTGCTGCTGCAGTGGAGCTCATCAATGTATCTCATGCCCGACGAGGTCCTTGACAGGGCTGTCAAAAACCTGTTCGTATGGTTCCCCGGTATGGTGCTGCACTGGCCATTGGTGTTGGGAATCACTAACCTGATACTTGGTTCGATACGATCCGGCAGTCTGTCTTCCCATTGGCGAGCGCAACCATCGGACCGCTGGCATTCGGCTGTACCAATCTTCGCTTACGGCCGGGGTTCCCATACCGTTCCTGGGCTCAAGGGAAAGCAGCAATATAATGAAAATAGCGATTTCGTGCAATGATGCACGAGCCGATCCAAGCAAAGGGGCTGACCATGAGCGAGAAACTGATGGAACAGTACCGGTTGCGCAAACAACGCAAACGTCGTAACGCTTGTATCGCCGCCATCGTGACGGTAGTGCTTGTCCTTGCCATCGCCGGCGGCGTATGGTGGACGGCCGGCGATGGCAGCGCACTGGTTCGCAATATGTTCAAGCCGAAGGCCACGCCTGCCACACAGCCGGTAGTCGACAGCACCGCAGCCTTCGCCTACCGCACCGCACCGGAATTCCTGGCGATGGAAACCGGCGACCGAGACACCGGCAATGTGAACTACTCCCCTGCTTCGATGTGGATGGCGTTGGCCATCGCCGCGCAGGGCGCCAATGGCACGACCCGCTCGCAACTGAATGAGCTGCTGGGCTCCGGTTCGCTGGCCGACAGCGACTACCAATCGCTGCTGAGTTCGATCAACGGGCAATATTCGGGGGCGAAATCCGAGATGAGCGCCGCGAACTCGCTGTGGATCGATAACGACTACTCCCTTGCCAGCGATTACCAATCCACCGTCAAGAAAATGTTCGAGGCCGAAGTCACCACGCTACCGTTCGACGATCAGGCCGCCGCCAAGATGTCCGATTGGATTGCCAAACATACGAATGGTTCGCTCAAGCCGAAGATCACGCTGCGTGACCGTGAAGTCCTGTCCATCATCAACACCGTCTATGCGGATGGCCGCTGGAAGGATCCGTTCGAAGAGCAGTCCACCGGCGACGGCACCTTCCACGGCGAAGCCGGAGATGCTCAGGTGCCGATGATGCACCGGGCCTTCAGCCAAATGGCTTACGGACATGATGAGTACAACACTTGGCAGCGGGTGGAGATTCCGTTCGACAACGGCGGCAATCTGGCCATCGTGCTGCCGGCCGAAGGGCATTTTGACGAGTTGGCCGGCGATGCTCAGAAACTCGGATGGGCGTTCGGCACGTGTTCGTCGGCATCCCTTGGCGAGGGCGCAATGGGTTGCGCCGCGGACAGTATGCCCGGATGGGGCGTCTCCGTCAACTCGGCCACGGTGAACGTCACGCTACCGCGATTCACCATCGACAGCATGTTCGACTCGGAAGCCACCATCAAGGCATTCGAAAAACTGGGGGTGACCGATGCGTTCAGTGCAGGCGACGCCGACTTCACCAAGATGGTCGACGCCGGTTCGCACGGCGAGAACCTGTATATCGGCTCGATTCTGCAGGGCACGCGCATCGCGGTGGACGAAGCCGGGGCCAAGGCCGCGGGCTTTGTCAAACTCGGCGTGGAGGCCATCAGCGCGCCGGTGGACAACGTCGAATTCACGGTGGATCGCCCATTCCTGTATTCGTACGTCACCCCGGACGGCATACCATTATTCATCGGTGCGGTGCGCAACCTCGGCGGAGTCGGTGGAGAAAACTGATGCTTTCCCAACAGTCCGTCAATTAGGGTGTATCGTTTGACGCATGGCTACGATGAAGGAAATCGCGAACAAGGCGGGGGTTTCCGTCTCTACGGTGTCGCTGGTGCTCAACGGACGCGACGAGGGGCGCGTAAAGTCCGAAATTGCGGACAATGTGCGCGCCATCGCCACCAAGCTCGGCTACCGGTCGAATCCGCTGGCCAGTTCGCTGCGTACAGGCAAGACGCACATCCTCGGTTTCATCAGCGAGGAGGTGGCCACCACCCCGTACGCCGGCGGTATGATTCTGGGCGCGCAGACCGCCGCAAGCCAGTTCGGCTATATGCTCATCACCGTGATCACCGACGGTGAGAACAGCGAGAGCGAGGAAATCGCCACACTCAAGCGATACGGCACCGACGGTTTCCTGTACGCCAAGATGTCGAACCGCATCACCCATGTGCCTTCTTCGCTAGCCAAGACGCCACTGGTGTTGGTGGATACCACCGACTCGCTTGGCAAAATCCCGAGCGTCGAACCGAACGAGTTCCGAATCGGCTACGACGCCACCACCAGATTGGTTAAGGCCGGATGCGCACGTATCGCCTATGTGGGTTGCTCGGAGCCGATGATTGCGCAGGACGGTCGTTTGGAAGGCTATCAGGCGGCGCTCAGGGATGCCGGCCTCGACTATGACGATCATCTGGTCGTCAATGTGCTCAACAACGGGCCGGCACTGACCGCAGTCAGCGATTTGTTCGACGCCGAGCATCCGGACGGATTCTTCTGCTTCAACGATGCCCGCGCCTGGTATGTGTACGAATGCGCCGCACGCCGAGGACTCACGGTCGGCAAGGACATCTCCGTGGTCGGCGTGGACAACCATCGTGTGTTCGCCGAGACGCTGGAACCGATGCTCACCACTGTGGAACTGCCGCATTTCGAGATGGGCTACTGGGCCGTGGCCAAGCTGGTGTCGATCATCGAAGGACGCTCGATGGACGACGTCTCACGGCCAGCGACCACCGCTCCCCTGCCGCCGATCGACGCGCCGATTCCGGCGAAGATCCACTGCACGCTGATCGAAAAGGCCTCGGTGAAGTAGCCGAGTCCCACACGATTTCTCAAGGCCTCCGTCCAGCACGGAGGCCTTTTTGCATGTCGAACGGGTACGACACGCCGATGACGTAAATCGATTGACGTAAATCGATTGACGTCGCATAGTAATTACTACACAACAACTTCTCCAAAGGCACAGCCGCCCGAGCAGAAGCGTCACATAACCAATAACCAACCAAGTAGTAATCAAAGGACGATTATGGCAAGTGCAACCAAATCTGCATGGAAGAATCCTTCCTATCTGCAGAGCTCTTTCGGCATCTTCATGTTCTTCTGCTCCTGGGGCATCTGGTGGTCCTTCTTCTCCCGCTGGCTCACCGACCCGACCCACGGTCTGGGCATGACCTCCGCAGAGCAGGGCCAGATCTACTCCATTAACTCCCTGGCAACCCTGGTCATCATGTTCGCCTATGGTGCCATCCAAGATCAGCTGGGCATCAAGCGCAAGCTCGTGATCTTCGTCTCCGCCATCGCAGCGCTCGTCGGCCCGTTCGTACAGTTCGTGTATGCCCCGATGCTGACTGCCGGCGGCACCACCCGTTTCATCGGCGTGCTCATCGGCTCCATCGTGCTCTCCTCAGGCTTCATGGCCGGCTGTTCCCTGTTCGAAGCGCTCACCGAACGCTACTCCCGTAAGTTCGGCTTCGAATACGGCCAGTCCCGCGCTTGGGGCTCCTTCGGCTACGCCATCGTGGCACTGTGCGCAGGTTTCCTGTTCAATATCAACCCGCTGCTGAACTTCTGGGTCGGCTCCATCTGCGGCCTTGGCATGCTGTGCGTCTACGCTTTCTGGGTTCCGGCCAAGCAAAAGGAAGAGCTCAAGAAAGAAGCCGATCCGAACGCGGCTCCAACCAACCCATCCTTCAAAGAGATGATCTCCGTTCTGAAGATGCCGACTCTGTGGGTGCTCATCGTCTTCATGCTGTTCACCAACACCTTCTACACCGTGTTCGACCAGCAGATGTTCCCTAACTACTACGCTTCCCTCTTCCCGACCACCGAAATCGGCAACGCCACCTACGGCACCCTGAACTCCTTCCAGGTGTTCCTCGAGTCCGCCATGATGGGCGTCGTTCCGATTATCATGAAGAAGATCGGCGTTCGTAACTCCCTGCTGCTCGGCGCAACCGTGATGTTCCTGCGTATCGGCCTGTGCGGCGTGTTCCACGATCCGGTCAGCGTCTCCATCGTCAAACTGTTCCACTCCATCGAGGTCCCGCTGTTCTGCCTACCGGCATTCCGCTACTTCACCCTGCACTTCGACACCAAACTGTCGGCAACCCTGTACATGGTGGGCTTCCAGATCGCTTCCCAAATCGGCCAGGTGATCTTCTCCACCCCGATGGGCGCCCTGCATGACGCCATGGGCGACCGTCCGACCTTCTTCACCATCTCCGGCATCGTGCTGGCCGCCCTAATCTACGGCTTCTTCGTGATCAAGAAGGACGACCAGGAAGTCGGCGGTGATCCGTTCTACACCGATAAGCAGCTCAAGGCCCAAGCCGCAGCTAAAGCAAACGCCTGAGCGCAACCGCCAAAATCGGCAAGAACACAACTAAATCGTGCTGCCCGAAGCGTTTCCCCTTTTTCCGTTTCGGGCAGCATTCTTAAAACTTCTATCTAAAAACTCAATAAGCAACAATTCAACAATCGCAAGATTCAACAATCATGAAGAAAGGCTATTCAACGATGACTGGCTTCACTCCGGATGCACCCGTCCTCCACGAAATCAAGAACCACAGCGAAGCTCTGGCACAGGCGGAAGCAGGCGTTGCAGCCATGGCCGCCAAACGCAACAACCGCTGGTACCCGAAGTTCCACATCGCATCCAACGGCGGTTGGATCAACGATCCGAACGGCCTGTGCTTCTATAAGGGCCGCTGGCACGTGTTCTACCAGCTGCACCCGTACGGCACCCAGTGGGGTCCGATGCACTGGGGACACGTCTCCTCCACCGACATGCTCAACTGGAAGCGTGAGCCAATCATGTTCGCCCCGACCCTTGAAGAGGAGAAGGACGGCGTATTCTCCGGTTCCGCAGTAATCGGCGACGATGGCAAGCTCAAGTTCTACTACACCGGCCACCGTTGGGCCAACGGCCACGACAACACCGGCGGCGACTGGCAAGTGCAGATGCTCGCCGAGCCGGACAACGACGAGCTGACCAGCGCCACCAAGCGCGGCATGATCATCGACTGCCCGACCGACAAGGTCTACCATCACTACCGCGACCCGAAAGTCTGGAAGACCGGCGACACCTGGTACATGACCTTCGGTGTATCCTCTGCGGACAAGCGCGGCCAGATGTGGCTGTTCTCCTCCAAGGACATGGTCCGCTGGGAATACGAGCGCGTGCTCTTCCAGCACCCGGATCCGGATGTGTTCATGCTCGAATGCCCCGACTTCTTCCCCATCAAAGACAAGGACGGCAACGAGAAGTGGGTCATTGGCTTCTCCGCCATGGGGTCCAAGCCCAGCGGCTTCATGAACCGCAACGTCAACAACGCCGGCTACATGATCGGCACGTGGGAGCCGGGCGGCGAATTCAAGCCGGAAACCGAGTTCCGCCTGTGGGATTGCGGCCACAACTACTACGCCCCACAGTCCTTCAACGTGGACGGCCGTCAGATCGTCTATGGCTGGATGAGCCCGTTCGTGCAGCCGATTCCCATGGAGGATGACGGCTGGTGTGGTCAGCTCACCCTGCCGCGCGAGATCACCCTTGACGATGACGGCGACGTGGTCACCGCGCCGGTCGCCGAAATGGAAGGCCTGCGCGAGGATACCCTCGACCATGGTTCGATCACGCTCGATATGGATGGCGAGCAGGTCATCGCCGATGACGCCGAGGCCGTGGAAATCGAAATGACCATCGACTTGGCTGCCTCCACTGCCGATCGTGCCGGCCTGAAGAGTCACGCCACCGAAGACGGTGCCTACACCTACGTGGCTTATGACGACCAGATCGGCCGCGTGGTGGTGGATCGTCAGGCCATGGCCAACGGCGATCGCGGCTACCGCGCCGCCCCACTGACCGACACCGAACTGGCCTCCGGCAAGCTGGACCTGCGCGTGTTCGTGGATCGCGGCTCCGTGGAGGTCTACGTCAACGGTGGCCACCAAGTGCTGAGCTCCTACTCCTACGCCTCCGAAGGACCGCGTGCCATCAAGCTCGTCGCCGAGTCCGGCTCCCTCAAGGTGGATTCCCTGAAGCTCCACCACATGAAGTCCATCGGACTGGAGTAGCTCTCTCACCTCCCTCTGACGAGGGAGGTTTTTTGTGCGCCCCTGTCGTTCGCCTTTGCCTATACTGATGGACGGCATATAACACAATCCATCACATGGCCGGCAGGCGCGCAGGCTCCTCACCTTACTGTTCCACGCCCCGGCCGCAAGCGCCACCAGCAAACCGGACTGGCGCGGAAAGCAAGGTGACATCCCATGTCCATCGCCAAGCGCCTCAAGAGCCGCATGCCCACCGTCATCGCCGTCATCATATTGCTGGCAGTCTGGGAAACGTGGGTGGATCTAGGGCATGTCTCCCCCACGATGATCTCCGCGCCAAGCGAGATTTTCGCCGCCACCATCGAAACATGGAACACGCTCGGCCCGACCGCGGCAATCACCGGCTATGAGGGCGTGGTCGGCTTCCTGTTCGCCGTGTTCTTCGGCATTATGATCGGCATTGCACTGTACTGCTCTCACACGTTCAACGCGGCGTTCTATCCGCTGCTTGCCGCCGCACAAACCATGCCGCTGATTTCCATCGCCCCGTTGTTCCTGATTTGGTTCGGTTTTGAGATTTCCGGCAAAATCGTAATCGTGGCGGTATTCGGCCTCTTCCCCATCGCCGTGCAGACAGTGCGCGGACTGGAAGCAGTGCCCCAGTTCTATTCCGACGTCGCATTGACCTGCGGCGCGACCCCGGTCTGGACGCTCTGGCACGTGAAGCTGCGCGTTGCCGCACGTCAGATCTATGGCGGTATCCGAGTATCTGCCGCATACATCTTCGCCACGGCATCCACCGCTGAATACCTTGGCGCACGCAAGGGCCTCGGCATCTGGCTGCAGGCTGCCTACAATTCATTCCGCACGCCGCTGATCTTCTCCGCCACCATCGTCATTATCCTGATGACATGCGTACTGATGCTGGCGGTGAACGCCAGCGAGCGCATCCTGCTCGGCCCGGCCGGCGATGACGAAGACCCCGACGCGGACCAGTAGTTCTTTTTACCGTCAAAGACACAAGCCGGCGGCCAGAACCGACTGAACGGGGCGGCTTCTCATGAGGTCTCCAGCCCTGTCTCTATAATGGAACAGCTTTACCAGCGTGTGGCAAACCGGCTTTCCCGAGCTTTCATAGGGAATGTCGGGGGCGCTGGTCGAACGGAAATCAAGGCCCTCCATATCGTTTTCTGCCGACTTCCGTTCGAAGCAATCCCAGAGAACGATAGAGAGACAACGAATTAGGGAACCATCATTATGAAGAAAAGCCTTGTATCCAAGGCCGCTGCCCTCGTGGGCGCCCTTGCTATGACTTTCGGTTTCGCCGCATGTGGCCAGACCAACACCGCCGACTCCTCCAATTCCAACACCTCCGACCTCAAGAAGGTCACTTTCATGCTCTCCTGGGCACCCGATACCAACCACATCGGCGTGTACGTGGCCAAGAACAAGGGCTACTTCAAGGACGCCGGCCTTGACGTGGATATCGTGGCCGTGGCCCAGGCCGGTGCCGAACAGGCCGTGAACAACGGTGTGGCCGACTTCGCCCTGTCCAACTTGACCAATGTGGGCATCTACACGCTGAAGGGCGCTCACATCAAGCAGGTGCTGCAGGTGCAGCAGAAGCCGAGCGCCATTTGGTGCGCACTGGCGTCCAACACCGCCATCAAGTCCCCTAAGGATTTGGATGGCAAGACCTTCGCCACCTTCGGCTCCAACGAGTCCGACGCCGTGGTGCGCCGCATGATCCAGACCGACGGCGGCAAGGGCGAGTTCGACAAGGTGACCGTCGGCACCTCCACCTTCCAGACCATGGAATCCGGCAAGGCCGATTTCGGCGGCTTCTACGCCACGTGGGAAGGCGTGCAGGCCGACATGTACGGCCCGAAGCTCAACTGCTTCACCGAGCCTGACTACGGCGTGCCCGGCAACGCCGACGCCATCGGCATCATCACCAATGACAAGACCATCAAGAACAATCCCGACCTGGTCAAGAAGTTCACTCAGGCCACTCAGAAGGGTTACGAGTACGCGTACGCCAACCCGGATGACGCCGCGCAGATTCTCGTGGACGAAGCCCCTGACGCCAACCTCAAGCCCGAATTCGTCAAGAAGAGCATGCAGGTTATCGTCGACGGCCAGTACTGGGGCGATCCGGCCAAGATCAAGGACGGCTCTTTCGTGCTCGGCACCAACGACTTCAAGGGCACTCAGGAATACTTCGACTTCCTGGCTGAAGAAGACGCCTACACTGACAGTCATGACAAGGTGATTCATGAGGCCCCGCAGGCCAAGGACCTTGGCACCGACGAATTCCTCGGCAAGTAATTTCCGATATTCCGAGTTTGAATCTACGCAAAAATGCGTCCTTTCCATGAGGAAAGGACGCATTTTTGCGTATCGGCCGATAAGGTTATTCATAGCGAATCATGCTAACAAGGAGGCGATTCCATGGCCCAACGTCCTGACCGCATTATTGCCAGCATGGATACCGGTGTTGATGATGCGTTGGCGTTGGCGTATTTGTTGGGGTCGGCGGATGAGTGCGAGCTGAGCGGTGTGATCGCCAGTTATGGCAATGTGGATGCGAACACGGCTTATGCCAATACTTGCGCGGTGCTTGATTTGTTTGGCCGGGTGGATATTCCGGTGTTTTTGGGCTCCGAGCATCCTTCTTGGGCTGATGCGTTTATTCCCGATGCAGGGTGTGCCCAGTTTCATGGGAAGGATGGACTGGGGAATACTTGGCTGGCAGGGGCCGGGGCTCTGGCTGATGGAGCTGGTGTGCCTGGTGATGATATGTCTGGGGATGACATGTCTGAGGATGTGCCCGATGGGGTTGTTTCTGTTGGCGGGTATTTGGTAGGGGACGCTCATGCTCATCCGGCGTCGGGGTCTTGTTCTCGTGTGGGTCGCTCTCGGCCTGTGGACCGTCCCCAGTCGGCTACATCGACAGCTCTCGCCAGCTGGGGCAAAAGGAGGCGCTCCGTTGATGCTGCGGATGGGATTGAGTATCTGATTGAGCAGGTTCGTGAGTTTGGCCGAGACGTTACCGTGCTGGCTACCGGGCCGTTGACGGATGTGGATGCGGCTATTACTCGGGCACCGGATATTGCACCGAAACTCAGGCTGGTGATGATGGGCGGTACGCTTACCCAACCCGGCAATTGTTGGGATGCGGTGGCCGAGACGAATATCATCCAAGACCCTGAGGCCGCGAATCGTGTATTTCATTCCGGCGCAGACATCACAATGGTGGGACTTGATGTGACTCACCAGTGTTTGCTACCGCGATCGGCGGCCGACCAGTGGCGTGCGACGGGGACCAAGCGCGGGCGGTTCTTGGCTGATCTCGCGGACTTTTCCATCAAGGCAAATTTGGAAGCCGACCCCGCACTGTTCTCTGGCGGCATGCCGTTGCATGATCCGTTGGCGGCGGCGGTTGCACTTGATTCTTCACTGGTCGATTGTTTTGATCTTGCGTTGCGCGCGGAGACCAATACCGGTGATTTCAATGGAGTACGAGGCCGGACCACCGGAGACCCGGTTGGGCTGGTGAATCATTCCATGCCGCATGTGCATGTGGCACTTGGTGTGGATTCGGGACGTTTTTTGGATGAGTTTGCAGAGAGGATGGCTGAGGTGTGCCGGTAACTCCCCTCAGTCCGCTACACGGACAGCTCGACCGCAATTACGGACAAGCTGCCGCTCGCATTCTTCTGGCTCGACTCTCGTCTCGCCTTCGCCTACAAACAGACCAGGCTGTTTGCTTTACGGCTCAGCCCATCAGAGGGGGCCTAACAAGGACTATTTCACACCCCCAGCAATCAAGGACCGGCTTCGCCGGACTCATCATTACCTGGTCATGTCCTATCGGCCTCGGCCAGGCGGCGTGAACGAACAGTCCACCGGACTGTTCTTTATTTCACGCCGCCAAATCGGCGATCGCGGTGGATGTAATGGTCGATGGAGCGCCATAGCACGTCACGGCCGCAGTCCGGGAAGAGTTCGGGCACGAAGTCGAGCTCGGCGTAGGCGGCCTCCCACGGCAGGAAGTTGGAGGTGCGCTGTTCGCCGGAAGTACGAATCACCAAGTCGCAATCGGGAATGTCCGGATTGTACAGATGGTCGGCAATCATCTTTTCAGTCACACGGTCGCCGGAAATCTTGCCATCGCGCACTTCGCGAGCGATGGCGGCGCAGGCGTCGGCGATTTCAGCACGGCCACCATAGTTGATGCAGAACACCACATCGATGACCTTGTTGTTCTTGGTACGCTCCTCGGCGGCCTCAAGCTCGTCGATCACCGACTTCCACAGCTTGGGGCGACGGCCGGACCAGCGCACGCGCACGCCCCACTCGTCCATCTGTTCCACGCGGCGGTGGATGATCTCACGCGAGAAGCCCATGAGGAAGCGCACTTCCTGGGGCGAACGCTTCCAGTTCTCGGTGGAGAACGTGTACAGGCTCAAATAGCGCACCCCGGCCTCGATGGCGCCGGCGATCGTGTCGAACACCACCGGTTCGGCGGCCTGATGCCCATTGGTGCGGATCATGCCACGCTGCTTGGCCCAACGGCCGTTGCCGTCCATGATCACGCCGATATGGCGAGGCACTTTGTTCTTGGGGAAGTCGGGAATACGGGCGGGGTCGCTGAATGGGGCCGCGGGGATGTTCAGCGAGGTGTAATCAACGTTCTCAAAAGCCATACCTACGAATCTATCAAGCGCAGCGAACGAATCGGCCGTTCAAGGTAATACTCCCCCCAATCTTCAACCAACTCCCGTACGACCCGCTCCACCGGTGCGGCGTCAAGCACCGTCCAATCACCATGGACCAGCGCATCGAACTGACCCAATGCGGACGGCGCGATGCGACGCGCGTCCGTGGTGTGGTCGGCCTCGCACATCACGCCGCCGGATGCGATCGACAGATACGCCGGCGCCGCCGCACCGCACACCACGCACGTGCCCAGACGCGGCGTCCAACCGGCCAGCGCCAGGGCGCGCATCACATAGGAGCAGCCTATGGCCTGCGGGGCGTGGGCGCGTTTGGCGAGCGCGTTCAACGCGCCGATCAGGAGCCGATACTGGTCCGTCATGCGCTCATGTTCCGTGCCGACGAGCTTGTCGATGGTTTCGACGATGACGTTCGCGGCCTCATACGCCGCATAGTCCCCGACGATCGCGGCACCGTACGCGGCGATCGACTCGGCCTGGGAAACCGTATCCAACGATCGGCCTTCGGCGATCAGCAGATCGACGCGCATGAACGGCTCAAGTCGGGCGCCGAAGCGCGATTTGGTGCGGCGCACGCCCTTGGCTACCGCCCGGATCTTGCCATGGTCGCGCGTCAGGACGGTGATGATGCGATCGGCCTCCGCCAGCTTGGACGTGCGTAACACCACGCCTTCATCTCGATACAGTGACATTTCGTTCCCCTTGCGGCGGGGCCCGGTGAACGGCGGGCACCCGGCGTCGTCGATCAGTAGACGAACAGTCCCCAGAAGGCGAACACCAGGAGTATGCACAGCATGGTGAACGCCACCAGCCAGAACAGGATCCGGCCCAGGCGGGTGGAGGCAAGCACCGGATCGGTACCGGTGACGATGTCCCGCACGGATTCACGCCGAGGAGGCAGCTGAATCAAGCCGCGGATGGAGGCGACTTCGATCAGGTGCATGAACACACGGGACCACGCCCACAACACCAGCACCGACACCACTTGGATGACCGGCCAGCTCCAGTACATGACGCCCGGCGTCTCCGTGGGTGCGCCGCCCCACGCGAGTCTGACCACGCCCATGATCACCTGGCCGAGGCCCGCACCGAAGATGAGCAGCGTGGCGAGCGTGGTGAGGGTCAACGTCAGCAGCGCATTGCCGAAACCGTGGACGAAGCCCAGCACCTCGGGACGTCTCGGCACCGGCATGCCCGCACGCTTGGCCTCACGCCTGTCCCGCCGCCACCGGATGTCCGCCGAGGCCTTGCGGCCCAACGCCACCAGCGACAGTATGATGGACGCCAACAGCAGCAGCATCACTGCGGCATGCAGGATCACCCCGTAGATGGTGCCGGCGCGGCGGGGTTTCAGGGCGCCCGGCAGGCCGACCGATTGATACAGGTCGGTGCCGCCCGCCTTCTCGCTGGTCTGCGTGAGTCCGGCCGAAGTGCCGACGGCCCAGTCGATCAGATCGTCGACATAGGCGTCGGCGAACGGGGTGCCGGCCTGGGATTCGTCTCCCAGGCGCAGCACATGGTTGGCGACCGGATAGCTGCGTATGGTGACGTTCCAATTGCCGGCCTTGTGGGCGTTGTCGAGAATCGCCCGCACACCGTCGACCTGTGCGGTCATCACGTCCTTCGAACCGTACGCCACGTAGGTGGGCACGGCGTAGGCGGCCGGCCTGAGCGTGTCGAGATCGAGATTGGTCAGTCCAAACAGGGCGGTGTCCGCGCTGAACACGCGCTGGACGATGGACTGGTAGCCTTTGTTCGCGCCGACGAGGGTGAAATCCTGCGTGATGAAGAATCCCAGCGATTGACGTGGACTGAACACCATCGGGCTCAGGAGGATCTGGAAGGCGATATTCGGGTCGTCCTGCAGGAGATACGAGGAAATCCACGTCGATTCGGAGGTGGCGTAGATGCCCACCTTGGCGGCGTCGACGTCGTTCTGGGCCCGCAGATAGTCGATGACCTGATCGTAGGCTTTGGCGGATGCCGGGTAGTCGCGCGTGACGTCGGTGGTGTTCCACACGGGCTTGTCAATCACGGCGGTCACGAATCCGGCCGAGGCCATGTCGGAGGCCACGTCGCCGAAGGAGTTGTCGCAGGTGCCGAAGCCGGCGCCGTGCATGAACACCACGCCCGGTCGCGCGCCCGGCGCGTTCCTCGGCGCCCGAATCAGCACCCTGATGGCCTGGATGCCATCCTTGTTGGCTTTGCCTTGCGCGCCCGGCTCATCGGTCAGCTCGCCATCGTCGGTCATGTTCAGCGTGACGTACCGCTCATCGACCTCATATGCGCCCCGCACCGGCAGCGTCCGTCCGGATGGGTTGTCGAAGGTGACCTTGGTGTCGTCGGTGAGCGTGGCCATCGACTGACCGGTGGGCTCGATGTTCCAAGGGACCGTGGTCAGATTGGAGATGCAGACCATCACGCCGAGCAGGATGATGAAGATGGGCAGACTGACCATCAGCCGATGGACGCTGGTCCACGGCTTGGATCGAACAGTAAGGCGATGCTCTTCTTCTTGCGACACGTGCGCTATTGTAATCTGACCGCGATATTTATGCCGAGGGCCTATTCGGCCGAATCAGTGACCGGGATGCTGGATTGGAACCACTACCGGGCCGGTGGAATTGACTGGCACTTGGCCGTCGGCCTCCATCTGGGCGGCGATATCGTTCGCTATGGTGAGCAGCGTGTCGACGATCTGGTCTTCGGGCACGGTCTTGATGACCTTGCCTTTGATGAAGATCTGCCCTTTGCCGTTGCCGGAGGCCACGCCAAGGTCGGCTTCGCGTGCCTCGCCCGGACCGTTGACGATGCAGCCCATAACAGCCACTCGGATCGGCGCGGTCACGTCCTTCAGGCCTTCGGTGACGGCGGAGGCGAGCTGGATCACGTCCACTTGGGCGCGGCCGCAGCTCGGGCAGGAGATGATGTCGAACTTGCGGGGGCGCAATCCCATGTATTCCAAGAGTTTGCAACCCACCTTGACCTCTTCGACCGGCGGCGCGGAGAGGGACACGCGAATCGTGTCGCCGATGCCCTCGGCCAAGAGCGCGCCGAACGCCAGGCAGGATTTGATGGTGCCTTGCCAGGCGGGGCCGGCTTCGGTGACGCCGAGGTGCAGCGGCCAGTCGCCCTTGGATGCGAGCAATCGGTACGTTTCGACCATGGTGATGACGTCATGGTGTTTGACGGAGATCTTGAAATCGTGGAAGCCGACGTCCTCGAACATGTGCGCTTCCTTCAAGGCGGAGGCCACCAGCGCTTCCGGAGTCGGGCCACCGTATTTGGCGTACAGGTCCTTGTCCAGCGAGCCGGCGTTCACGCCGATACGCAGCGAGATGCCCGCGTCGGTGGCGGCCTTGCAGATGTCCGGGCCGACTTCGTCGAACTTACGGATGTTGCCGGGGTTCACGCGCACGGCCGCGCAGCCGGCGTCGATGGCCTGGAACACGTATTTGGACTGGAAGTGGATATCGGCGATGACCGGAATCGGCGATTTGCGGCAGATTTCCGGCAGCGCGTCGGCATCGTCCTGACTCGGCACGGCCACGCGCACGATGTCGCAGCCGGCGGCGGTCAGTTCGGCGATCTGCTGCAACGTGGCAGGTACGTTGGCCGTGAGCGTGTTGGTCATCGACTGCACGGAGATGGGCGCTCCCCCGCCCACCGGCACCGGACCCACCATGATGCGGCGGGACTTGCGGCGCGGGTGCAAGGGCGATTCGCTGGTCAGGTCGACCGGATCACCGGTTTTGCGGAACGGCTTTTCGATGGGATTTTCCGTATTCAAGGTATTCATCATTGCTTGTTTATCAGGTCGTCGGCGCGTCGGCGGGCTTCAAGCTCAAGTTGGTTCATTTCCTCCACGTCCGTGAACAGCGGGTTACCACGAAGCTCGGCGTCCATCTGGTCCAGCACGGCTTTGACCGTGTCCACGATGCCGAGGTATGGCAGACGATGCTCGAGGAAGGCATGCACGGCCTGTTCATTGGCCGCATTCAGCACCGCCGTATGCTTCTCGGAGGCGGCCAGGCAGTGGCGGGCCAGTTGCACGGCGGGGAACGCCTCATCGTCCAACGGTTCAAAGGTCCAAGTTGCGGCTTTCGTCCAGTCGCATGCGGCGGCCACATTGGTCATGCGGTCCGGCGCGGACAGGCCCAGCGCGATGGGCAGACGCATGTCCGGCGGCGAAGCCTGGCAAATCGTGGCGCCGTCCACAAATTCGACCATGGAATGGACGATGGACTGCGGGTGCACGGTCACGTCGATGCGTTCAGGCGGCACGTTGAACAAGCGGGACGCCTCGATGACTTCGAGCCCCTTGTTCATCAGTGTGGAGGAGTTGATGGTGACAACCGGCCCCATGTTCCACGTCGGATGATGCAGCGCCTGCTCGGGAGTGATGTTCTCCATGTCGGCACGTTTCCAGCCGCGGAACGGTCCGCCGGAGGCGGTGACCACAAGCTTGGCGACTTCGGCGTGGGTTCCGGAGCGCAGGGATTGCCAGATGGCGGAATGTTCGGAATCGACCGGGTTAATCTGGTTCTCGCGTACTTGGGCGCTGAACAGCAGATGACCGCCCGCGACTACGGACTCCTTGTTGGCCAATGCCAGCTGGGAACCGGCCTTGAGCGCCGCGATCGACGGTTCGAGGCCGATGGAGCCGGTGATGCCGTTCAATACGACATTCGCACCGGATCCGGCCATGGCGATGACCGAATCCGGACCGCCGGTCACGCGGACACCTTGTGCGCCGGCCTGTGCGAGAGCTGCTTGCAGTGCTGGAATCTTGGTCTCATCAAACACCGCGACTTCGGACACATGGAACTGTGCGGCCTGTTGCGCCAGCAGCTCGATATGTGCTCCGCCCGCCACCAGACCGGTGACGGTAAATCGTTCAGGGTGGCGCGCGATGACGTCAAGTCCTTGGGTGCCGATGGATCCGGTGGATCCGAGAATGATGACGGTGGAGTTGGAGGCTATGCTCACTGTTCCTTCTTCGTATCGTCATTGTTCAGTGTGGGGAACGACAGGTCGGGGATATCCGAATCGAAGTTACCGACAAGCGGGAACAGCAGCGGGAACGAATCGTTGGAATCGTGCTTATCCTGTGACGGCTGAGCTGCTTCCGTGTCGTGGGAGTCGGCAACGTATTCAGATGATTCCGCAGCCGGACGGGAGGTCGTGCTGTCTGCAGGCTGACTATCGGATACGCGAACCGGAATGGAGTTCGTGTTACGATCCGGCTTGCTGGTGGGAGCAAAGGAGACCGGCATGGCAGCGGACGCAGCCTCGTCAGCAGTGCTATTCACAGGCTGCGCTGCCGGGGCGGAAGGTGCCGGGGATGAAACCGAACCCGGTACCTCATTCAATTTCAGCGCATTCGGTGTATCAAGGCTGGGCATCTTGGGAGCGAAGGACGGTACATCCACCGCCGGAAGTTCCTGAGAAACCGCAGCCATGTGGGCGAGAGCGGCCAGAGAGGAATCGTTCTGCACCATATCCACGGGCTGTTCCGCGAACACCGACGGGGTCGATGACGGAGCTGCGGATTCGTGTGACGACTGTGCCGGAGCAAACGAGGGGGCGCTGCCAGCGGTCGCACCGGAAACCGGCGCGGACGGGGCACTGACGGGAGGCTCAGCCGCAACAGCTGCGGTAGGAGCCACGGAAGGCGTCTCGGAGACGGGCTTCGCCGCAGACTCGTTGGACGTATGCACCGGGTATGCTGCGGGAGCAAAGGAAACCGGCTGTTCCGCATTGGTGCTATTGGTGCTTGTGGAAGCATCGAACGATGCAGGAGCCGGCGCATAGGCGATCGGTGCCGCCGCGGCCGGCGCTGCGGGAGCAACCGGAGCCGGAGCAGTGAACAAGCTCTGCTCGGCCTGATGCAGGGCATCGAATGATTCGTCATGAGCAACGGCAGACGGCGCAGAACGTTCGTCAGTTGCCGGGCGCTGCGTTCCGGAAGCGAACAATGGCGAGACGCCGTTCGCTTGAACGGTCACGTTCGTGGCGGTCTGGGCAGGAGCCGCGGGCTCGCCGGACACGAAATCGGCCACACGGGCATAGGATTCCAAGCGACTCAGCAACTGCACGCAGGCATTCAGGAAGTAATCGACCTGTCGCTCGTCATAGCCTCTCTTGCCCTTGCGCTGGGTGAAGATCACATTGTTGACCGTATCCGCATTGAGATCGGCCAAAGACCGTACATCGTCTTCGGTCACGCCGTCAACGCCCAATGCGGCCGCCGCCTTGTCCACAATCTGGTCGACCAGACGATCCACCTGCTTCTTATCATACGAAGGCTGCTTGGGCGCTCCGGACTTGAAACGTTCGCGCTCGTTACGCTCCGCGTGGTTCTGGACTTCGTGATACAGCTTCTCGGTCTTCGCCTTCCACGTCACACGCCCATGCTGTGCTATCTCCCATGTGGTCTGCTTATCGACCACGGCACGTTCCAGACGTCCAAGCGCGGCGTCAACCTGTGCGATCACATAGCCGTTCTTGCGCAGATCAAAGGACACGTTCTGAATGTCATGCTGGGTGAGATTCATGCCCTCGCTGTCATACAAAGCATGGGCGCGCTCCAGGAAAGCGTCCACCTGAGCGGGGTCATACCCCCACTTGCGCTTGCCCGCACGTGCGATGCCCGACTTGCCGTCCCCTTCACGAAGTTCCTGCGCCATCGGCTATTCGACCTCCTGCTGGATATAAACACTCTGCCACAACTTTACGTGACTATTGAGACGCATCTGACCAAGAAGACCGAAATTCACGATTCTGTAGCAGTACTGCCGGTTTCCTTCTGCACGCATCTCACTGAGATTTCAGAACCTTTGCCGAAGACTGTCAGGGAATATCGTCACAGCCCATATCCATGGAATGAGGGGATTGCATGAAGTGATGAAAAATGAAAGTGGGCAATGAGGGACTCGAACCATCAGCGCCCATAACATAAGAACGTTGGAATTCCAATGTTTTCAAACCATTACAGCCGGTTCGGGAACGTTTTTGCCCACATTTTGCCCACACTCCTTTTCGCTCGTTTCGAGCTGTACCGCCGCATCCACCATGCGCGTCACATCCAACAGATCGGAGTCAAAAAGATCCGCATACACATCCAGTGTCATGCTCGCGCTTGCATGCCCCAGCATGCGCTGCAGACCCTTGACATTCGCCCCCGCGTGCACGGCAATCGACGCCGCCGTATGCCTCAAATCATGCGGGCTCGGCCAATCATCCGTATCCCAGCCCAGCCGTTTCAGCGCGCTCGGCCACCACGTCCTATTACCCTTCACCGCGCTCGCCGACTGCGGGTGCAGAGGATGGCCGGACGGATCGGAGAACACGCGCTCGCCGCGCTTCTTCCGCTTGAGTATCGGCGCCAATGCTTCAGCGACGATGAGCGGCATGTAAAGGGTGCGCATCTCATAGGATTTCGGGGTGCCCTCCACCGGCTTTCCCTTGATCCAGACGATGCTGCTGCGGATACGCAGAGACCTTTCCCTCACGTCAACATCCTCCTTGCGCAGGTCGGACGCCTCACCCCATCTGAGGCCGCAGAAGCCAAGCAGCAGCACGAGGGCCCTGCGTTCGTCGCCAATGTAGATGGCGTTGAGGCATTCGTCGGCGAATGCCACGAGCTGCGGAATCGTGAGATAGACGCGCCGTTCCTTGCGTTTCGGCTTTCGCGGCAGCTCCAACCCCTCGCACGGGTTCTCGGCGATGAGTCTGTCCTTCACAGCCCGTTTGAGCACGCCGTTGACGATGCCCTTGGCTCGAAGCACGACGCTGGCGGAGCGACGCGACGTGAGGTCGCTGACCCATTCCTGCAGTTCTGCCTGGCTGATTTCGCCGATCCGCCGATTCTCCCACTTCGCCTGCACATGGGTACGGTACGAGGCTTCCGTGCTCTCAAGCTGGCTGGGCTTCCAAAAAGGCTTTTTGATGGCGATCCACTGCTTGTAGAGTTCGCCGAATCTTCTCGACCCGCCCTGCGGGTCTATGTAGCTGTTGGTGGCCTTGGCGATGGTGACGTGTTCGGCCGCCCACGTCTCCGCGTCGATTTTGCGCTTGAATCCGCGCTTGTCGGTCTGCGTGCCGTCCGGCTTGCGATACCTCACGCGGTATCTGGTTTCGCCTTTGCTGGTCTTGTATCTGGTGACGTTGGCCATTTTTATTACCTGCTTAATAATGGAAGATTCACGTTTTAACCGGTTTTAATGTGATTTAATGGGACTGTTGCTGAATTGAACCAACCGAAAGGCAATCGCGCATGCCGATCGTCTACCCATCGATGAAGGCCTCGGACCTGTTCCGTATCCTTCGTGGTCTGGGATACGGGATTGACCGCGCGAATGGTTCGCATAAAAGAATGAAGGCGGAGGGCCGTCCACCGTTGACCTTTGCCTTCCATGACGGGCAGACTGTTCCGCCCGGATTGGTGAAGAAGACACTGGTGAAGGACGTCGGGTTATCCGAAGAGGAGATCCGCGGTATCCTCGGGCAGAAATGAAGAGGCGCAACATGGATACACGACAGGTGAACATCACCTATCACAGGGAAGACGGCGTATGGTGGGCCGAATCCGATGACATGCCGGGATTCTCCGCCGCCGGCGACACGTTCGCCGAAACCCGCAAGCTCGCACGCGAGGATATACCGTTCTTTTTCGATGACAACGAGCCCACCACCATTCGTGAATTTTTGGACAACGGGACTGAAGTTGTTCCGAATAACACCATCTTCGTGTTTCCCACCCCGGAGCTGATGAAGAACGGCGGCAAAGGCGAGTATTTCGAACCAGCCAACGTGTCCACCACCGCCAACCAGGGCATCGAAGAACGCAGAATGGTGGCCTGACATATGAGCGAGGTTTCTGAACGCGCGTCGATTATCGTGCAGCTCGCCAATTTCGCCGCCGTGGACGGTTCCGGTATGGGGAATGTTCTTGGCTCCGGTGCCAATATCTTCCCACTCACGCCCAATGGCATGACGCCGCGATTCACCGTGTTCACGGAGATACACGTGCCGGCGGATATATGCCCGTGCGAGGTGGCCGTCGAATACTCCCTGCGTGACGAGAAGGGAGACGTCGTCGAGGTTGCCGGTCCGATGCCCCAATCCTTGCGTATCGCGAACATCATGACGATTGATGCGGGCCTTGCTGGACTCCCCCTCGACCAAAGGAACCATATCGGTGCGGTCAGTCTCGGAACACTGGATTTCTCCAACGGACTCGCACTCGCGCCGGGGAATTATTCGTGGCGCGTGACTCTTGACGGAGACGATGAGCATGCTGCGGAACGATTGTTCTGCGTTCCCAAGCCTGTCACCCCTCCTGTATTTGGGTAAATCTGACATTTCGGGTATGGCTTCGCCCCGTGTAGGATAGTGGGCGAAGCGTCCTCCTTTCTTGAACTAGCTGGATTCTTCAACCGCCCTGTTGGCGCTGCAACGCCGGCAGGGCAATATTTTTATCTAAGCGATTAACGCATACGTCTCCCCGGCTCGTAGAATCAAGGTATGGGTAAACATGGGACGAAGAAGACCACAGCGCAATCTGTCATAATGACAGTTCTGTCCGTTCTGTGCTATACGGCGGGCGCGTTCTGCGCGCTGTTCGTTTTTGTCGGCGCTTGGCCTATGCTCATCTTCACAGCGTTCTTCATCTTTATCGGCATGTTCGCATATAAACATCGCTTCGACAAGAGAGGAGGTGATCCAGCCGTCTCTCGCACTCCAGTTGACGGGTCCACGGTGCAAAGAAAATCGCCGGACACGATTCCCGCTCCAGCTGAGTCCCATGTTGCCGGAACAGTCGAATACCTCGTCTACAACTACAACGAGCCGGTTGTGGCGAATATTCCGCGAGACAGGATATTCACCGCTGAAATCATTCGACGCAGGATGAACGTGCCTTTCCATGGAAACAGGGATCTCGGCTATGTCCTCGGAGGCGGTAACGGCAACGGCTATGTGCTTTCCTACAACGGCGCACCGTTCGGCGTGATTCCGAATGACAGGCTCTGCGCCTATCTTGATGACGTCCACGCACGCACCATCAGCTGCGTCTGGCATGAATGGTACGAACCGACCATCAAATCGATCAAGGCTCTCGCACCCTCCACACGAAGAAGCCGTAGCGAACGGATCATAGCGTCCATGATTGGTGCCGGAAAATGGGACAGCGTGGACGATGTTGATTCCATTAAAGCCAGCGATTATAAACCGAACGCGATGGCGGACAGTCTGTTGTCCGGCAGGGGCTTCATTGACATCGAGGTGTCCCTGGACATGATTCCAACGCCTAAGGGCTCCTACGCCAAACCTCATGTCGGCATCTTCCACGACGGAGCGGCTCTGTTTGAGTTCGACGCGCGGAAGATGGTCTATGGAGAGCTGGTGCGCCACGCCGGTCAGAACGCGCTGGCCCGAGTCGAAAAGAAACTGTCCAACGACGGGAACGGCAGCCCTTATTACTCCATCATGCTTGTGTTCCAATCAGACACCTCCTCTCAGGCGTGATTACTGCAAAGTCATGTAGGCATTGCTGATAATCGGTGATGGTTTGTATGGTCAGGTCGAGCTCCGAGGCTATGAGCCAAGGCGCTCCTCCGTATGTTTGTTCTGCTTGACGGTATTTTTGCGAATCTACTAGGAGCCGCGCTGCCTCCAATCTGGTACGTTGCTCGTGCATTCCGCATTGGTAGTCGGCGTGCAGCCAATGGACGAGTTCGTGTATGAGCACGCATTTTTTTGCGGTGTATGTAAGTCTTCTGTCTATGAGAATGACGCGGTTTGCTTCTGAGTAGCAACCCCACATATTGTCTAAGATGTCGCTTTCTACGGTGACATCTATTCCGCTCGAATAAATCGCCATGCGCATGGGGCCATAGTTCATGTGCGTGTCGAACGGAATAAGGCGTTTCATGCCGATGCTTCTCCATCGTGGTTCATGTAATAGTCCTTTCCCTCTGCTCCGTAAGCCGCAAGGCTGACATCGCTCTTGTGTGCCAGACGTTTTGTCTCCGCTATCCGCGATGCCGTTTGCGCTTTCTCGTAGGCGATGCGGGTTATGTCGGCGGCGTTTGCTCCGAGCGCTTTGCATAGATCTCCAAACACATCGATGGGAATTTGTCTTTGTCCTTTTAGATAGCGAAGAACGGTGACGGGACTCAGTCCGACTTCTTCTGCGATGTCATCGTTGGTTTTTCCCATGCGGGCTTTTTGGGCTCGAAGCTCTTCTGCGATGGCTTCGGCAAATTGATCTCCATATTCGGTCATGGATAAAGAATAACACATATCGGGAAGGAAATTAACCATATAGATTAAAAACTAACTTGACTAACTATCCAAATGGTGCTTACATTAACCATATGGTTAATCAAGAAAGCACCACAAAACAGGTGGCAAATAAAATCGCAGCCGCGCTGGAAGCCGCGAAGCGCTCCGTTAAGTGGCTTTCCGACCAATCAGGGACACCCTATGTGACCCTTCGTCGACAGCTCAGCGGGAAAGCCTCCATTTCCATTGGTCAGATTGCCGTTTATGCGGATTGTCTGCGTGTTGAACCGATGACAATGCTCCCTGACTCATTCATAGCGCTCGCTGGCAAGGAGGTGGCGTGATGGTGTGGTGGAAGCACAATCGTCAGGCATGCCAGTCCGGACAGGCCGAGGGGCCGATGCCGACACCGTTGCCCTGTCCGTTATGCAACGGCCATGCCGAGGCGGTGATGGATTCGTGGACGTCAGGCGGATACGGATACGACTTCGAACGCTGGGGCTGCCGTTGCGGGGAATGCGGATACGGGTACTACGGCGGCAACCCGCTCTCGCCGTCCGACGAACGGCAGGCCATCGAACGGTGGGACCAGCAGGTCGAGGAAGCGTTGAAGATCATCGCGGAACCGTTGGAGGAATGCCCGTCATGCCATTGCGTCCCGAAGGTCGGGAAAAGCGACGGCGAGGCATTCCTCCAATGCCCGGAATGCCTCAAAATCGCACGCGGCGGCAACCCCATAGAGACCAAGGACAAGTGGAACCGCTTGTGCCTTCAGCGGAAGGCGATGAGGCTCAAAGCCAAACGACAGGCCGCGCAGTTGGAACGAATCATCGGAAAGGACGCGGAGTGATGGATGCGAATTCAATCATTTGGGTCTGCGCGATCATCTGCATGGTCTGCGCCTTCATCAACGCCAGCATTCGGTGAATAGTCATCGGCCGGCAGCATATCGTCCAATTTCTTGAGGAAGGAGGGAACGTCCATCATGGCATCGTGTCTTATCCAATGCGCGAACTGCAGCAACCGTCGGAATGGTCTCGGCATATGCGAGAACAGGGAAGACCAGCGCAGCAAAGGCCGCGTGGTGGTATGGATATGCCTTGATCCCTTCAACGGGTCACGCATTACTGGATACTCCTTGTACACCACGCGTCCCAATCGCGTGGGCTGCGGGGTCCACAGCACCTTCACTCCGAAATCACATGACGAAACAATGCTCATCATGTCCAGGACGACGAAGAAACGCTCTCCCGGCATCACCCTGTTGATCTTCTGCTGCACCACCAGCTGCTTGAACTGCTGTCCGGGAAAATCGTATTCGTTTACGACGATGCCCTTCATGTTGATTCCCTCAGCCGTCACGGAGAACGCTGGACCATCACCACTGTTCGTCACAATCACCACCATCGTAGTGTTCGATTTCAGAATCCTGCTCCCCGCTGCCTGTACCTGCGCGACCGGTATCGGGTCGATCATGACGTCCGCTGTTGACGTGACGCTTACGGTCCACTCCGCTTCAACTCTGTTTCTCATCGACCACCAGAGGTTGAAGATCGTCAGACAGATCGTTATCGCGGTGAACACCAATCCGATCAGCACTGACGGGGTCTTGCTCACCTCCATCATGAACGTTCCCCAATTAATCATTCTTCCCTCCGTTGGCCGTGTTTTGAATGTCGCAGTTCCAAGCCTACCGGCGGAGGGACCTTATACGGAAAGAGAAAAACATGAACGCCAAAGAGTATGGCCACCACGCGGGTGGCTACCGGAAGGCCGATGGTGGCCCGTCACGCAGATTCATGCGCGGGCTAGTGGTTTGCGCCGTCGTGCTCGCCTTCTGCGTCGGCTGGATTCTAAGCCATGCGGGTTGCGCGCATCCCATCGGCAACGGTTTGGCCGCGCTCATGGGCTTCGGGTTCGTTCCACTCAGACTGATCGCACTGGTGTTGAGCGAGGCGGGCATCGAATAAGTCTTGCCGGACGGCGTGGAAAACCGGCCGGCCAAGCGGAAGGAAAACCGAATAACCCTCGTTGATAACTGAAAAAAACAACTGACAGATACGGTGTCGGTTTTCTTGGACCGGCGGACGACGTTTTTCCTGTTCTTCCGTCGTCCGCCATAAGGGCGGCTGCAAGTTGCCCCCGGCACGGCCGGGAGATGGTTCGATTCCATCGCCGTCCACGACCGCAAGGTTACGCAAAAAAGAAAAGCCCCAGCGGCTACTGGGGCGGAAAGAAACTCCAATGGAAAGGATACCCCAATGAGTGCGCCGATACCAAACCTGATGACGGTGGAACAACTCGCCGAACATTACGGGAAGGCGAAGAAGACCATCCAGAACAAGCTCACGCGAGGCTGGGGGCCGACGCCGGTCACCGACCCCGACACCATGCAGGTGCTGGGCTTCGAGGTCGAGGAGGTGGCCCGTTTTGACCGCATCAACAAGCAGACGCGCAAGCAGCGCCTCTACGCCTGACGTGCCGAACGACATGTGGCTTGCGGTCGCGGACCGGCTGCTCACCAACCTTGACATCCTGACCGCATATCCCACCCGGCAGTCGCTGGCGAGCCTCATCGGACTGAGCATCCACGAGGCCGGGCTCACGTTAACGCCGGAGACGCCGTTATGGGCACGGCAACGTTGACCGCGCCCATAACGGACGAGGGGATGCGCATGACGCCCGGCGAGCTCATAGAGGAATTCTATGAGCGTCTGGCTGATTTGAACACGGACATGCGTAACCCCCCGCATCTATCTGGTGCCGAAGCCGGGTGTCATCACGGTCGACCGGCCGTCGCGCAGGGTCTCGGCGGTCGTGGAATACGCAGACAAGAAACATTTCAGAAGGAGTAGGTGATGGCCGGAGAGACGACGCTCACCATTGTGGGCAACCTGACGGCGGACCCGGAAATCCGCACGATCGGCACCGGGGCGACGGTCGCGAATTTCACGGTTGCTTCCACGCCGCGCGTGTGGAACCGTCAGACGAACCAGTACGAGGACGGTCAGGCCCTGTTCATGCGCTGCAGCGCATGGCGCGACCTCGCCGCCCACATCGCCCAATCGTTGAAGAAGGGCGTGCGCGTGATCGTCACGGGAAGATTGCAGCAACGCTCCTACCAGGCGCAGGACGGGGTGAACCGCACGATCGTGGAACTGCAGGTGGACGAGATAGGCCCGAGCCTGCGTTACGCGGTCGCGGCAGTGGCCAAGCAGTCCAAGCCCAACGGCTTCCAAAACAACCAACAGGGTCAGCAGTCGTATTCGGGTGGCTCCGCGTACGGCAATCCGCAACAGTCGGGCTGGCAGCAGGCCGCGCCGCAACCAGCCGCCAACGACCCGTTCAAGCAGCAACAGCAGTCGCAGGAACCGGACCCGTGGGCCTCGCGGCAACCGGCGCCACCGTCCGACGGTTTCGACGCGGACCCCGAATTCTAGGCAAGGAGAAATATCATGGCCATCACCATCGTGGACATTCCCGTCTCCCAACTGGAGCCGAACCCGCATAATCCGCGCAGGGACGTGGGCGACGTAAGGGAGCTGGCGGACAGCATCAGGGCGCAGGGCATCAAACAGGAGCTGCTGGTCACCCCGTCCGGCGACCGGGACGGCAGGCCCATGTACCGCGTGGTCATCGGGCATCGAAGGCTCGCGGCCGCCAGGCTCGCCGGCCGGGACATGGTGCCGTGCCGTATCGAGGAGCTTACGCCGCGCGAGGAACGCGAGCTGATGCTTGTGGAGAACACGCAGCGCGTGGACCTGACCCCGTTGGAGGAGGCCGACGGCTATCAGGGGCTCCTGGACTTGGGCGTGAAGGTCAAGGAGATGGCCGTACGCACCGGGCGCAGCATGAGACTGGTGCGCGGCCGGCTGAGAATAGCGTCCATCCCCCGATCGGTGCGCGAGGCGTCGCCCTCGTTCGCCCAACTGTCGCTCTCCGTGTTGGAGGACATCGCGGAATTCGACGGCGACGAGAAGGCGCAGGCCAGGCTCGCCGCCAAGGCCGGTTCCAATGATTTCGAATGGCAGCGCAACCGGCTGCGCCGCGAACGCGACCGGCGCGAATGGGTGCAGGCCGCGCGCCTGTGGGCCGAATCCAACGATCTGCCCATGCTGCCCGACAACCTCAAACCGGAGGACATGTGGGCGAACCCGACAGGCTACGAGAGGCAGCGGCGTTTCGCCCAGGATTATCCCGGCCCGTTCTCCAAGCAGTGGAGGGACTGGCAGGCCGAGGGCGCGCATCCCGGAGTGGTCATCCGCTTCTTCGACGACGAGGGAAGCGTCGTGGCCTACACGCCGGCGAAGAAGACAGCCGAGGAGAGGGAAGACGGGAAGGCCGAGGCGAAACGCCGGATGGAACGGGAGCGCCGCCACAAGGTCAGGGAGCTCGCCCTGGCGTCGGCCGAACTGCGCTGCGAATGGATCCGAACAACCGTTCCCGTGTTGAAGGCGGACGCGCTGCGCGACATGACGGAACGCCTGACCCTGTTGGAGCTGATGGGCGTGGGCGATTCGATGAGAGGCACGAGCCTGGACTCGAACGGGTGGACCCGCGTGGTCAAGGCGTACTCCCTGTTCGCCAGACCGTTGCCGGTAGTGGACAAGGACCCGGAGCATGGCGTGTACACGCTCAACGTGGCGGAGAACGCCCTGGAGCTGCGCCGCCGCCAGTCGGTTCCCTCCCGTCGGGGCGTGGAGCTTCTGCTGCTCCTGCTGGCCCGCAGGGAGGGCGCGATAGACGCGGACACGTGGGACCGTGAGGCCTACCAGTGCGACCTCAAGGGTTTGAACGCCTACTACGAGGTGCTGGAATCGGCCGGCTACGCGGTGTCGGACGCGGAGAGGAAGGGGCTGGAGCAGTGAACACGAAAGTGGTTATCAGGGTGCGCAACGGCGATGACGCGCCGGTGAGCGTGGAGCGTCTCGTGGTGGATTCACGCGCCGAGGTGGGTGCGGGGGTCACGCCGATGCTGCTCTCGGACATGCTGGCCCTGCTGGATGATTTGTGCCATGTGACCGATGTGGAGATCAGGAGGGCGGAGCCGTGAGCATCGAACTGGTGGCGAAGGCCAAGAAGACCCGATTGCATGGGGACAGCACGGCGAAACTGCTGCTTATCGTGCTCGCGGATTACGCGAACGACGAGGGCATGGCGTGGCCGAGCGTGAAGACCATGGCGGAGGAGACGGAGAAAAGCGAACGCAGCATCCAACTGCTGTTGAGGAAGCTCGAACAGATGCGTCTGATCCGCAAGGGCGACCAGAAACTCGTGGCCAAATACGCGAAGGGACGCCGACCGGTCGTCTACAAGCTGTTCCCGAAGACCAAAAAGGGCGAAACCCCAATGGACGCAACGGTTGAGAGGGGTGAAACCCATTGCACCCCCGAAACAGGTTGCACCGGTGAAACCCACTTCACCCCACGGGTGCAACCCACTTCACCCCACGGGTGCAACCCGCTTCACCCCACGGGTGAAACCCACTTCGTTTCAGGGGTGAAACCCACTTCACCCAAACCGTCACAGGAACCGTCAATAGAACCGTCAAGAGAGAGTACGCGCGCCAGCAAAACCGAAAAACCCGACACCACACGACTCCAGGCGCTCGCCAACCTCACCCCCGACCAGTCGCACCGGCAGCTCGCCGACGAAATCGGACTCGACCTGGACGCCGAACTCGCCAAGTTCCGCGACCATGCGATAGCCGGAGGCCATCTGCCGGCCGACCCGGCGGCGGCGTTCCGCAACTGGCTGAGACGCGGCAGGGAACTCGGCCTCGGCAACACCAGCCAGACCACGCCGGCGCTCGCAGGCGGCTTCGGCCACCCCGCACCAGCCAGGAAACCCCACCGTCACAGCTTCGGCTGCACGCACGTGCTCAACCTGCTGGGCCGTGACGCGCCGGACAACGATCCGCTCGCGATGCGCGCGGCGGAACTGCTCAACCAAGGAAAAACCGACACCGACGCGCTCGCCGCGCTCGGATTGATGAAGGACGATTTGGAGGACATCGCATGACCAGGAAAACCGAAGCCCTCTTGTGGGTTGACATCGAGACCACCGGCACGGATCCGCGCCACGACCTGATGCTGGAAATCGGCTTGAGGTGCACGAGCATGGACGCGAAAACCGAGTACGCGCGTTACGAGTCGATAATCAAACCCTACGTACTGCCCACGGACAGGAGCTTCGCCTACGCGCATCGGATGCATGAGGCGAACGGGCTCATCAACGAGGTCATCGACGCAAGCCCCGAACTATGCTCCACGGCGCGTGTGGCGCTCGCCGTCATCGATTTCACCCAGTCGATGGCGGAAACGCATGTGCTGCATCCGGCGGGCACGAACATGATGGGCTTCGACCTGCCGTTCTTGGAGCATTACCTGTTCACCGAGGACCAGTGGGGGCGTTTCCACCGACTGCTCTCCTACCGCGCGTTGGACATGACCGCCATCCGGTTGACCCAAACCGCGTTGGGAGCAGACCCGTACGAGCATTACACGCAGACGAAACCGCATCGTGTGACGGACTGCCTGGACATGGACATCAGCGAATACGTGGAATGGCTGGACCTCGTCAAATGAGCCGCACCAACCCCACACGGGAAACACACAGGCTGACCGCCAGACGAGACCACTACCGGTGCCTGCGATGCGGCAACGAATTGGACCACATCTGGAGCGGCCACAGCCTCCACCACCGGCACATGAGAAGCCACCCGTTCCCCGGACTGCATTCGCCAGCCAACCTCATCCATTTATGCGGCTCCGGCACCACCGGCTGCCACGGATGGGTACACAACCATCCCAAAACGGCGATGGAATACGGATGGATCGTCAGCGGATACAACGACCACCCCGAAACCGTCCCCGTATGGGACGCGCACCAAGGCTGGCTGCTCCTCGACAACCAAGGCGGATACACGCTCTGCGACCGGGACGGCAACCCCAGATAACACACGCAAGCAAACCGATACGGAAACAAGCCGGCGCTCGCCGGCTAAGGGAAGGGAAACATGACGTTCGAACAGACGAACGAGAAGCAACGCCAACGCATGAAGGCGGACGCCAGGTCGCACATGGAAGCGGCCCGGATGATACTGGCCAGCCCACTCTACGCGAGGCTCAAGGGCGGCGAGGACCTGTACACGGCCGTCTGGGCGTTGTGGGAATCACTCGCCGGCACGGGATTGTCGAACATGAAGGCGGGCGCGGTATGCCACGCATGCAAGACCCATGACCTCGACCAATTGGATTGGGCGCTCACATCGATAGCCAAAACCGGGTCGATACGACCATCCTCCACACCCACCAAACACCCATTGCACTGCACCAACTGCGGCAAGGAATGCAGGCCGCACGCCGGCACCCCGATCCTCTGCAAACAATGCAAGGAAAACCTCCGAAGAAGAAAAACAAAACCATGAACAACCTGGACAAGTACATCCACCGATGCCGGTTGAACCTCGAACCACACCACCTCCAACCCGCAGACGAAACCGACGACAAACATTGCATCATCTGCGACATCAGCGGCGCTCGCCGGCATATCCGCATGGACGGTTTATGCATCAACTGCCACCTCAAATGGAGACGCAAACACGATCCCGCATACCGCAAGCGGATCAACGCCTACCAGCATCGATGGCAGCAGGAGCATCCCAACGAATTCCGCGAAATGAAACGCCGCTACGAGCAGAGGAAACGAGCAAAGGAACACCAATGAGCGTCAAAACCTACACAGACTCCACCACACGAATCATCACCAAAACCATCGAAGAACACGTCTGGGAAATCCGCTGCGACGCCATCGGATGCAACAACAGCCTCGAATTCCGGGAAAACCAGGACACCGGAGACATCACAGCAGACGGCGACTACACCGGCGACATGGACAACGAATGGCTCAACATCCACGACACCAACACCGCCATCCAAACCGCACACCAACACGGCTGGCAAGAAGGCAACAAAGGCATCCAACGAAGCCACCTCTACTGCCCCACACACAACGAAAACCAATAAAACACCAACAACCAAAAAAGAAACAACGCCGGCGCTCGCCGGCATAGGGAAAGGAGAGCCGATGACCGCACTGCTTGCGTCACCCCTCGGCAGCATCGAAACCGGAGGACAGTCAGTCCTGTACAGATGCCATCCCCGCATGATGTACGACGAATCCGTACGGAAACCCTTATTGGACATTCTGGGCAGATGGGCCCTGCATCTCATGTGCGACGCGGAGGAAGCATGAGCCAACGATGTGACCCGCACGGGCCAGGATGCTACTACCGTTGCCCGATCTGCGGTCAATGGTGGTGCTACGACCCGCGAGACGGATTCTGGGAATCAATCAGCACGATCAAAATGTTCTTCCTCCTGCACAATGTGTGGAGGCAGGAACGCAAACACAGGAAGGCGACTCATGGGCGAACCGATTGACCTCACCCAACAGGCCCTCGACGCATTGGCCTCATCGGGTCTGGGAAACGACAGTCCGGCCGAGGCGTTCGTCATCGGCTATCGGAATGGATGGCAGCAAGCCGTCGACCTGTGCATACGAATCGAAACGGCACTCAACGACGAAACGGAGGAAACCGATGACCGCACTGCTTGACGAACGATTGCGCGTCTTAGCGGCGCAGACCCACACGCTCGAGGAGAAAGTGAGCTCTCTCGGCTGGATGGCCGGCAGCGACTCGCAGACGCTGAAATCAATGACCCGTGCCCAGGCGCATCTCATGCTCGCCGAATACGACCTGTTGGATGCGCTCGAAGCAGGCAAAAAGGAGGAAAACCAATGAGCAGTGAGAAACCATTCTGGGAGGGCAAGACCTGCAAGGAGATGGCCGGACTGCACGTCAAGGCCACATGGAAGAACGGCACCATTGTTACTGGAGTGTTAGATGACACAGGAGATATTGATTTAGGCGATAACCGTTCTTTGTACACGTCACGCGGCTATGACTCTTCCTGTGATTTTGAGCCAACAGACAATATCCAATCCATCGAACTGTTGGATGACCCCGAGTATGAGCGCATCGACAACATCGAAAACGTGCAGGTGGGCGATATTGCCTGCACGACGGAGGGAAACCATTTCCGCGTCATCGATCTCAAGCCTGACCCTCTAGGCGACATGCTCCTGCGTATCCGCATCAGCGAGATAGACGGTGAGTACTGCATCGACTCCGATGATTTCGCCTACGCTTTGCGTCGGAAGCCGAAGCTGCCCGACCATGACGGGTTGTGGTGGGATAAGGACAATGCCTTGTGGAGCGTCGCCATCTCCGGCCTGGACAATTCGAAGTTGGTCGCTTTGCTTATCGGTGACCCGGAATCCCCCGTCACCGGGTCTGTTTGGTCGGGCCTCAACAGCAAGCACGTGACCTCTCAAGCTCCGTTCCGTCCGGCCAAGGCGGTGGAAGCATGAACATCCACCCGATCATTGATGAACCTCCATCGTTTCCGCAAACTGTCTTACGCCTGCTCACAGGAAGCACTCATTGCTGTGACTGGTGCGAGAAACGCTGGATCAAGGTTCACCGCACTGGCCAATTGGAATGCCGAAACCGTCGATGTCCCTACTGCGGGCAATACGGATGCCCCCGAGCCGAAAAACACTGGAAGAAATGCCCCGTGTGGAATCACATGACCCCGCCTGCATGGCTATACCCCGTGTTGAATCGGCTCTGCGAAAGAGATCTGCAACGAATGGCGAAGAAATCGAGGAATGATGCGTGACACGATTCTGTGCCTATGCGACCTGACCGGTGTCATGGCCCGCCCTTGGGTGGAACACGGGTATCAAGCCGTGTTGGTGGACCCGCAGCATGGTTGCGACCATGAAGACGGTGCCTACCTGAAACTGGCTTGCACCATCGAGGAAGCGTTCGACCAGATCAGCGTACTGGTCCGTTCCGGCCGGCTCGCGTTCGTGGCCGGGTTCCCGCCATGTACGGATATGGCGGTGAGTGGAGCGCAATGGTTCGCCCGTAAGTACGAGGCCGACCACATGTTTCAGGCGAAGGCCGTGAGCGTTGCCGAACAATGCCGGGTGATCGGTGAAATGAGCGGCGTCCCGTACATGGTTGAGAACCCGGTGAGCGTACTCAGCCGTGTTTTTGGCAAACCCTCCCACACGTTCGACCCGTGCGACTACACGGCCTACGAGCCCTTGGACAATTACACGAAAAAAACGTGCCTTTGGACGGGGGGGGGATTCCAGATGCCGGCTCCTGACCGGAATCGTATCTGGTACATGAGCGGCAAGGACAGAGCCAACAACCGAAGCAAGACGCCGCTCGGCTTCGCCCGCGCGGTTTACGAAGTCAACCAAGGAAAGGCAACGGAAGAATGAATCTTTTAGATGAAACCAAGAGTGCGATCTCACGAAGCAAGCATTCGACCGATGACGTTCGATTCGTCGGCTCCCGCGACGGGAAGCTGGGAATTCCGTGGAGTCAGGCCGAAAAGGTGCTCGACATCGATTACGACGACGGATACGGCAGTCAGGAGATAGCCGCCGATCTGGTCGTGGCGTTCACTGATGGCGGGTTCCTGCGCCGCGAGGAATACGACGGCAGCGAATGGTGGGAGTACGAGCCTCCGTTCAGAGTCCCGACATCGCAGAAGCCGTTCAAACTCGTGAAGCTGACCAGCTATTCCACACAGTTGCTTGTGGACATCAATTACCCGATGGAGGCAACGGAAGAATGAGCAACTTTTACACGGCGGGTGCGGCCGCCATGACCTCGAACAAGGACGATTGGGAGACCGCAGAAACTGTCATGCAGGCACTGCAACAGGCAATCAAGGAAGCGGACGATGAGTGACAAGGCGATGCCGTTGGGCAAGAAGTTCAAGGTCCGGTTGACCATCACGCCGGAGGAAACCGGAACGCCCGTGGACATGCTGGGATTCACGTTCACCAGCGGCAAGAACGGGCATACGACACTGAACGCACAGTACAGCAACATTCCCAAACTGGTTGACGACGGGCTCGACTCACTGTCGATTCTCGTGATCCTCAAAACACTGGAGATGTGGGCCCAGAAGGGATATGAGCTGTGCCAGCCCATCGTTCAACGATTTTACGGAGGCAGACGATGAGCTATAAGGCGAAGATATTCACCCGCGAGGAGTTTCGAGAGGTCGTCGCAGCCGCCATCTACGACTACGAACAAGCGCCCGCGAAATGCCTCTACACGACCAAGGATGCGGCAGACCAACTCTACGGCCATTACGGCGAGGAAACCGAGGTGGAGGAATGAACGGAGTACAGCTTACCAACCATCTGACCGCGCAATTCAGGGCATCAGACATAAGCCGGTACGAGGCCAGAATCACCGAGGACGGCGGCTTCAGAGACTACCTGTACGCCATGAGCCTCAAACGCCTCAAACGCAAGTGCGAGAGGTACGCGAAACGTGAACGCAAGGCCATCGAATATGTCACCACACTCAAGGAGGAATCATGAGCGCGACGAACAACCAGCGTGAGATGATACTCAAATGGCATAAAGGCAAGGCCGCGACACCCGAGTACACGGCGAAACTCCTCGGTTTGCCGTTGAGCGAGGTGCTGTACGTGATCGAGCATCCCGAACCGCCGAAACCACGCGCGGACGTGCGGACACCGGAATTCATCGAACCGAAGTTCGACGTATAGACGGGTATACGCATGTATACACGCGCATAAAGATACATAAAACGAAACCCTCCACCAATAGGCGGAGGGCACGCTCACCAAAGCACAATCATAGCCGAACGTGGAGGGTTTCAAACAATGTTCACCCAAACCGAACCATGCCAATACTGCGGCAACCAACAGGTCGAGAAACCATGGACGCTCTGCCAGGACTGCCGACGCACCTACGCGAAAACACTCCACCAGCTGTGCCGCAACATGCAACTGTTGCAGCGGGTCGCACGGCATGAGTACAAGCTCGGCGAACCGGGCAGCGGCGGGAAACCGCAGGGCGGCGAAGCGCCCAGCCCCGTCAACATGCACGCCATCGACCTGCTGGACAAAGCCGAAAGCCTGTTGCAGGACGCATGGTACGACGCGGGAGCCGTGTGGAGCGACAGATGGCAACGGCTCATCCCCCGAATGCAGACCAGGCTCGCATGGCTGTGCAAGGCGACGAACGCCGGTCGGTTCCTGCGCCAGCTCGTCAAAATGAACCGGCGCATCGAACCATTGGTGGACCGCAGGCCTCGCACACGCCGCATCATCGGCGTATGCCCAGAATGCAAACGCGAGATACAGGCCGCGAAGGGCGAATCGCTGCTACTGTGCAAATGCGGCAACCCCATCAACGTGGCGGAGCTGCGCGAGCGGAGCCGAGACAAGGCCGAGGCAATCCACCTGACCAAGACCCCTGCGGGCATGAGCCAGTGGCTCAAGGACAACTACGGATACGAGGTCAGCCGCAAGCAGATCAGCAACTGGCTCAACCGCGGCAAGCTGCCCAGCAGCAAGCCGGTCGATGACGGCTACTGGGAGTTCAACATACGGGAGATTCTGGCGTTGGCGATGGGTTCCAGCGGCCGCCCGGCTTGACATAGTGTAGCCTGTGAGATACAATAAGGGTATGGAAATCAAGCAAACCGCCGAATACCGCAAGTGGTTCAAGAAACTCAGGAACCGCGAGGCGAAAGCCGCCATCCAAGCCCGGCTCGACGCCTGCAAGCTCGCCGGCAGGCCGTTCGGCGACATCAAACCCGTGGGAGGCCCGGTCAGCGAGATGCGGTTCCACATCGGAGCCGGATACCGCGTCTACTTCACCACGCGCGGCAACGTGCTCATGCTGCTGCTCGCAGGCGGCGACAAAAGCACCCAGCAGACCGACATCAAACAAGCCCACGCCATACTCGACGACTACAAGGAGCAGCAATGAGCACCGAAATCACCGACTACGACACCAGCGAATACCTCGAAAACGAACAGGACATCATCGCCTACCTCAACGCCATAGCCGAATACGACGACCCCGCACTCATGCAGGCCGCACTCGGCAACGTCGCCAAGGCTCGAGGCATGACCCAGATCGCCAAGGACGCGGGCGTGGGGCGCGAAAGCCTCTACAAAAGCCTCAGCAAGGACGGAAACCCCAGCTTCCAGACCATCGCCAAGGTAATCCACGCCCTCGGCGGACGCCTCACCATCCAAGCCGCCTGAAAAAACAAAACACAGACAGGAGTAGGGTGAATCCACCCCGTGGTATACTCCGTATCAGGATAAGTGCGAAAGCTTCTGGGACATACATCTCAGGGGCTTTACTTATACCCACCTATGCGCGTAGCTCAGCCGGTAGAGCGGCGGTCTCCAAAACCGCAGGTCGTCGGATCGAAGCCAACCGCGCATGCCACGGCTTGCGTACGGTAGAGGACTAACCGGCCATCGCAGTGATTGCGACGGCGTGGTCAAAACAGACTAACCATGTCGGGCCACCGCGAATTCGAATCTCGCCCAAGCCACCAAACACACAGGATGGGAACATGAGCAACAAGGCAGGCTCAGGCCGATACCAAAATGGAGCAGCCCGCCGCAAATGCAAGGCCAGACACATCGCGGCCGAAGGACCAATACCGATCTGCCCGCTGTGCGGCAAACCCATAGACCTCACGCTCAAAACACCACACCCACTCAGCTGCGAACTCGATGAGATCATCCCATACAGCCGAGGCGGATCACCAACCAGCTATGACAACACACAACTCACACACAGAATCTGCAACCAAAGAAAAAGCAACAAAATAATCGCCAACACCACAGGCCACCAAAACACAAAAAAACAACCACAAAACACCATCCCAATCAGCCGCCAATGGTAACCGGGGGCCATACCCTCCCCCTCCCATGCAAGGCTCCCCACAGGTCATAGCGCCCGCATCCCCCCGCAACCCGTGTGGAGTATCGTACGTTTGGCCGCTGGGGTGTCTGCGACCGCCCGTGGAAGCCGTTCCGGCATGGTTCTGATGTTTTTGCCCCGTTGTTTTCCGAGGCTGTTACGTTTGATTCTCCGCAGTTTTGATATGTCACGAAATTAGTGTTGCGAATCATTGGAATATATGCTATAGTTATGGCTATGGTCAACCAATGTAGGAATTGCGGCCACTTCTTCCAATCCACACCAAACCCTAGGCGTCCGAGACTGTTTTGCTCGGACAGATGCCGCAAGGCGTGGAGCCGCAAACATCAGATACCCCAAGAGCTCAAGTCGCTGCTCCGTTGGGTGCGCGCCGACGGCAAGCGCCCGATCCGGTGCGATGGTTCGCCGGCCAGTTCAACCGACCCCGATACCTGGGCGTCATACCCGGAGGTCATGCGCTCGAAGGCCGGTGACGGTTACGGCATCATGCTCGGCGACGGGCTTGCGTGCTGGGATTTCGACCATGTTGATTTGACCAGTCCGCCCGATAAGGCATTGGAGCTGCTGCCCGAAGCGATCTATGCGGAGGTTTCGACCAGCGGTCACGGGCTGCATGTGTTCGTCCTGTCGTCGGAGCCGAGTTTCCGGCGTGCCGGCGTCGAGTTCTATTCGCATTCGCGGTTCATCCGCATGACCGGAAGGAGGTGGCCGAAGTGACCACGGTTATCCGCAATCAGGGCACGAGCCTCGCGGTGCGCGAGAAACTGGCCGCCGATGGCAAGCCCGTGTTGTTGGCGTTTTCGTGCGGCAAGGATTCCATCGCCGCGTGGCTGGCGATGCGGGACATGGGCATCGAGGTCGTTCCCGCGTACTTGTACTATGTGCCCGGTTTGAGGTTCGTTGACGAGGAGCTCGATTATTTCGAGCAGAAGTTCCAGACCAGAATCAAAAGGTATCCGCACCCGTCGCTGTACCGGTGGCTGAACAATGCGGTGTTCCAGGCTCCCGAGCGTCTGCGCTATATCGAGGCGGCGCGGTTGCCGGAGCCGTCGTATGAGCAGATGTGGGATTTCATCCGCGCCGACATCGGTTTGGACAAGAACACGTGGTGCGCGGATGGCGTGCGTGCCACCGATTCGATTCAGCGTCGCGGCGCGTTCGTCCAGTACGGGTACTGGCGGCGCAATCTCAAGAAGGTCAGTCCTATCGGGGATTGGCTCAAGGGCGAGGTGCTGGACTGCATCGGCGGGCATCATATCGAGCTGCCGTGTGATTATGCGTGGTTCGGGCGTTCTTTCGATGGCATCGATAAGAGGTTCACCAAGGTGCTCAAGGACAAGGCACCAGCCGATTACGCGACGCTGCTTGAATGGTTCCCTTTGTTGGAGGTGGATCATGTCAGGTGATTTCAAGTTCAATTTTTCCAAGAAGTCCAAGGGCAAGAAGGCTGTGAAGCCGGTGCCGGAGAATCTGGACGAGAACGCGAAGGAGTACCGGGAGCGCGCCCGTGCGGAGCGCAAGCGTTTCGTGGATGCGACCGACACCGAGTTCTGGCTGTGCCTGTGTTTCCCCTCCCCCGCCGAGATGGCGCGGTGGCGTGAACGGTTTGGTTTCGGCGAAAACCACCGGATCTATGCATACCGTGATGTCGAAAAACTGCTCGCCCCGTACAAGCCGGCCAAGTCGTCCGCCGTAGCGTTCGGGGCCGGCGTCGGCTTCGGTGGTGGTCTCGGTTTCGCGGAGAAGACGCCTGACCCGCTCGCCGACGTCAAATACACCGATGATCTGGAAAAGGATTGTCTCGCCGAGTTCGCCGCCCTGCACAGGGCGCTGGTCGAGGCTCGCAGTCCCAGGAAGCTCGTGGAGCCGACCGATTCCGAACACTGGTTCGCCATCGCGTTCCCCTTGCGAGACGACAAGGACTCTTTCCTTGCCGCGTACGGTCTTCGAAAGCTCGGCGACAAGTACATGGACGGCATGGCCGTCATGAAGAAACTTGGCGGGTGATGTTCCGCCTCCTAGAGTTTGGCCGCTGTGATTCGCAGCGGCTTTTCTTATGCCACGAAAGGAGGTGGATTATGCGAAACCTGTTCCAGCGTGCCGGCAATGCGGTGCGTAACGTTGCCGGTCGTATCCGCAGCGCTTTTTCTCGCGGCGGCTCGCGTTCCTCCGGCTCCTGACATTTAGATTCGAGGTGATCCAGTTGGCCAAGACCACGATAACGCAGCCGACGCTGCCTGACGGCATCGAATGGCCGGAGGCTACCGTGCGCTGGTGGGAGCATCTGGCTTCCACCCCCGGCGCGGACTCGTGGACCGAGGCCGACTGGGACAACCTCATGAACGCCGCCCTGATCCACGCCGACATCTGGGGTTCCGGCAATTTCGCCAGCGTGCCCATACTGAACAAGCTGCTGCAGGATTACGGGATCACGCCAGCCGCACGCAGCCAGATCACGCAGGCGAAAGTGAAACAGCAGGAGCGGCATACGCCGCTCGATGAGATAGCCGAACGACGGAAGCTGAGGGTGATCGAGGGTGGCAAGGCGAAGAGGCGTACAGGAACCTAGCTTCGCTCTGGTTCCCAAGCACGCGCAGTCCGAGGGAGGAGAGGCGTGCGCGCTCGCCGCCGGCTACGACATGAAGCCGGATAAGTGGCAGCGTATCGTGCTTGATGGGTGGCTCGCCACGGATTCGAAGCTGCAATGGGCGGCGTCGGATTGCGGGTGCGCGGTGCCGCGCCAGAACGGCAAGAACGCGATTCTTGAGTTCACGGAGCTGTACCTTGCCGCGATCCTCGGTATGAAGATCCTGCACACGGCGCATGAGGTGAAGACCTGCCGCAAGCATTTCCTGCGCATGAAATACTACTTCGAGAACGCGAGCAAGTTCCCCGAACTGTCGGAACTGGTCACCTACATTCGGGCCACGAACGGCCAGGAGGCCATCGTGTTGAAGAACGGTGGCAGCATTGAGTTCATCGCCCGTTCGAAGAGTTCGGGCCGTGGCTTCACGGTGGACGTGCTGGTGTGCGACGAGGCGCAGGAGCTGACCGACGAGCAGATGGAGGCCATACAGCCCGCCATCTCGTCGGCACCCTCCGGCAACCCGCTGACCATCTACACGGGCACCCCCACACCGCCGACCTCGCCGGGCACGGTGTTCGCGCGCATGCGCCGCAACGCGCACAGGGACAAGCCGCCGAAGAACCTGTGCTGGTTCGAATGGGCGGCGAACGAGATAGGCGACGTGCACGACCAGCAACGCTGGTACCAATACAATCCATCGCTCGGCACCAGACTGCTGAAAAGCGTGGTCGTTTCCGAGTCGGAGAAGATGACCCCTGACGGTTTCGCCCGCGAACGTCTCGGCTGGTGGAACGATCAGGCCGGCGCGCTGTCCGATATCGATGTTGACGAGTGGGCCAAGTGCAAGACCGACAACCCCTGCATGGATGGCTACAACTCGTATGCGGTCAAGTTCAGCGCGGACGGCGCGAACGTCACCCTCGTGGCGTGCGTGCGCCCGCCCCGCAAGTCTGGTGAATTGCCGCACGTGGAGGTCATCGCCTCGCGCAGCATGCGCGGCGGCACCGGTTGGCTGGCCGACTGGCTGACCGCCGAGAAGGACGGTGCGGAACGATGGCGCAAGGCCATCGGCATCATCATCGACGGGCGCGTGGGAGCGCCCACCCTGGTCAACAGCCTCATCGACAAGGGCGTGTCCAAAAGAGTGATCGTGGTTCCGCGCCCTTCCGACGTGGCAGACGCTTGTTCGATGCTCGAACAGGCCGTGAACGACCATGGGCTTACCCATTTCGGCCAGCCTCTGCTTGACGAGGCGGTGGGTCATGCGAAGCACAGGAAAATCGGAGACGGGTTCGGCTACGAGACGTCCATGGAGAACATCGACGTGAGTCCCGTGGAAGCGGTGGCTCTCGCGTATTGGAACGTCAAGACTTCCAAACGTCATCCGGGAAGAAGAGCAAAGGCGGTGGCATTCTGATGCAGATTCCCAGTCTTGAAAACGTGCAGGTCGATAATCTGCCCGACGAGTGCCGAGAACCGTGGGATTTGATGATACGTCAATGGTCCCAGAAGCTCGAACGTAACCTTTTGCGCACCAAATACTACGACGGACGAAACGAGCTTAAGAATCTGTCCATCGCTGTGCCGGACAGCATGGCGGGGATAAGCGAGGTCGTGGGCTGGCCGCAGAAATCGGTGGACGCTTTGGCCGACCGCATCGTGTTCGATGGTTTCGTTGGAGTCGGCGACGACGGCCGCGACCCGTTGGGTTTGGATTCGATTCTTTCCGACAACGACTTCGACGTGGAACTGCCGCAGGCCATCCGCAGCGCGCTCACCCATTCATGCTCGTTCCTGAATGTGCGCAGCGCGGAACCCGAGGATGGTCTGCGCTCGAAGGTGTCGGTATCGTTCCGCAGCGCGCTCTATGAGACCGGCCTGTGGGATTACGCCCGTCGCGGCCTGTCGGCGGCGTTGTCGATAACCGATATCGACCGTTCCCAGTACGCGCAGGCGAACACCATCGTGCCTTCCGAGCTCATGCTCTACATGCCCGGCTACACGATTCGTATACGCCGCGCGCAATCAGGCCGCTATCATGCGGACGCTCCCCGGAACACGTACATGGATCATGTGCCCGTTTACCTGATCCCCTACCATCAGGACCTGAACCGCCCCTTTGGCCGCTCGCGCATCAGCCGCGAGGTCATGAGCATCACCGACACGGCGGTTCGCACCATGCTGCGCATGGAGGTAAGCGCCGAATTCTATTCGAGCCCGCAACGCTACCTCATCGGCGCTGACGAGCCGCCCGAGGACAAGAACGGCAAGAAGCTGACCGGCTGGGAAGCCACCATCTCGAAGATGCTCAACATCAGCCTCAACGAGGACGGCCAGGCACCCGCCATCGGCCAGTTCACGCAGATGACCATGCAGCCGCACACCGACATGCTTCGCGCACTCGCGGCACGCATGAGCGGCGCGACCGGCGTACCGCTCAGCCAGTTCGGCGTGATGACGGACTCCGGCCCTTCCTCGTCCGACGCGATCATGGCGGCGGAAAGCGAGCTTGTCATCGAGGCGAAGAACGCCTGCCGCGCCATCGGCGTGCAGCTACGCAAGGCCGCGAGGGACATCGCCATACTCAACGGCACCAGCGAGGACAGCGACGAGCTCGACCGCCTGCAGGTCAACTGGCGTGACCCCGAACGCCCATCGCAGGCCGCGCTCTCCGATGCCATCGTGAAGCAGGTGACGGCCATTCCATGGCTCGCCAACTCCGACGTGGTGTTGGAGAAGCTCGGCTACACGGATTCCGACATCACACGCCTGTTGGCCGACAAGCGCAAGGCCGAAACCCGCAGCGTGCTTGACTCCCTCGTGAACGGAGGCAACAAGGATGACGGACAACCGGCAACTGAACCAGTTGCAAGCCAGCCAAGCCAGGGCGGTGGAACTGGCACGCCGCGATCTGGCGAAACTGTGGGAGACGCTGCAACAGCTCAGCCCTGAATGGCAGCGTGACATGCTGCTCGACTACGTGCCGCAACTGGTCGTCAAATACGGCGACCTCGCGGCGCATGCCGCCTATGAATGGTATATGCGCGTCCGTGGCGAATCGGTGCCAGACCCGTGGGAGTACGACCTATCCGACTCTTTCCCCGGCGACGGCATCGACAAGACCATACGCTGGCAGGCCGGCCACCTGTGGACGGACCCGCAGACCATGCAGGCGTATCTGGTCGGCGCGATGCAACGCTGGGTCATGTATTCGGGGCGTGAAACCGTTGCCCGCCTGTGCGAGCACGACCCGTCCGAACCACGGTACGCGCGCGTGCCGAGAGGCGCGAAGACGTGCGCGTTCTGCACGATGCTCTGCTCGCGAGGCTGGGTGTACCACAGCGAGAAAACCGCGAAATACGCCAAAGGCTCGTTCAGCCTGTTCCACGACGACTGCGACTGCCAGATCGTGCCCGAATGGGACAGGGACCAAGCGCACATCGAGGGCTACGACCCCGACCGCATGTACTCGGAATACATGCACGCCCGCAGCCTCATCGAGAACGGCGGCCTGGACGACGACACCTATCGGATGATAAAGGCCACCACAAAAGGCAATCCCGACAATCCCAACGACCCGAACACGCTTGTCTACCTGATGCGCCGGCTTTACCCCGACCGATACAAGGACGGGTATGGAGTACCCAGACCGTCCCGTTCGCACTGAATTTTCCCCAACCACCCGCACGGGTGGTTTTTTTATGCCCGAAACGGGCCCAACCCACTAGGAGGAACCATGACCGACGAGGCCAACGGCAACCAGCAGGCGGCATCGACCGAGAACGGAGCGAAGCCGCCCGAAATCGACTACGAGGCCAAATACCGGGAGGCCGTCGCCCATTCCCGCGAATGGGAGAAACGCGCCAAGGACAACAAGGCAGCCGCCGACGAACTGCAACAGCTCAAGGAGGCCCAACTGTCCGAAGCCGAAAAGACAGCCAAGCACATCAAAGAGCTTGAAGCCAAAAACGCCGCCTACGAGGCGGAAAAACAGCAGAACGAATGGAAGACGCAGGTCTCCAAGGAAACCGGCGTGCCCATCGCACTGCTCCACGGCTCCACCCTCGAAGAAATGCAAGCCAACGGCAAGGCGCTCGCCGACTACATCACCGACAAAACCAAGCCCACGGTGCATGCCGCATCCGAATCCAACCAGCCGCCCGCACCATCCGACACATCCGGCGACTGGATCCGTGACCAGTTCCTCAAACAAAAGCAGAAATAACCCCCTCCATAGAAAGAAGGTATGACGATGGCTTCCAACGTGAACTCCATCATCACCAGCAGCGACCTCGGCGGCGGACTCATCCCCACCGAATACGCCACCCAGATTATCCAGGACGCTCCCAAGTCGAGCGTATCCCTGACACGCATGCGTCAGATTCGCATGAGCACCCGCACGCGCACGCAGCCGGTGCTTGACTCCAAGCCGATCGCCTACTGGGTTGGCGGCGATACCGGCCTGAAGCAGACCACGAAGATGAAATGGTCGGGCCTAAGCATCACGGCCGAGGAGCTTGCGGCCATCGTGCCCATCCCGGAGGCCGTCATCGCGGATTCCGGCATCCCCATCTGGCCGGAGGTCATGCCGCGTCTGATTTCCGCGCTTGGCTACAAGCTGGACCAGGCGACACTGTTCGGCGTGGACAAGCCGTCCAGCTTCCCTGACGGCATCATCCCGCAGGCCATCGCGGCGCACAACACGCTCACCCAGGGCAAGGACCTCGCCAAGGACGTTGCCAGCATGGGTCAGAAGCTCGCCGAACAGGGCTTCGCCATGAACGGCTTCGCCAGCAAGCCGGGCCTGAACTGGGAACTTATCGGCCTGTGCAACGCCAACGGCAGCCCGATCTACGTGCCCTCGCTCGCCTCCGGCGCGCCGTCCACCCTGTACGGCTTCGGCCTCAACGAGGTAGACAACGGCGCGTGGGATACCACCAAGGCCGTGCTGCTCGGAGCCGACTGGTCGAACTTCGTGGTCGGCATCCGTCAGGACATCACCTACAAGATGCTTGACCAGTCGGTTATCTCTGACGATAACGGCAAGGTGATTCTGAACCTCGCGCAGCAGGATTGCGTCGCCATGCGCGTCGTGTTCCGCGTCGGCTTCCAGATCGCCAACCCCATCAACGACGTGCAGCCGGACAAGACCAAGCGCTTCCCCGCGTACGTCATCGCGCCGGTCACCGGAACGTCGGTGGCCACCGGAGCGTGATGGCCATGGGACTGAACAAGCAGATACAGTTCGTGCGTCAACCGAAGCCGACTGACGGCGAGATTATCGCTCAGGTGGCCGTTTTTGACGGGGAAGGCAATCCGGTCGATGTCGGCGGCGCTCCCACCGCCGACACGCTTGCCGGTGCCACCAACACCGGCAAGGCGGTGCTCAAAGCCACGGATGCAGCCGGCGCGCGCAAGGCCATTGGCGCGGGAACGTCCAGCTTCAGTGGAAGCTACAACGACCTGTCGAACAAGCCGACGATTCCGCCCGCCTACACGCTGCCCGCCGCCACGGCTGAGGCGTTGGGTGGCGTCAAGAAGGGTGCCGCGATCCCGGATCTCGCGAGCGGCGCGGATGCGGCGGTCATCGCCACGAAGGTCAACAGCATCCTCGCCCAGTTGCGCGCGATCGGTGTCATCGCCGTCTGACGTGGGGAGGTGCGTTATGGCCGACGAAACGGAAGAAAACCCATTCGCCACCCACACGGAATTGTCCAAACGCTGGAAGCAGATGCCGGACGACCCGGATTATGTTGACCAGCGGCTGGCTGATGCATCGCAGTTCATTCGCGAGCAGTGTCCCGGATGGCGCGATATCGCATCCGCCACGTTGGAACGCATCGCCTGCGAGCTCGCCAAGGATGTGATCTCGTCCGACATGCAGACCGAGGGTGCCGGTTTCGATACGACCGGTGCCAGCAATCTCAGTCTCACGGCGGGCAGTTTCACTCAGTCGATGACCTTCTCGAATCCTCGCGGCGAATTCTATCTGTCCAAGGGACAGAAGAAGGCGCTTGGGCTCACCGGCCAACGCTTTTACAGCGTCGACCTGTCGAGCGGGGAGGCGTCATGAGGGGCGAGACCGTGAAGGTGCTGCGCTACACGTCCACCGGTGGGACAGACCCCGGCGGCTCGCCAGTCACCAAGGTTGATATCGAGTCGGTTGGCAACGTGCTTGTCTCGCCCGGCGCGATGAGCAACGCCACCGACTCGATTCGACCTGACGGCGTGACCGTTGCATTCACCTGCTTCTTCCCCCGCAGCTACGCATACCGGAGTCTGCGCGGGGCGATGGTGCGCATCGATTCCCATGACTACAAGGTGGTCGGAGACCCGAGGCCTTTGGACGGCGGCATGAAGCCGACCGCATGGAACCTCAAGGTCGAAGTCACCGACACGGAGGGATAACCATGGTCAAGATGGTGAAACTGAATTATTCGGCGTTTCAGGCATACCGGCGCAACGAGGGTTCCAAGGCCGCCATAGGCGAGGCTCGGAAGCTCGCGGCGAGGGCGAACGCCATGGGCTCGCCCACACACGCGGGCCAGCCCATGTATACGGCGTTGGGCCCTCAGCCAAGCCCCGAGGGAGTCACCGCGCTCGTGCACACGGAGAACACCGCCGCGCGCGTCGATAACGCGGCCCACAACACGTTGGCCAAGGCGTTGGGAGGTGGCGGCTGATGGCCGTGAACGCTGAAAAACTCGTCATGGACTGGCTCAACGCGGACCCGACGATCAAGGCCGAATATCCGGCCAGTTTCGACGTGCCCGCCGGATCATCGGCCACGCACCCGCTGCCGTTCGTCACCGTCGAACAGGTGGGAGGCTCGGACGAACGGTTCCGCAGCCTGCCGCTTATCGCGGTGCAGGTGTGGGGCGAGTCGCGCTGGCTGGTCTCCGAGGCTGCGGCGAAACTCATACTCCCCCGCCTCAAACGCATAACGGAGTTGCCCGAGGTCGCCGACATCGACATCGCCGGCCGCACGCATTTCCCCATGCCGGACGGGCGGCCCCGCTACCAGATACTCATACAACTCACCGTCAAATCAGACGACTAACGAAAGGTCTAAATCATGGCTGGTTCCACAACCAACGATTCCACCATGGTGTCGCTGGGCAAATTCAAGGTCGGCGGCTACGCCTACTGGGCACCGTCCGGCACCGTGCTGCCCACTAATTCCTCCACCCCGCTGGCCGCGGCGTTCAAGCTGCTCGGCTACCTGTCCGAGGACGGTCTGACCAACACGACCGACACCGACACCACCGAGATCAAGGACGCCAACGGCACGACCGTGATGAAGGTCATCACCAGCTACGCCGAGTCCTACCAGTTCGCGCTGCTGGAGGTGCTGCGCGCCGAGGCCGCCAAGATGCGCTACAACACGGGCGCGGTCACCGGCACGGACAAGAGCATGACCATCAAGCACCAGATGCCCTCCGACGAGGACTTCGTGCTCGTGTTCGAAATCGCGATGAGCGGCGACGTCAAGGACCGCCTCGTGATCGGCAACGGCACGCGCGCCGAGTTCGGCGACCGCCAGGTGCATGCCGGCGACGCGCAGGTCTACGACGTCACCGTGTCCGCCAACGACATGGGCAACGGCGTCACCGCCATCGAATACATCGGCAGGTCCACGGCTGTCAGCGAGAGCGCCGCCGTCACCGAGGCCCTGCTCGGCAAGGTCGTCGACCCGGCCAACGGCGACGAGAACGCCGAAACCGCCGAAGAGGTTCCGGCCGCCGAATGACGGTTCTTCCCGCGTCGCGCTTCGAACGACTTCCCACGACGCGGGAACCTTTTCTTCGTTCAACCGTGGAAGTCGTTTTCACTAGTCTTTTGGAGAAGTCATCATGTCACGAAACCGCCACCGTTCCGGCAACCCCGCCAACAATGTTCCCGGCAGCCGTCCGCAGGATCACAAGCCCGCGCAGGGCAAGCCACGCACCGTCACCGTCAAAGGGCTCGTCCTGACACTGGACCCGGCCAAGCTCAACGACTGGGAGCTCATGGAATCCCTCTACGACCTCCAGTCCGACCCACAGAACAATGCGCTGAGCGTGGTACCGTTCCTGCGCGGCATGTTCTCAGCCAAGGACTACGGGCGCATCAAGAACCGTCTGCGCGACCCCGAAACCGGACGCATCACCGGAGACGCCATGGGCGAGTTCCTGCAGGAACTGTTCGCGCGTCTGAACGAGGAATCCCCAAACTCCTGACGCTCGTATACCTGCTGCATGCCTGCCCCGACCAGTTGGCGGCGGACATGCGGCGCGTATACGGGCTTAGCGTCTATGAGCTGGATCCATTGGAAGCGGCAGCGCTGGCGGTGAACCTGCCTGCGGGCTCACTGGTGTGGCAGAGGCTGGACGTTCCGGCCGCCTGGACGCTCGACCAGTATCTGATGGCCGCGCGGATCGACCAGATGAACATGTGGATGTGGGGCAACGCCGACCCGAAGAAACGCGGCCCACAACCCGAACCGCTGCCACGACCCGGCAACGGAAGCGGCCATGCCGTCGCGAACCCCTCCAATCCGGAGGACTCCGGGGAAGCAACGCGCAGGACGCGCACCATCAAGCCCATGGCCCTGACCATCGAACAGCTCGACGAGTTCATGAGCCGCGACTTCACGGACGTGGAGACGAAACCCTTCACCCACAACGAATAACCGAATAGAGAGGCACGGTCATGGCATACCAGCTGGCTCAGGCGTACGTGCAGATCGTGCCCAGCATGAAGGGCGTGGGCAAGGCCATCGAAAGCGCGTTCGACGGGCCATCCAAATCGGTCGGCCAGAAAGCCGGCGACACCGCCGGCGGCGGCTTCTCCAGGGGATTCTCCGCGAAGCTCGGCGTGATCAGCGGCGTCGCATCCAGCATCGCCACGAAGGTCATCGGCGTGTTCTCCGGCCTGTCCGGGCAGATCCTCGACGCATCGGATTCGACCCAGAAGTTCGCACAGACACTGGACTTCGCCGGCGTCGGGGCCGACCAGATCAAGAAACTGACCACGTCCACGCAGGAGTACGCGAACAAGACCGTCTACGGCATCGACGACATCCGCAACACCACCGCCCAGCTGGCCGCCAACGGCGTGCCGAACTACGACAAGCTCGCCGAAGCGGCCGGCAACCTGAACGCGGTCGCGGGCGGCAACAGCGAAACGTTCAAAAGCGTCGCGATGATGCTCACCCAGACCGCCGGCGCAGGCAAGCTGACCACGGAGAACTGGAACCAGCTGGCCGACGCGATCCCAGGCGCTTCGGGCAAGCTCCAGGAGGCGATGCTCAAGAACGGCGCGTACACTGGCAACTTCCGCGACGCGATGGCAAAAGGCGAGATCACCTCACAGGAGTTCAACGACGCGCTCATGCAACTGGGCATGAACGACGGTGCCATCAAGGCGGCGGAAAGCACGCAGACGTTCGAGGGCGCGTTCGGCAATCTCGAGGCCACCATCGTGGACGGTGCGGCGAACATCGTCAACACCGTCAAACCGTACATCACCGGAGCGGTCACTGCGTTGGGCGACGGCATCGGCAAGGCGATGCAGTGGGTGAACGACCTCACGGGCGCGCTCATGAAAACCGAGGGCGTGCAGACGTTCGCCAACGGGGTGAAAAGCATCGCCGGCGCGGTCGGTTCGGTCGTCGGCCCGTTCGCCGGCGTCATCGGCAGCCTGCTCGGCCTCACCGGCGGCGCGTACAGTGCCGGCGGGGCCGCCCAGCAGCTCTCCAATATTCTGGGCAGCATCGGCGGCATGCTCCAGTCGGTCGGCACGTTCGTCCAGCAGAACGCCGACTGGATGCAGGCGCTCGCGGTCGCGGTCATGGCGGGATATGGCGCGTTCAAGCTGTTCTCGATCATCACGACCGTGGTCGGCTTCATCAAGGCGTTCAGCCTCGCTGACACCGTCGCCGCCGCAAAGCAGTGGCTGTTGAACGCGGCTATGAACGCGAACCCAATCATGCTGGTCGTCACCGCGATATCGGCGCTGGTCGCCGCACTGGTCTGGTTCTTCACGCAGACTGAGACGGGTCGCAAGGCGTGGGCGGCGTTCACGTCGTTCGTCTCCTCTGCATGGCAGAAGACGGTCGATGCCGTCACCAGTCTCGGCCAGAACATCGCGAACTTCTTCACGCAGACGCTTCCCAATGCGTTCCAGTCCGTCGTCCAATGGTTTCAGCGGCTGCCGGAACGTATCGGCAGCGCATTGTCGAACCTGCTCACGGCTGTGGGCGAATGGGCCACCTGTCTCGCGCAATCCGCGTGGACCGCCGGGAACCAGTTCGTGCAGAACGTCGTGTACTTCATCACGCACTTGCCTGAGACGATTGCCTACTGGCTGTCCTATTCGATCACGTTCGTGGTCGCATGGGTCGCGCTTATGGGTCAGAAGGCCATCGACGCTGGCACACAGTTCGTGCAGAACGCGGGCACGTTTATATCCCAGCTGCCAGGCAATATCTGGAACTGGCTGGTCGCCACCGTCACGAACACGGCCAATTGGGTGGCGCAGATGGCCGGCAAGGCCAGCGAGGCCGGAAGCCAGTTCCTCAACAACATGGCCACGTTCATTTCCCAATTGCCCGGCAGGATATGGGCGTTCCTCGTGAACGTGCTGACCGGCGCGGCCAACTGGGCAGGACAGATGGCGTCGAACGCGGCGCAGGCCGGCAGCAGTTTCATACGGAATGTGATCCAGTTCGTATCTCAGCTGCCCGGATGCATCGCCGCCTACCTGCGCGGCGTGATATCGAACGTCGGGGCCTTCGCCGGTCAGATGGGGCAGGGCGCGCTCAACGCCGGACGACAGTTTTTGAGCAACATCGTCAACACGCTCGCCTCGATACCGGGCCGTGTGGTGTCCATCGGACGCAACATCGTCGAGGGCATCGTCAGCGGCATCATGGGCAGCATGGGCCGGGTCGGCTCGGCGATTCTCGGCGGCATGAATGCCGCCATCGCCAACGTGAAGCGCATGCTCGGCATCCACTCCCCCTCACGCCTGTTCCGCGACCAGATCGGCATGATGATGGGCCTTGGCCTCGCCAACGGCATCGACGCTTCCGCACGCTATGTGAACGCCTCCATGGGCAGCATGATCGGCGGGCTCATGCCCGACATCAACGACCTGCTGCCCGCCAACCGCACGTACGACGCGGCCACGATGAACCGGCGCATGGTGTACACGCCGTCCACGGACGCCATGCAACCGCAAGCGGGCGCGTCGAACGTGAACATCACCAACTACTATCCGCAGGCCGACCCGTGGCCACTCGCCACGAACGACAGTCTCGACAAGCTGACGGTCGGAATCTAAAGGGGGTTGCTTATGGCCGGTGTCGATTACGCGCTCAACGGCGTGGCCCTCGACTCCCAGTATTGCCGGGTCACGTTGGGCAGCACCCTGTTCGCTGGGGTCTCCGTGTCCCGCAGCAAGGTCAGCGCCCCGTTCCGGCATGGCACGATACCATCCGGTTTCGCCCCATCGTTCGAGGAACGCAGCGTGACGCTCAAGGTCACCGCGTTCCGTGCGGGAGCATTGGGCCGCGCTGATGCCGCGGGTTTGGATTCGAGCCGCCTGGCGCGCCTGTGCACGGCACCAAGCCTGACATTGGGCCGTCGGGTCAACGGGCGGAGACAGCAGGCCGTCGTGGAGCTCGCCAGTCTGGAGGCCGACGACGGAGGCACCGTGCTGGACAGGCTCACCCCGTTCACGGCGGTGCTCGCCATGCCCCAGGTGTGGTGGCGCGATCCGGTCGCGTATGACCGTCAGGTGGCGGCGAACACAACGGACTGGCTGTGGCCGTCAGCCGTGCAATGGCGGCAGGAATACTGGACGCGCTGGAGTGGCGCGGCGAACGATTCGACCAGTCTCATGGCGGATTTCGTGACCATGTGGATTGGTGAGCCGAACAATTCGCCGTCGCTGCTGATCCCGTTGTCGTCGGGCATACCGGATGGCATGTTCGGTGACGCGCCCGTCACCGATCCGATAATACGGCTGCCCAAGGGCGTGAGCAGCGCCTCGGTCACCGACCCCACGTCGAACACGGGCGTCATCTGGCAGGGTGCGGCCAACGCGAACGCCTACACGTATGTGGACGTGGGCAACTGCCTCGCATGGCAGTCCACGGCGGATCATCAGTGGACGCAATCTGGCACGGACGTGACCGGCGGCTTGGATTATCCGGCGGGCGGCCTGCTGCAATGCTGGCCGAACCCGGTGGACAACGGCTACCGGCTCACGTCGAAGATCACCGGCAGCGGCGAGCCATTGCTCGTGCACGTGCGCCGCGCATGGTGGTAGACCCCGTATTCCCCTTCTATGCAATTTCCGCGCCGGTTTTCAACGTCTGGAGTCCCCTTATGGTCAAGACACTGCACGCCCGCCTCGTCGCCTACCTGCCCAACGGCGGCAGGCTCGGCAACCTGCCCGCACCGCTCTCATGGGACGCGAGCATCGTCAACAACGACCTCGGAGCACTCAAGGTCGTCTACAGCCGTCGTACCGTCGGCGGCGGAATCCTGAAACGCGGCCTCGAACAGGGGCTCGAGATCGGGCTCGAGGTCAGTGACGGCGGAACATGGAGCGAACCCTACAACTGCCGCTACCTGCTCATAGGCCGCTCCCGCAACGCCGAAGACGTGTCGGACACGGTGACGCTCACCTGCCAGAGCATGGGCTGGCTGGCCAACAAGATTCTGAACAACGACACCGCGCATCTGATAGCGGACGGCGACAACAAGGGCAAGCGCGCGTTCCTGTCGAAGAACCCCGGCACCATCATCAGAACGATTCTCGATGAGAACAAGGCCCGCAAGGGTGCCGGCCTCGTTTTGGCCCCCGGTTTCGACACCGGCAAGGACGCGGCTGGCGCGAACTGGAAGAGCGTGTACACGCTCTACTACTCGTTGGGCACGAGCCTGAACAGCATGCTTTCGAGCATGGTGGGCGGCGGTGCCATCGACTGGCGCACCGAGGGCCGCACCCTCAGAATCTGGAACGCCGACAGCACCAGTCTCAGCCGTGACCTGTCGGGCCGCGTGCACATCAGCATGGCGCACGACATACTCGAGGCACCCGAAGAGGAAAGCATCGAAGACCTCTCCAGCGATATCCTCGTGGAGGGTGACAACGGGCTAATCTTCCGCGAGTCGAATCCGGCGGCACCCACGCCGTGGGGTGGCTGGGAATCCTATGTCTCTCAGGGTGGAGTCTCGGACGAGGCCACCGCCAAGGCGTTCATGCAGACCACATTGGCCAGCGCGGCCCGTGTGCGCGGCCAGTACACCCGCTCGCTGCTCGTCACCAACGCCGAATCATTGCCGTTGGTGGACTACCGGCCCGGCGACTGGATCACCGCGCCCACAGTCCAGCACGGCGAGAAGGTGCGAATCCAACAGGTCACCGTTTCGCTTGACTCCAACGGGCTCAAGGCCAGCATCACGCTCAACGACAAGGTGTACGACTCGCAGGTGCGAGCCAACAAGAAGATTCAGGGCATCACCGGTGGCGCAACGTTGGCCGGCAGCGAGGGCGGCCGCCCGGCTCCGGAGAAGGATCATCGTACGCCGAAGGCCGTGACCGGCTTGGTCGTGGCCACGGACGCCTATATCTCCTCCCGTGGTACGGCTTTGGGTCTGGCGACCTTGCAGTGGGCTGCGGTTTCGCAGGCCACGGATGACACGGCCATCGACATTTCGGGCTATCGCGTGGAGTATCGCAAGAACCTTGCCGGTGCGCCGTGGGTTTCCGGTGGCGTGACTGACGCGCAGCGGCTCACGTTGGGCATCGGCGGGCTCGAATGCGGGCAACGCTATGAGTTCCGGGTCAGGGCCGTGCCAACGTATTCAGACAAATTAGGTGACTGGTCGAACGTGGTCGTGGCTTTGGTGGCCAGTGACGTGACGCCGCCGAGCATACCGTCCAAGCCTATCCTCACCAGCAAGCTCGGTGTGGTTGACGTGCAGTGGGACGGCAGGAACAATGCCGGCGGCGGCATGGAGCTGGACTTCGACCACGTGGAGGTCGGCATTTCCGATTCGAACGGGAATTGGAAATACCGGGATAGCGTGGCGCGTGACGGCT
>NZ_VULV01000015.1:0-74678 GCF_009696495.1 Bifidobacterium sp. WCA-178-WT-4B | reverse complement strand
CGCTTCGGCTTGCGCATCACGGAAGTATCCGGTTGCGCCGTTGCATTTGTCATAGTTTTTCTCCTAACCCGTCTGAATGAGCCTGCCAACAACATCGTCGCCATTGCCGTTTCATCCATCGGTACGTTCTTCAATGTACAAGGCTTTAAAAAAAAAAGCAAATAAAACTTCATTGCGCGTGGCGAAATTTTCGTTATCTTGTTTCCCCGCCTGAGAAGGGCTTTATTGCAACGTTATGCACAAATCGCGCTCATCGAAGAAACAGCAGCCAATCCATGGCTGCAGCATCCATCTCCGCTATATAGGCAGCAACACGCCGATAGAAAAGCTGTTCTAGAGTAGCGAAAATTTCTCTATCCTATATGTACCGCTTTTTGCAGCGTCGCATACGAAAAGAGAAGAGTCGGGGGGCGGTGACGTTTTGTTGGACTTCGTTGTCTGAATGGTCGTTCGCAACGACAGCACGCACGTTCAGGCGACGAGCCCGAGCTCGATGCGTTTGCCCATGATGCTCATCCCGTATTCGAGTGTGATGCGCTTGTCCCTGTACCAGACCATGTACTCGTCGAGCATTTTGGTGAACCCGTCGATGGTGACGCCTTTGAAGCTACGCATGTGGAAGAATTGTTCCTATAGCCCTTCAAAGGTGAGGTTTCGCAGAAACAAAAAGGGTTCCGGGACAAACCCGGAACCCTAAAGGCGGATAAGGCGAGATTCGAACTCGCGGAGGCTTTCACCTCACACGCTTTCGAGGCGTGCTCCTTAGACCGCTCGGACACTTATCCATGCTGCCAAAATGGCAACTTGTTCATTATGCCACATTCTGCCGACCTGGCAAATCGGAGTTTCGCTGAGCAAGTCTCAAGTGCATGCCGCTTGAGACATGTCAGATCACAATCCCGGAATTCGCCCGAAGCGCTGGCATTGCGTTTACGCGCCAAGCACTCCGACAGGAATTACATACACTCCATCATCGCGTTGATACGCGAACTCGCCGACCCCCACCAACACCGCCAAGAACTCCGGTTCACGGGTTCGCGCACTCGGATTTCTCAGCAGTTTCCCTTTCAGTCTGCATAGATTTGCCGCTGCCTCAGGGACTTTATCCTCACTGGACTTAATCTCGATGCCGCCCCACCGTCCATCGGACAATTCAATAATGGCATCACACTCCAGACCGGAATCGTCATGATAATACCGAACCGGTTCTATCCCAATATCGAGGAGAGATCTCGCATACACCAACAGATCGCGGATGCATAGATTCTCAAACAGAAACCCAAAAGTCTGCCAATCGCCGATAAGAGCAGCAGGACTCATGCCCAACATTGCCGCCGCAATGGAAGGATCGGCAAAATACCGACGCGCCTTGGTCTGGAGTCGCTTTGGATCCCGTGCCGGTGGGACCCAGCCCTTTATCGGATCGATGACGAACATGTTCTCGAACATGGCCGTATACCCGGATACCGTTCTCTCCGAAATGAAATCGTCAAGATTTTCTTCAGTACCGTACATATCCTTACGCAAGGTTTTGAATGTCACAGCTTGACTGATATTGCGCGCAAGCGAATCCAGCAGACGACGAGCCGCATCAGGATCCTTGCCTTGCTTGGGCACACTCTCAGTCAGCGTGAGTCGCATGTATTCCCGAATCAGAATCTGTGCATCAGATACAGGCATAGCCACCGCCTCCGGCCATCCACCTCGGCATACGGCATCCAACAACATCTGTGTACTTATCTCTGATTTTGCAGCGGCGAACTTATGTTCAAACAGTCCACTGAGACTTACCGCACCTGTCGAGAGTCCGGACTCATATAAAGTCAGAGGATTCATACGGATACGTCCGATTCGTCCCGCACCACTATGGTTCGGCCGATTCTCATTGAGAGGAGTGGATGAACCGGTCAGAATCCACTGACCTTTATTCGCGGAATCATCGTCGACGTGATGACGGACTTCATCCCATATAGCTGGGGCGAGTTGCCACTCATCCACGATATGAGGTCTATCTCCCAACAGCATCAATGACGAATCCGCCTTAGCCGCAGCCAAATTGTTATTGCGATCCACATAGGTAATGCTGGCTGCATGGGCCCGCGCAGACCAAGTTTTCCCGCACCACTTGGTGCCGGTAATCTCCACCGCGCCAAAGATGCGCATATATCGTTCGATCTGTGCATCCACGATACGAGGGCGATAGGCTTTCGGCTTGATGTCGCCCGCCAGAGAATCGGCCATTCCGCGCACCTCCCGTTATTTCACGTCCGCCATCGCAATAATCCGAATTTCTCAACTACCAAAATCCGAATGTTGCAACGACGAAAACCCGAACTTTCTAACTACAATAATCCGAATCTCCCAACTACCAAAATCCGAATGTTGCAACGACGAAAATCCGATTATTGGTGGTGGTAGAAGCGGTGACGGGGCCACTCTGCATTGAGTGGTCTCTCCCTCAGTCTCGCTACGCTCGACAGCTCGAACGCAATTAAGGACAGCTTTCCAGCTGCCATTTTATTTGCTCACCGTCGTTCGCCTTCGCCTAAAAACGCCTCCGGCGTTTTCTTCACGGCTCAGCTCATCAGAGGGAGCTTGGATCTCGTCCTTTACGCCACCTGTTCGTGGACGGAGGCATTGACCCATTGGGACTGCTGGACGTTGTAGCCGGAGAAGATGCCGATGTCGAGCATGCAGTCGCGGTAATCGCGGCCGTGGGCGATGGTGATGTAGCTGTCGTCCACCAACCGGTTATGCGTGGGATCCAGTCCGACCCATCGGCCATCCTGATACACCTCGACCCAAGCGTGGGTCGCGCCCTCTCCCCCAAGCAAGCCGGCAATGTAGCGCGCGGTCAATCCCACGTGCCGGCACACGGACAGCATCACATGGGCATAATCCTGGCATACGCCCTTGCGCTGGGCCAAGGCCTGTTCGGCGGTGGTGCGAATCGTGGTGGAACCGGGCGTGTACACAAACGCCTTGTAGACCTCATCCATCACTTCAGTGGCCTGCTGCACCGGAGTGGCGTCGGAAGGCAACGCAGCCAAGCGTTCGCGGCATACGGCAATCATCGCCTCCACGGTCGGGCCGGGAATGGTGAGCGCTGAATTGAATCGGTACAGCGGTTTATAGGCTTCCTTATGGATATGCGCATTGTCCACGAAGGCGATGCCGGTCACCGAATAGCTGAATATGTCGTGCGGCTCGGGGATGAATCCGGTCATCACCACGGAGCCAAAGGAGTCGATGGTGGTTTCGAGTTCAGTTTCGGGCTGAATCTTCACTTCCACGTCAATCACCTGTTGGCGAGGGCCAGTGGCGGGAATACAGCGAAGCTGGAACCTGTGATCGGTGACCGGTGCGCTGAAGGACAGCCTCATCTCATAGTCGAACACGAGTTTTTTCACAACGTCTCCTGCACTTACACACGAGCCGGCAACCGGCACATTCTCGGGATAACAACACTACAGCCATGGCTGAGGTATGGTCCGCGCGCTCACAGCCCACGCATATATTCCGGCAATCTGCTGATACGCATCGGCCGGCACTCGGGCGCACGGTTTTTTCGCCATACCACCATAGCATTTGAACCCGTCAGGGCGAACGTCGGGTTAGGGGCGCTTGGCATCCATGTTCATGGAGCTCAGTGAGCCCATGTCTTTGATGGCCAGGGCGCTGACACGGCCGGAATAATCGTCAAGGTACTTCTTCAGCAGGTCGGCGACTTCCTGATATCCGCGAGACGGCAGCTGACCGACCAGCCAGCTCAGCCCATCGGTGAAGCAACTGGGCAACGGCATGCCGTCGAGGATCATCGAGTAGGAGGCGAGCTTCCTAAGCGGGGCTTCCATCTCCTCCATCGTCAAACCGAAGCGCGCGTACAGGTCGATGCGCTCCAGATACTTGCCGATGAAGATGAACGCCTTCAGCGTGGGGTCGACCGGCGAGTTCTCGATGCCGCCCCAGAAGGCGAGCATGTCATCGGTAATATCGCGCTGCTTGTAGATGTCCTCGGCGTCGGCCGCATATTTGGCGGCATCGGTGATATTGGTCATCGCCAACTCCACGTACTGCAACAGACGCGAGCTCAATTCCGGGCGCAGAATCATGGCGTTGTTGAATGCGGAGGTTACGGCCGACCGCACCGAATCAGGATTAGACCCGTCGTACAAGAAGCTGTTCACGAACCCGTCGAAGTCCTCGAAATCTTCGGGCAGGTCGAGTGCGTGAGCGAACGGACGGAAGGCATCCACATCGGTGTCCATCACGCGATCGTAGAACGGGAAGAACTGGTTCAGCGTGGTGAAGGCGCGCTCGGTGTACCGACCCAGCCAATACAGGTTGTCTGCCTTGGATGCGGTAACCAGCGACAACGAGTGGCGGCGGGACTGGCTCAGCAGGTTCGCCACATACGTTTCGGCACCGTACTCGTGCTCGACGCCGGATTCGGGTGCCAGCACCCAGGTGTCCTTGAAGCCGCCGCCCTGGGAGGAGTTGACGATCATCTGTCCGGGCACGGACGAGTAGCGGGTCAGGCCCGAATACCACACGTGCGTATTCTTGCCGGTGACCACGAAGGCACGCAGATCGCATTTGCGCGGCGACATCTCACCGGTCTTCGGATCCACCACATCGATATCGCGGAACTGAATCACCTCTTGGGCGATGAATCGACGAGGTTCCTCCTTGATCCGGTTGGCGAGCTCCTCACGTGCGGCGGCATCCAGCGACGAACCGAACACCACGCCGTAACCACCGGCTTCGGCCACATCCTTGATGACCAGCTCTCCCATACGATTCAGGACTTCCTTACGGTCGGCCTCGAACATCGGCATATACGTGGGCGCGTTGTTGAGAATCGGTTCCTCGCCGAGATAGTACTTGATCATCTGCGGCACGAAGTAGTAGATGGCCTTGTCATCGGCCGCGCCGTTGCCCGGCGCGTTGACGATGGCCACGTTGCCCGCGCGGTAGGCGGACAGGATACCGGGCACGCCGATCACCGAATCCGGGTTGAAGGCGAACGGGTCGAGGAATTCGTCGGACAGGCGGCGGTAGACCACGCCCACGCGGTGGCGTTTGCCGGCGTAGTCGAGGAAGTAGACCTTGTTGTCCACCACTTCGAGGTCTTCGGGGAAGGCCAACGCCGCACCGGTCTTCTCCGCCAGATAGGCGTGCTCGAAGAACGCGGAATTGTAGCGTCCGGGGGTCAGCACCACGGCGATGCCTTCGGTGGAGACGAAGTCCATGGCCTTGCGCAGCAGGCGCGGGTATTCGCGATTGTCGCGAATGTGCACGTCGCGGAACAGGCGTGGGGAGATGCGGCGCTCGATGTCGCGCACGAACAGCGGGTAGCTGGCGCCCGAGGGGATACGCAGGTTGTCTTCCAGCACCCACCAGCGGCCGTCCTCGCCTTGGACCAAGTCCTCGCCGGCGATGTGCGCGAAGATGCCGCCGGGAGGGGTCACGCCGTTGACCTGCGGGAAGTAGCCGGCCGAGGTGTATACGTATTCCTCCGGCACCACGCCGTCATGGATGATGGCCTTGTCGGAATAGATGTCCTTCAGATAGGCGTTCAGGGCGTTGACGCGCTGCTTCAGGCCCTTCTCCAGCTCGTCGAACTCGTCGGATTCGATGATGCGCGGCACGGGATCGTACGGGAAGAGCCGGTCGTGGTATTCGCCGTTCTTGTAGATGCCGAAGCGTACGCCGTTGCGGGACAGTTCGCGGTTGATCGCCTCACGACGGTTCACCAGTTCATGGGCCAGTCTGCGTGCTGCGGATTCGATCATCGTGCCTGCTCCTTGCTGTGGCGGCTCTGTGGCCTGAGCGGTTGGGCGTTCGAGCGTACGCTGGCGCCACAAGCCGCAACCGGGTTTGATGGTTACAACCTAAGTCGGGCCCGTTTCAGCAAACGCGCGAGAATGTTACAGGCAGGTCACTTCGCCGGCCGCGCGCATCTTGCCGATCGCACTCGTCTCGCCGACCGCACTCGTTACAATGAATGGCTATGACACGACTGCGCATTGACTTGGCCTACGACGGCGGCGGATTCTATGGCTGGGCCAAACAGCCCAATCTGCGTACGGTGCAAGGCACCATTGAAGATGCGCTGCACAAGGTGCTGCGGGTGCCGGCCGATGACGCGGCCGAACCGTTGCGTCTGACGGTGGCTGGGCGCACCGACACCGGTGTGCACGCCTCCCACCAAGTGGCGCATCTGGATGTATCCGATGAGGTACTGAATCGCTGCGTAGGGCACATGACCATTCCGATCACCATGGCGCTGACCCGCAGACTCAAGGCCGTGCTGCCTCCGGACATCGTCATTCATGGCATTGCCGTAGCTCCGGTCGGCTTCGATGCCAGGTTCTCCGCACTGGAACGCACTTATGTGTATCGGGTCGCCGATCGTTCGTCTGAGGTCGACCCGCGCCTGCGCGGATGCGTGCTTACCGTGGATGAAGCGCTGGATCTGGAGCTTATGAACCGCGCAGCCGCATTGACCATCGGCCTGCACGATTTTGGCTCCTTCGCCACTCCGAATCCGGGAGGCACTACGATCCGTGAAGTCAAGACCGCCTATTGGCGGCGGGCGCCGATCACTCCCCTGGTGCCGGATGCGATGGCATCGCATGAAGCATATCGGACTCCGTCGCTGGAGTCCGGCCTGGTAGTGTTCACGATTGTGGCGGATGCCTTTGCCCGTAATATGGTGCGGTCCCTGGTCGGCTCATGTATCAAAGTTGGTTCGGGACGCAAATCACTGGAGTGGTTTGCCGGTAAAATGGCCGACCCAGTGCGTGAAGGCTCAAGCGGGCCGATTGCGCCGCAGGGCCTGACTTTGGAGCATATCGCATATCCCGCCGATGATCAGCTGGCCGCAAGAGCCGAGGCCATTCGAGCCGTACGTACGTTGTAGATTCTATGAAACAATGCAAAAGGGCTGGAACCCAAACGGATTCCAGCCCTTTCAGCTAGCTTGGCGAAAGCTATTCAGCTCACTCGGCCTTCTCGGCGTCAGCGGGAGCCTCAGCCTCAACGGCGGCGACCTCCTCGACCGGAGCCTCAGTAGCCTCTGTGGCCTCAGCCTCAACGGCCGGAGCCTCTTCTTCGGCAACCTTGGCGGCGGCTTCAGCTTCCTTCACAACAGCCTTCTTGGCAACCGGCTCGGTGACGAGCTCGATCACAGCGGCCGGAGCGGCATCGCCAACGCGCGGAGCGATCTTGACGATACGGGTGTAGCCACCTTCACGCTGCTCCATCTGCTCGGCAATCTGGGTGAACAGGATGTGCACCACGGACTTGTTGCGGATGACGCGCATCACGCGACGGCGGGAGTGCAGATCACCGCGCTTGGCGAAGGTGATCAGGCGCTCTGCCAGCGGACGAAGGCGCTTGGCCTTCGGCAGCGTGGTGGTGATGCGGCCGTTCTGGAACAGGCTGGTCGCCATGTTTGCCAGCATGAGGCGCTCGTGTGCGGGGCTGGAAGCCAGACGCGGGCCCTTCTTAGGTGTAGGCATTGGGTTTACTCCTTATATGTCCGTTCTTCAGGCAAGCAGGTGGGCATATGCCCGAACATCCGCTTGCCTAGTGAACGAACGATTGGTCAAAGAGGCAGATCACTCGTCTTCCGGCGAGAAGAACGTGCCACCTTCGAGATTATTGGTATCGAAGGCCATCGGCGAGGACTTGAGGCTCAGGCCCAGGGTCTGCAGCTTCTCCTTGACCTCATCGATTGACTTCATACCGAAATTGCGGATGTCGAGCAGGTCCTGCTCGGTGTGGGAGACAAGCTCACCGATGGTGTGGATGCCCTCGCGCTTGAGGCAGTTGTAAGAACGCTGCGTCAGGTTGAGGTCCTCGATCGGAACGGCCATCTCGGGGTTGGTCTCCTCGGCCACCGGGGCCGGACCGACCTCGACGCCTTCAGCCTGGGCGTTGAGCTCACGGCACAGGCCGAAGAGCTCCACCAAGGTGGAACCGGCGGAAGCCACCGCGTCACGCGGGGAGATGGCGGGCTTGGTCTCCACGTCCAGAATGAGCTTGTCGAAGTCCGTGCGCTGTTCCACACGGGTGGCCTCGACCTTGTAGCTCACCTTGAGTACCGGGGAGTAGATGGAATCAACCGGAATACGGCCGATCTCATCGTTGTCCTGCTTGTTCATCTGGGCAGGAACATAGCCACGGCCACGCTCGACAGTGAACTCGATCTCGAGTTCGCCGTCGTCGGCGAGGGTAGCGATGTGCTGCTCCGGGTTGGCAATGGTGACGCCGGCCGGCGGGGTGATGTCCCCAGCCACGGCTTCGCCCTTGCCGCTCTTGCGCAGATACATGACCACAGGCTCGTCGTATTCGCTGGTGAGCACGATGCCCTTGATGTTCAGCAGGATCTCGGTGACGTCTTCCTGGACGCCCGGCAGAGTGGTGAACTCATGCAGGGCACCGGAAATACGCACGGAGGTCACGGCAGCACCCGGGATGGAGCTCAGCAGCGTGCGACGCAGCGAGTTGCCGAGCGTGTAGCCGAAGCCAGGCTCGAGCGGCTCGATGGTGAAGCGGGAGCGCTGCGGATTCAGAGATTCCTCGGTAAGAGTCGGACGCTGTGCAATAAGCACTGTGGTTATCCTTTCAGCTTGAACTCGGTGGTGCACTCACCGGTCAGGCGGTTTTGGATGGATTTGGTATTGCTGAGTGCTCAGACGCGACGACGCTTCGGAGGACGAACGCCGTTGTGGGCTTGCGGGGTGACGTCGGTGATGGAACCAACTTCGAGGCCCGCAGACTGCAGGGAACGGATGGCGGTTTCACGACCGGAACCCGGGCCCTTGACGAACACGTCGACCTTCTTGACGCCGTGTTCCATCGCCTTGCGGGCGGCGGACTCGGCAGCCATACCAGCGGCGTACGGCGTGGACTTACGGGAGCCCTTGAAGCCGACATCGCCACCGGACGCCCAGGACACCACGGCGCCGGACGGATCGGTGATCGAAATGATCGTGTTGTTGAAAGTGGACTTGATGTGAGCCTGGCCGACCGGGACCGACTTGCGGTCGCGACGACGGGGCTTACGAGCGGCTTGCTTAGGCGCTGCCATTGACCCTCGTTTCCTAGTAACGAACTTTGTTGTTGACGTTCGGGCGATGGGATGAAATCATCCCGTGGCCCGAATCATGCCACCGACTACTTGGTGGCCTTCTTCTTTCCGGCGACCGTGCGCTTCGGGCCCTTGCGGGTACGAGCATTGGTCTTGGTGCGCTGACCGCGCACAGGAAGTCCCTTACGGTGACGCTGGCCTTGGTAGCAGTTGATCTGAATCTTGCGACGAATATCTGCATCGATTTCACGACGCAGGTCACCCTCGATCTTGTAGTTGGCTTCGAGGTAGTCACGCAGCGTAATCAGCTGCTCGTCGGTGAGATCCTTGACGCGGATGTCCGGGCTGATACCGGTCGCGGCAAGCGTTTCCTTGGCACGAGTGCGACCCACACCGAAAATGTAGGTGAGGGCGATCTCGATGCGCTTCTCATTGGGGATGTCGACTCCGGCAAGACGTGCCATTGCGATTCCTTCTTGTTGCCGTAGGTCTTGCACCCGCTCGCCCGGTTACCCGGCACGGGCCTACGTACCCGTGGTTCAGTGTCGTTCCCTTGCGGGAAGCACTGTGAGAGAGTGCCTTATTTACTTAGTGCCGCTGGAGAATCTGCTCTCAGCCCTGACGCTGCTTGTGGCGCGGGTTGACGCAGATCACCATGACGCGGCCGTGACGGCGGATCACGCGGCAGTTTTCGCAGATCCTCTTCACGCTAGGGCTGACCTTCATGGTTATCCTTTTCTTGTGTACCTTTACTTGTAACGGTACGTAATGCGTCCGCGGTTCAGGTCGTAAGGGCTCATTTCGAGCACGACACGATCCTGCGGCAGAATACGAATGTAGTTCTTACGCATTTTGCCGGAAATCGTGGCGAGCACGATGTGCTTGTTCTCGAGTTCAACGCGGAACATCGCGTTAGGCAGTGCTTCCACGACCTGTCCTTCGACTTCAATCACACCGTCTTTTGCCATGTGCCTCTAGTCCTATTCCGTTGGATGATTACTATGGCATATCCGAAGACACACCAACTATCAACTATATACGCACATACCCCTGTACGAACACTCGGCGTGTCGCACAGGGGTATGGAAACGTTGATGTGGTATTTCGGCATCACTCCGGCTTGTTGGCCGGGCCGCCGAACCTACTACTCAAGGTGGCTGATGATACGGCCGCTGATCTCGTCGATGTCGCCGACGCCGTTGACCACGACGAGCAGACCGCGAGATTCGTAGATGTCGAGCAGCGGAGCGGTTTCCTTCTCGTAGGTCTCCAGGCGCTTGGCGATGGCCTCCGGAGTGTCGTCAGCGCGGCCCTGCTCGGCGGCGCGCTTCTTCATACGCTCCAGCAGCACGTCGCGGGCGGCTTCGAGGGCCACCACGTGGTCGAGCGGAGTGTCGAGGTCGGCGAGCATCTCGTCGAGAGCGGTGACCTGGGCGGCGTTACGCGGGTAGCCGTCGAGAATCCAGCCGTTCTTGCAGTCTTCCTTGGACAGACGATCCTTGACGATCTTGTTGGTCAGGGAGTCAGGAACCAGCTCGCCCTTGTCGGTGTAGCTCATCGCCTCAAGACCGAGTTCGGTCTTGTTTTTGATGTTGTAGCGGAAGATGTCGCCGGTGGAGATGGTGGGGATGTTGAAGTGCTCGGCGAGCAGAGCAGCCTGGGTGCCCTTGCCCACGCCCTGGGGGCCCATGATGAGCAGACGCATGGTGGTCTCCTTTTGTGTCGGTTATTAATACGGTTTTGGCTCCCTTGGTTAAGGGAGCTATTGAGTTATATATGGAAGAAAGATTGCTCCGTCGTGGAACAGTCCACTGGACTGTTCCACTCCTCGCGCGCCCGCCTGCCCATTGCGGGCGGCCGCTGCCAAGCGGGCGTCAGCCTTCTTTGTGGTCCACGTTTTCGAACAGGAAGCCGGTGTACTGGAACTGTTCGGTCTGGGCCTTGGCCTGACGCAGGGTGTCGAGGCCCACGCCCGCGATGATCAGGATCGTGGTGCCGCCGAACGGCAGCTTGGCGTTGAGGCCGAGGGCCATGATCAGCACGGTCGGGATCAGGGCCACGAACAGCAGGTAGACGGCACCGACGGTGTTGAGTCGGTTCATCACGTAGGTCAGGTAGCGGCTGGTGGCGTTGCCGGCGCGGATGCCGGGGATGAAGCCGCCGTACTGCTTCATGTTGTCCGCGGTCTCGTCCGGGTTGAACGTGATCGACGTGTAGAAGAAGCAGAAGAACACGATCATCAGCGCGTACAGCGCGATGTACCACACGGAGGTGGTGTTCGCCAGGTTGGCGTTGATCCACTTGACCCAGGACTGGTCGGACTTGCCGAACTGGGCGATCAGGGTCGGGATGGCGAGGATCGAGGAGGCGAAGATCGGCGGAATCACGCCGGACATGTTGATCTTCAGCGGCAGATAGGTGGAGGAGCCGCCGTACATCTTACGGCCGATCATGCGGCGCGTGTACTGCACCGGGACGCGGCGCTGGCACAGTTCGACGAAATCGACGAAGATGAGGATGACCACGAGCACGCCCACGACGATGCCGAACTTCAGCCAGTCGCCGTTCTTGCCGTTGGTGCCGTAGCCGATCTCCCACAGCTGCGGCAGGAAGCCGGAGCAGATGGACATGAAGATCAGGATGGACATGCCCTGGCCGATGCCCTTGTCGGTCACGAGCTCGGCCATCCACATGATCAGACCGGTACCGCCGGTCATGATGAGGACCATGACCACGAGGTTCCACACGGAGCCGTCCGGGATGACCTGGTCGCAGCGGTAGTTGAACAGGGCGCCGGAGCGGGCGGTCACCAGGATGGTGGTGGACTGGAGCACGGCCAGGCCGATGGTCAGGTAACGGGTGTACTGGGTGAGCTTGGCCTCGCCGGACTGGCCCTCCTTGTGCAGGGCCTCGAAGCGGGGGATGACCACGCGCAGCAGCTGCACCACGATGGACGCGGTGATGTACGGCATGACGCCCAGCGCGAAGATGGACAGCTGGAGCATGGCACCGCCGGAGAAGAGGTTCACCAGGCCGATGAAGTTCTCCTGGGAGGCGCTGCCGATGGTGGCCATGCACTTGTTCACCACGTTGTAGTCCACGCCCGGGGTCGGGATGAACGATCCTATGCGGTAGACGATGATGATGAACAGGACGAAGAGAATCTTCTTCCTCAACTCTTTGGTCTTCAGGGCCTGGATTAGTGTCCTCACCTGGATTTCCTCCCTATAGCGCGCCAATCACGCGAAATACACAAACTAACGAACGAGCATAGTCTACAGTGCCTACTTCGGCCACGTCATATCTCGCGGATGTCACCTGAATTATGCTCCGTCGTACTGAACGGGGGGAAGCATACTCAAAACGATCATTGTGTTGAGACTACTTCTCTGCGCTCAGAACAACAATTCTTTAGAAAAGGGAACCCCCGTCCACCTATTGGCGGACGGGGGTTGCACAGCCTATTGCGCTCCCCGTAGGACTAATCAGTCCTCGGAAACGGAACCGCCGGCGGCCTCGATCTTGGACTTGGCGGAAGCCGAAGCCTTAACACCCTTGAGGGTGAAAGCCACGGTGGTCTCGCCGTCGCCCAGAACCTTCACCGGAGCGTTGTCACGAACAGCGCCCTTGGCGATCAGGTCGGCCACAGCAACCTCGCCACCCTCGGGGAAGAGCTCCACGAGACGAGCGATGTTGATGACCTGGAACTCGACCTTGAACGGGTTCTTGAAGCCACGAAGCTTCGGCAGGCGCATGTACAGCGGCAGCTGGCCGCCTTCAAAGCCCGGACGCACGTGGTTACGCTTCGTCTGGCCCTTGGCGCCACGACCGGAGGTCTTACCCTTGGAGCCTTCACCGCGGCCCACACGGGTGCGGTCCTTCTTGGCACCCGGGGCGGGCTTCAGGTCGTGCATCTGCAGGATTTCGTTATCTGCCATAATCAGTCAACCTCCTCAACGGTGACCAGGTGACGCACGGCGTTCACCAGACCACGGTTGGCCGGGGTGTCCTCGCGGACAACGGTCTTACCGATCTTGTTGAGGCCGAGGGTCTTGACGGTGGCGCGCTGAGCCGGGGTACGGTTCACGATGCCGTGGTGCAGGGTAATCTTCAGGTTCTTAGCCATGAGTATCACTCACCATCCTTCTCTTCGGCGGCCTTAGCGGCAGCAGCCTCTTCGCGAGCCTTGCGAGCCTCGGCAATGCCGGCGGCACGGGCGCGCAGCAGAGCATCGGGAGCGACCTCGTCGAGCGCCAGGCCACGACGGGCGGCGATCTCCTCGGGCTCTTCGAGCTGCTTGAGGGCGTCGACGGTAGCGCGCACCACGTTAACGGCGGTGGCGGAGCCCATCGACTTGGTCAGTACGTCGGTGATACCCGCGCATTCCATGACGGCGCGCACGGAGCCACCGGCGATTACACCGGTACCCGGGGCGGCCGGACGCAGCAGGACGGTGCCAGCAGCGTCGTGACCCTGAACCGGGTGGGTGATGGTGCCGCGGACGCGAGGCACAGAGAACATGTGCTTCTTGGCGTCCAGCTGGCCCTTGGCGATGGCGGCCGGGACTTCACGGGACTTGCCGTAACCGACACCCACGGTGCCGTTGCCGTCGCCGACCACAACCAGTGCGGCGAAGCTGAAGGTACGGCCACCCTTGTGGGTCTTGGACACACGGTTGATGGTCACCACGCGATCGAGCAGCTCGTCGCCGTGGTTTTCTTCACGACGGTTACGACGCTCGCCGCGACGGCCTTCACCGCGCTGGCCACGACGACCCTTGCGGTCCTCGTTGTTGGATTCGGTCGCCACAGTGTTCTGAGTTTCTTCAGCCACTTGGGTTTCCTTCGTTTCGTTGTCGCTCACAGTGCAAGACCTCCCTCGCGGGCGCCATCAGCAACGGCTGCGACGCGACCGGTGTACTTGTTGCCACCGCGGTCGAACACGACTGCGGTGATGCCGGCAGCCTTGGCCTTCTCGGCGATCAGCTCGCCGACCTTCTTGGCGGCCTCAGTCTTGGTGCCTTCGAAGCCGGCGAAGTCGGCCTGAAGAGTGGAGGCGGACACCAGGGTAATGCCCTTGGTATCGTCGACCACCTGAGCAACCATGTGACGGTTGGAGCGGGTGACCACCAGGCGCGGACGCTCGGGGGTACCGGAGATGCGCTTGCGGATACGCGCGTGACGGCGCTTGAGAGCTACCTTCTTGCCTTTTCCGAGAATAGCAACGCTCATATCACTTACCAGCCTTTCCAGCCTTGCGCAGGATGCGTTCATCGGCATACTTGATGCCCTTGCCCTTGTAGGGTTCCGGAGCGCGCAGCTTGCGGATGTTGGCGGCAACCTGGCCCACGACCTGCTTGTCGGTGCCTTCGACAACCACGTGGTTGGCGTCGGTCACCTTCAGGGTGATGCCTTCGGGCGGGTTGACGGTGATGGTGTGGGAGTAGCCGAGGAAGAACTCGATGCCCTTGCCCTTGGCGACGGCGCGGTAACCGGTGCCGACGATCTCAAGAGTCTTGGAGTAGCCATCGTGAACACCCTTGACCATGCCGGCCATGATGGAGCGGGCCAGACCGTGCTTGGCACGGGTCGGACGCAGGTCATCAGCGGCGGTCAGGACGATCTCGTTGCCTTCAACGGCAGCGGTGATGCCTTCCGGAACCACGTAGGAGTCAGAACCCTTGGCGCCCTTGGCGGAGAAGTTCTGGCCTTCAATCTTGACTTCAACGCCAGCAGGGATGGCGATGGGGAGCTTACCAATATGCGATGCCATGTTTCAGCTCTCCTTTCTCACCACACGAAGGCGACAATTTCGCCGCCAATGCCTCGGTCGAGGCATTCCTTCTGAGTCAGCAGTCCCGAAGAAGTCGAGATGATGGCGATACCCAGGCCACCGAGCGGCATCGGCAGGGAGTCGGACTTCGCGTAACGACGAAGGCCCGGCTTGGAGATGCGCTTGATGCCCTGAATGGAACGCTCACCGTTCGGACCGTACTTGAGGGTGACCTCAAGAGTCTGGCCGACCTTGGCTTCCTTAGCGGTGAAGTCCTTGATGTAGCCTTCGCGCTTCAGGATCTCGGCGATGTTCGCCTTGAACTTGGAGTACGGCATATCCACGGTTTCGTGCTTGGCCGCGCTCGCATTACGCAGACGCGTAAGCATGTCTGCGATCGGATCTGTCATTGTCATTTGGGCTTGTTGCCCTTTCTCGCTATGGTTTCCGCCGCCCTCACGCTTCTTCTAGAAGCGTTCGGGCCGCGGACCTTCAGCGTCGATGTTTACCAACTGGACTTCGTAACGCCGGGCAGTTCACCGCGGTGAGCCTTCTCACGAAGGCAGATGCGGCACAGGCCGAACTTGCGGTAGACGGAGTGGGGACGACCGCAGACCTGGCAGCGCGTGTAAGCGCGGACCTTGAACTTCGGCTTGCCGGCCGCCTTGTTCTTAAGAGCGGTTTTTGCCATATCAGTTCTCCTTGAAGGGGAAGCCGAGGTGCTTCAGCAGCGCGTAAGCTTCCTTGTCGTCCTTGGTGGAGGTCACCACAGTGATGTCCATACCGCGCACGTGATCGATCGAATCAGGATCGATCTCGTGGAACATGGACTGCTCGGTGAGACCAAAGTTGTAGTTGCCCTGGCCATCGAACTGGTGGCCGTTGATGCCGCGGAAGTCGCGGATACGGGGCAGCGCGAGGGTCAGCAGACGGTCCAGGAACTCCCACATGCGGTCGCCACGCAGGGTGACGTACGCACCGATGGCCTGGCCTTCACGCAGGTGGAACTGCGCGACGGACTTCTTGGCCTTGGTGATCTTCGGCTTCTGGCCGGTGATCAGGGTGAGGTCCTTGACGGCACCTTCGATGAGCTTGGAGTCGCGGGCAGCGGCACCAACACCCATGGAGACGACGACCTTCTGGACACGGGCAACCTGCATCGGGTTGGAGTACTTGAACTCCTTCTCGAGCTCAGGAATGATCTGCTCGTTGTACTTGACCTTCAAGCGCGGGGTGGCCGGCGCTTCGACAGTAGTATCGGTCATGCCAGCTCCTTTCCGGACTTCTTGGCGACGCGCACGCGCACGGTCTTCACCTTGCCGTCACGCGCCTCTTCCTTAACGGTGATGCCAACGCGGGTCGGCTGCTTGGTCTCCGGGTCGATGACCATCACGTTGGAACGATGGATCGGAGCCTCAGTGGAGACGATGCCAGCCTGCTGGCCCTGCTGCGTTGCACGCACGTGCTTCTTGACGATCTGCACGCCTTCGACGATCAGTCGATCGTTGGAGAGCACCTGCTTGACGGTGCCTTCCTTGCCGCGGTCCTTGCCGCGGATGACCTTGACCAGGTCGCCGCTCTTGATCTTGGCTGCCATGTCAGATCACCTCCGGGGCGAGGGACACGATCTTCATGAACTTGTGCTCGCGCAGTTCACGACCGACCGGTCCGAAGATACGAGTGCCCTTCGGTTCACGGCCGGAGCCGAGAATGACGGCGGCGTTCTCGTCGAACTTGATGTAGGAACCATCCGCACGGCGGGATTCCTTGACGGTACGGACGACAACGGCCTTAACCACGTCGCCCTTCTTGACCGACCCGCCAGGAATGGCGTCCTTGACGGAGGCGACGATCACGTCGCCGATGCCGGCATAGCGTCGCTTCGATCCGCCGAGCACGCGGATGGCGAGGAGTTCCTTCGCACCCGTGTTGTCGGCGACATGAAGCCGCGTTTCCTGCTGAATCATTGATTCTCCTTAGCCGAGCTGGTTCTCCCCATTTACCGGGGCATCGTGGTTGCCCATGACACCCCGGTAAATGGCGAGCCTTGCCGAACTTTACTTACTTGGCGCGCTCGATAATGGATTCGAGACGCCAGCGCTTGGTCTTGCTCAGAGGCCGAGTTTCCATAATACTCACGAGGTCGCCAATGTGGGCGTCGTTGTGTTCATCATGGGCCTTGACCTTGCTGGTGGAACGAACGACCTTGCCGTACAGCGGGTGGGTCGAACGCTGCTCGAGCTCGACGGTAATCGTCTTGTCCATCTTGTCGGACACGACGTAGCCGCGGCGAACCTTACGGAAGTTACGCTCTTCAGCCATAATCACTTCTCCTTGGATTCGGTGGCGGCCGGCTCCTGGCTGATGCCAAGCTCACGCTCGCGAAGCACGGTGTACATGCGGGCGATGTCGCTCTTGACGGCCTTGAGACGGGCGGTGTTCTCGAGCTGACCGGTGGCGTGCTGGAAGCGCAGGTTGAACAGCTCTTCCTTGGACTTCTTCAAGAAGCCTTCGATTTCCGCGTTGGTCTTCTCGTTGAGATTCTTGATGGAGTAATCAGCGGTACCGACTGCCATCAGATATCACCACCTTCACGTGCGATAATGCGGCACTTCATCGGGAGCTTGTCGATAGCGCGGCGGAGGGCTTCCTTAGCGATGTCCTCGGACACACCACCGATTTCGAACATCACGCGACCAGGGCGCACGTTCGCAATCCAGAACTCCGGGGCACCCTTACCGGAACCCATTCGGGCACCGAGCGGGTGCTTGGTCAGCGGACGATCCGGGAAGATCGTGATCCACACGCGGCCACCACGCTTGATGTAGCGGGTCATGGCGATACGCGCGGCTTCGATCTGACGGTTGGTCACGTAGGCCGGGGCGAGGGACTGGATGGCGAAATCACCGAAGTTGATCTCGTTGCCGCCCTTGGACATGCCAGAACGCACAGGGCGGTGCTGCTTGCGGTACTTAGTCCTCTTGGGGATAAGCATTCTTGCTCACTCCTTCGTTTCTGCAGCCGGAGCGGCCTCGGCGGGAGCCTCAGCCTTGGGGGCTTCGGCGGCCTGCGGGGCGGCGGAACGGTTGCCACGGCGCGGGCGGCGATCGCCACCACGACGGCCCGGACGGTTGTTCTGCTGAGCCTGCTGCTCTTCGAACTCGGATTCGGTCATGTCGCCCTTGTAGATCCAGACCTTGACGCCGATACGGCCGTACGTGGTCTTGGCCTCGAAGAAGCCGTAATCGATGAGGGCGCGGAGGGTCTGCAGCGGAACGCGGCCCTCACGGTAGAACTCGGAACGGCTCATTTCCGCACCGCCGAGGCGGCCGGAGAGCTTGATGCGGATACCCTTGGCACCGGCGCGCATGGCGTCCTGCTGGGCCTTACGCATGGCACGACGGAAGGTGACGCGGTTGGTCAGCTGCTCAGCGATGCCCTGAGCGACGAGCTGGGCGTCCAGCGCGGCGTTCTTGACTTCGAAGATGTTGAGCTGGACCTGCTTGCCGGTCAGCTTCTCGAGCTTGGCGCGGACGCGCTCAGCCTCGGCGCCACGACGACCGATCACGATGCCCGGACGGGCGGTGTGAATGTCGACGCGAACGCGGTCGCGGGTGCGCTCGATGACGATGCGGGACACGCCAGCGCGCTCGAGGTCCTTGCTCATCTCCTTGCGGATCTGATCATCCTCAAGCACGAAGTCGCGGTAGCGTTCGCCGGCCTTGTTGGAGTCGGAGAACCACTTGGAGCGGTGGTTCTCAGTGATGCCCAGACGGTAGCCAAACGGATTGATCTTCTGACCCATCTTTAGCGGGCTCCTTCCTTGTTAGCCACGACGACCGTGATGTGGGAGGTGCGCTTGTTGATGCGAGCAGCGCGGCCCTGGGCACGAGCGCGGAAGCGCTTGAGGGTCACACCTTCGTCAACGTAGGTCTCCTTGATGTACAGGTCGTTCTCGCGGAACGGCTCGCCGGCCTTGTCGGCCTTCACACGAGCGTTGGCGATGGCGCTCTCCAGGGTCTTGCGGACCGGCAGGGCCGCAGCCTGAGGGGCGAACTTCAAAATGGTGACGGCTTCGGTCGCCTTCTTGCCGCGGATGAGGTCGACCATGCGGCGAGCCTTGCGCGGCGTCACGCGGACGTGACGAGCGATTGCTTTAGCTTCCATGTTCTATTCCTTATCCTTAGCGACGGGCCTTCTTGTCGTCCTTCACGTGACCCTTGAAGGTCTTCGTGGGGGCGAACTCACCCAGCTTGTGACCAACCATGGCCTCGGTGACGAACACCGGGACATGCTTGCGACCATCATGAACGGCGAAGGTGTGTCCGATGAAATCAGGGGTGATCATCGAACGACGGGACCACGTCTTGATGACGTTCTTGGTGCCCTTCTCGTTCTGCTCGTCGACTTTCTTCTGCAAGTGGGCGTCGACGAAGGGGCCCTTCTTGATGCTACGAGTCATCTTCTCGATACTCCCTTACTTGCGGTTCTTGCCGGACGGACGGCGACGAACAATCATCTTGTTCGAAGCCTTCTTCGGACGACGAGTACGAACCTCGCCCTTGCCCCACGGGGAGACCGGCGGCTTACCACCGCGGGTACGACCGCCGTGCGGGTGGTCGACCGGGTTCATGGACTCACCACGGGTGATCGGACGGCGGCCGATCCAGCGGGCGCGGCCAGCCTTGCCGAGCTGAATGTTGGCGTGGTCCTCGTTGCCGACCTCGCCGACGGTAGCGCGGCAGCGCGCGTCGACGTTGCGGATTTCGCCGGACGGCATACGCAGCTGAGCGTAGGCGCCATCCTTGGCGACGAGCTGAACGGCAGCACCAGCGGAACGAGCGATCTTAGCGCCGCCCAGCGGGCGGAGCTCGATGGCATGAACCACGGTACCGGTCGGGATGTTCTTCAGCGGCAGGTTGTTGCCCGGCTTGATATCAGCCTGAGCACCGGTCTCGATGACGTCGCCCTGCTTGATGCCCTTCGGCGCGATGATGTAGCGCTTCTCGCCATCTGCGAAGTGCAGGAGGGCGATACGGGCGGAGCGGTTCGGATCGTACTCGATCTCGGCAACCTTGGCGGGCACGCCGTCCTTGTCCCAACGCTTGAAATCGATGAGACGGTACTGACGCTTGTGGCCGCCGCCGCGATGACGGGAGGTGATACGGCCGTAAGAGTTACGACCGCCGGTCTTGGACTTCTTGCGAACCAGCGACTTCTCAGGCGTAGAACGAGTCAGCTCGGAGAAATCCGAGACGGACGCGTTGCGGCGGCCTGCGGTCGTCGGCTTATAAACGCGGATAGCCATAATGTAGTTCTTCCTTTAACTTTTCTCGGCTAACCTTCAGTTACCAAAGATGTCGATCGTCTGGCCCTCGGCGACGGTCACGATCGCACGCTTCTGGGAAGCGCGCTGGCCGAAACCGGTGCGAGTGCGCTGCTTCTTGCCAGCGCGGTTGAGGGTGTTGACGTTCGTCACCTTGACCTTGAAGATCTCTTCGATTGCCTGCTTGATCTGCACCTTGTTCGCATCCGGAGCCACCACGAAGGTGTACTGGCCACGGTCGGAAGCGGCGTAGCTCTTCTCGGAGACGACGGGCTTAAGAATCACGTCGTGAGCGGGCTTGTGAATAGCGACCATCTAAATCAGGCCTCCTTCGGCTCGGTCTTGGCAGCCACGAAAGCCTCGAAGGCTTCCTTGGTGAAGACCACGTACTGCGAGGTAATCACGTCGTACGTGTTGAGCTGATCGACGAAAATCGGGTGAACGGTCGGGATGTTGCGCACGGAGAGCCACTCGTTGATGTTGTCGCGAGTGAAGACGACCGTGGTGAACTTGTCCGCGGTGATCGGGGCCAGAGCGGCGACAGCGGCCTTGGTGGACGGCTCGGTGATACCGAACTCCACCACGGCAACGCGACCGGCGTTGGCGCGATCGGACAGGGCGTAGCGCAGAGCTGCGGCCTTCATCTTCTTGGGGGTGCGCTGAGAGTAGTCACGCGGCTGCGGGCCGAACACGGTGCCGCCGTGGTACCACTGCGGTGCACGGATGGAGCCCTGACGAGCACGACCGGTGCCCTTCTGCTTCCACGGCTTCTTGCCGCCGCCGGAAACCATGCCACGAGTCTTGGTGGCGTGGGTGCCCTGACGAGCAGCAGCGAGCTGAGCGGTGACAACCTGGTGGATCAGCGGGATGTGAGCCTGGACATCCTCGGCGGAAACGCCGAAGAGAGCCTCAGGAGCTTCAACGGTGCCGGTGGCCTGGCCCTTGGCGTCGGTGACGTTCAGAGTAACGTTTGCCATGGTTTATCAGGCTCCCTTCACAGCCGAGCGGACGAGAACGATGCCGCCCTTGGGGCCAGGAATGGCGCCCTTGATGGCGAGGATGCCGTTCTCGACATCAGCGGAGACGACGGTCAGGTTCTGGGTAGTGGCGGTCACATGACCCATGCGGCCGGCCATACGCTTGCCCTTGAGAATACGGCTCGGAGTGGCGCATGCGCCCACAGAACCGGGACGGCGCTCGTTCTTGTGAGAACCGTGAGTACGGCGGTAGGACTTGAAGCCCCAACGCTTGATGGTACCGGCGAAGCCCTTACCCTTGGTGGTGCCGGTCACGTCGACCTCAGCACCCTCTTCGAACAGGTCAGCAGCCAGTTCCTGGCCGGCCTCGAACTGATCGACGTCGTCGGTGCGCACCTCGACGAGGTGGCGACGCGGGGTGACACCGGCCTTGGCAAAGTGGCCAGCCAGCGGCTTGGTCACCTTGGTGGGATCGATGGCGCCGTAGCCGAGCTGGACAGCCTTGTAGCCGTCAGATTCCTCGGTCTTCACAGCGGTCACCACGTTGGTGGACACGTCGACAAGAGTGACGGGCACGAAGAAGCCGTTCTCGTCCCACACCTGGGACATGCCGAGCTTCTTGCCCAGCAGAGCCTTGCGATTAGACATAATGCTTCCTCCTCCCTTACAGCTTGATTTCGATGTTGACGTCCGCAGGCAGATCGATGTGCATCAGGGAGTCCACGGCCTTGGGGGTCGGGTCCACGATGTCGATGAGGCGCTTGTGAGTGCGCATCTCGAAGTGCTCGCGAGAATCCTTGTACTTGTGAGGAGAACGGATAACACAGAAGACGTTCTTCTCGGTCGGCAGCGGAACGGGGCCAACAACAGTTGCGCCCGCGTTCGTCACCGTTTCGACGATCTTCTTCGCCGATTGGTCGATGACCTCGTGGTCATAGGACTTAAGCCTGATGCGGATTTTCTGTCCCGCCATTGCCGTCCGCCCTTTCTAGCGATGTTCGTTGTACTGTTTACCAACCTGCTTCTAGGGCACCGGCGCGCATGGCCTCCCTTGGACATACGTCCTCTGGCGGTCATCCGACATCAGTGCGCGGTTTCCGGCTGTCACTTCACTTGAAGTGGCTCCCGGCCCGCGCTCGCTTTTTTAATTCCAATTTGCGAGCCCAAATCAGGCAACTTGTTTATTCAAGCATTGAGGTGGGACAGTGCGGAGGAATTCGCGCGTGTCGCGCTCATGCCGTTCGTATTACCTCGCGGCATAGCCGCTCCGCGTGTCGCCTACCAACATCCTTCTGAGACTTACCTATATATAGTGGTATAGCTCACGTTGGCGAATATGGATTGATTAATTGAGTTGGATGGTAACACGAATTACTCTTAAGGCTCGTGACACAATCACTGGCAAAGAACATCAAACCTATTCGTGAGCACGGCGCCAACGTGTTATATCAGCACGGCACTCTGGCCTTACTCGTGCCGGGGCTGCTGGAAGGCACCACCACCATCGGCGAATTGCTCAAGCATGGCGACACCGGCATCGGCACCGGCGAGGGCTTGGACGGCGAGCTCATCATCCTGGATGGCGTGGCATACAAGATAGGCCAATCCGGTGTGGCCGAACGCGTGCCGGACGACTTCACCATGCCATTCGCCAATAGCCATCGCGCGGCCTTCCAGTACCAGTGCGAGCGTCATGATATCGGCCTAGAAGAGCTCAACGATAAGATCGTCAAGGCGAACGGCCGCGCGAACACGTTCTTTTCGGTAATTGTGCGCGGCACGTTCAGCTTCATCAAGACACGCGCGGTCATCAAGCAGCAGGCACCCTACCCCACGCTGGTAGAGGTGGCCGACCGGCAGGCCGTGTTCCTGCGCCACGACGTCAAGGGCACCATGCTCGGGTACTTCTCCCCCGTGATGTTTCACGGCGCGGCTGTGGCCGGATTCCACGAGCACTTCCTGTCCGACGACAAGACGTTCGGCGGCCATGTGCTCGATGCGGTGCTCGAGCGCGGCAAAATCTACAGTCAGGTGTTCGATACCTTGGTGCAGCATCTGCCGGTGGACGACCCTGATTATCGCAACCACGACTTCAGCCAAGATCCGATAGCCGAGGCCATTTCCAGCGCCGAGGGCGATACTCAACGAGATTAGTCTCGCATAATATCGCCGTCACGGTACACAATGTGAGCCAAATGAACATTTCCAAACAATCGCACATGTTGCATAATGGCTGAAACACAGGCTTCTCGCACTTCCCATGTTCGATTGTCGCAATGCAGGTCTCACATCTTTCTTATTGAGAACCATTCGCTGCGATATCATGACAGATATGGCTTCCCGCCGCAAGACCCTTAAACGCGATTGGTTCGACAACCAACCTGGCGCATGGGTAATGGTTATGCTACCCGCTGCGGCTGAGGAAGGAGCGCTCGCTGTGGGGCAATGCCGTGTCGGCCATGGCCACGGTGATCGCGTCGTTTGGCAGCGCTGTTGAGACGGCATGTGTTATGCCCATCAACGCAGCACATGCCTCGTGCGCAGCCGCTGATGTCACCGCCACACGCGCCGCGATTCGGAATATGCCGGATTTGAGCCAGATATTCGACCTTCACACCTGGTGGCCCGCAGGTTCATTGCCCGTGAACAGGCTGATTGCCACTGTGCTGTTTGCGCTGACGCAGTATGGGTCGGTTCTGGTCGTCAAAACCATGATCCGGGAACGCGGGGTGGCGGCTTCGTGGGTATGGCATGTGGCGCTATTGCTGCTAGCCGCCGTGCCGGCTGGACGCAGCCCGTATCTGATTGCGATGACTGTGCTGCTGTTGGCCCGCGCCGTTGCGTTGCCGGTGGTTACACGGCGCACAATCTTGAAGCCCGTGGTGACCGGCATTACCGAGGCGTTTGCCAGCTTTATTGCTTTTGGCTGCATTATTGCGGCGATTTAGCGACGCTTCAGCGATTCCATGGGGCGGTAATTCCCTCATGGGGCGGTAATTGGCCCATGGGGCGGACGGTAAAATTTTACCTTCCGCAGAATAGAGCCGTTTTCGTACACCGCCCCATGGGGTTTTCACCGCCCCATGGGCAAGTTACCGCCCCATGAGTAGGTTACCGCCCCATGGAGGCACCTGCCGGCTGAGGGAGCGCCACATATGCAAAGGAGCCCGGCCCCTGTAATGGGGTCGGGCTCCTTGTGTCCGCTATGCAGCCACTAAGCTGCAACACCGCGGTTGGTGGCTTGATGGTGCCAGCAACCACAAACCGCCTGCAATCAGCGCTCAGAGGCTTCCTCAATGGCGGCCTCACCCTCGCGCTCGATGCGCAGCTTGTGGCCTTCCGCCTGGGAGACGCCGTAGTAGGCACCGACGGCGATGTCCTTCATGTCGTTGATCAGCGGGATGCGCGGGTTGGCCGGGGTGCACTGGTCCTCGTAGGCGCGCATGCCGATCTGATCGAGCACGGACCAGAAGTAGTCCTCATCCACACCGCAATCCTGGAAGCTCTTGTTCATGCCGAGCCTGTTGTCGCGGTAGTCCTCGACGGCCTTCGCCAGGTTCTCCACGGCTTCGGCCGGGGTCTTGCCGGTGTCGATGCCGAGGTTGCGGGCGATGTCCTGGTAGCGCTCCGGGGCGATGTACTTGTTGTACTTCGGCCAAGAGGTGGGCTCCTCAGGAATCTGGCCGTTGTAGCGAATCACGTACGGCAGCAGGATGGAGTTGGTACGGCCGTGGGCGATGTGGCACAGGGCACCGATGGTGTGGGCCATGCCGTGGCACATGCCGAGGAACGCGGAGCCGAATGCCATGCCGGCCATGGTGGCGGCGTTGTGCATCTTCTCCTGAGCGTCGGTCTTGGCCAGACCAGGCTCGCCGTTGACGGACTCAGCCAGGTTGTCCCAGATGAGCTTGGCCGCGTGCAGGGCCATGCCGTCGGTGAAGTCGTTCGCGTACACGGACACGTAGGCTTCCATCGAGTGGGTCAGGGCGTCGAAGCCGGCGTCGGAGGCCAGCTTGCGCGGCTGGGTGCGAGCCAGCACCGGGTCCACGATGGCCACGGACGGTGTCAGCGCGTAGTCGGTGATCGGGTACTTGTAGCCGGTCTTGTGATCGGTGATCACGGCGAACGGGGTGACCTCGGAACCGGTGCCGGAGGAGGTCGGGATGCACACCAGCTTGGCCTTCTTGCCCAGCGGCGGGATCTTGAAGGCGCGCTTACGGATATCGAAGAACTTCTCGCGCACGTCGGAGAAGGCGATTTCCGGGTGCTCGTAGAGCAGCCACATGATCTTGGAGGCATCCATCGGGGAGCCGCCGCCAACCGCGATGATCGTGTCCGGCTCGAACTCCTCGCGCATCATCTCAGCACCCTTTTCGACGGTCTCGACAGAGGGCTCCGGCTCGACGTAGTCGATGATGCGGAAGGTCACACGGTTGGAGCGGGCGCGCAGCTGGTCGATGACCTTATCGACGATGCCGAGCTGCTCCATGACCTTATCGCACACGATGACGGCCTTCTCGATGCCGTACATGTCGCGCAGGTACTTGATGGCGTTCGGCTCGAAGTAGGTCTTGGCCGGGATCTTGAACCACTGCATGTTGTTGTTCCTCCGAGCAATGCGCTTGATGTTGACGAGATTCACGGCCTGCACGTTGCCGGAAACCGAGTTGCCGCCGTAGGAGCCGCAGCCCAGGGTCAGGGACGGGGCGATGGCGTTGTAGATATCACCGATGCCGCCGAGAGAGGAAGGCTGGTTCCAGATGATGCGGCAGGCGTGCATACGGACGCCGTACTCACGCACGAGCTCCTGGTTGTTGGTGTGGATGGCGGCGGTGTGGCCGGCACCCAGCTTGAGCATCTTCTCGCACATCTCGAAGGCCTGCTCCTTGTTGTCGGCCTTGAGCACGGCCTGCACCGGAGCGAGCTTCTCGTGGGTCAGCGGCTCGTCGTCGGAGACTTCCTTGCACTCGGCGGCCAGAATGGTGGCGTCGGCCGGAATCTCGAAGCCAGCGGCCTTGGCGATGAACTGCGGGGACTTGCCCGGCACCACGGAGTTCAGCACGGGCTTGACGCCGGAACCGGCGGTGCAGCCGAACATGTACTGCTCCAGCTTGGCCTTCTCTTCGGCGTTGACGAAGTAGGCCTTACGGACCTTGAGCTCCTTGATGAGCTGGTCGTAGACGTCCTTGTGGACGATGATGGCCTGCTCGGTGGCGCAGATCATGCCGTAATCGAAGTGCTTGGAGAGCACCAGATCGTTGGCGGCACGCACGATGTCCACATCGGAATCAACATAGGCCGGGGCGTTGCCGGCACCCACGCCGAGGGCGGGCTTGCCGGAGGAGTAAGCGGCCTTGACCATGCCCGGACCACCGGTGGCGAGGATCGTGGCCACGCCCGGGTGCTGCATCAGCGCGCCGGTGGCCTGGATGGACGGGTGCTCGATCCACTGGATACAGTTCTCGGGAGCACCGGCCTCGATGGCGGCGTCGCGCACGATCTTGGCGGCCTCGACGGAGCACTTCTGCGCGCCGGGGTGGAAGCCGAAGACGATCGGGCAGCGTGTCTTCAGGGCGATGAGGGACTTGAAGATGGTGGTGGAGGTCGGGTTGGTAACCGGGGTGACACCGGCGACCACGCCGACGGGCTCGGCGACCTCATCGATGCCCATCACGTCGTCTTCGCGGATGATGCCGACGGTCTTCTGGCCGGCCAGGTAGTTGGTGACGTGCTCACAGGCGAAGATGTTCTTGGTGGCCTTGTCTTCCACGAGACCACGGCCGGTCTCGTCGACGGCCATCTTGGCGAGAACGAGGTGCTTGTTCAGAGCTGCGATGGAGGCCTTGGCGACGATACGATCAACTTGCTTCTGGTCGAGGTTCTCGAATTCGTCGAGAGCCTTCTTGGCGCGGGCAACCAGCGCGTCAACCTCGGCCTCAGCTGCGGCCTGCTTCTCTTCTGGGGTCGGATTGGCAGCTTCGACTTTCTTCTTTGCTTCTGCCACTTGGGGTCCTCCTCGATCTTCTTGGGGTATATGGCAAAGTTCTGGCCCATCGCCTCGTCACCTCAGTTGCACCAGCGGGATACCGCCTCAGTAACCGAAAATGACCGGTGATGCGTTGTCACATTGCATATGTGACCTGAGTCACAATATACCGAACGGTCCGACGCGATGCATACGCACAAAATCGACGGCGTTTCACGTGCGATATTGAACAATTTTTGTTAAGAGTTGTGCGAAATATCAAACAAATCCTCACTCTATTCGGCGATTTGGTACTTTTTGTTCACTTTTTACCAAATATCACATGCCCGCAAACAACACAATCCGAGAACTTTTTTAAAGCAAATTCTCAAAAGCACTCATCTTCTCCACATTTCTAGAAAATTGATTTAAAAAGTACCCAGAATCGCCTACAAATATACGATCGTTGCCTCATAACCTCCGCGTCGAGGCACATGAAAGCCACTTTCATAAAATATACTTGCATATATCTCATCGCACAAAGGGGTAAATATGAGGGCAATGCCATCGACCGCAGTGAAAGCGCACAACCGCAGTGCCATGACCCAGTATCTGTATGGCCATAGCCATGTCACCAAGCAGGAACTGGAACGCGAACTCGGCCTCAGCCTGCCCACCATCACCCAAAATCTGCGCGCCCTAGAAGATGACGGACTCATCCGCAAAGGCGAACTGCAGGATTCCACCGGCGGGCGCAAGGCGCAAAATTATGAGTTCAATCCCGATCATCGCACTGCCATCGGGGTAGTGATGCGGTCCAACGAACTGCGCCTGTGCGCGATTAACCTGTACGGCAACGTCATCGAAAAGCGCAACGATGCCCTGCCTTACCGCAACACCAACGTCTACTACCAGCGTATCGGCGGCATCATCAACAACTTCGCCGCCGACGTCGAAAAGAAGCACGGCAAGGTGCTCGGCGTCTCGTTCGCCATCCAAGGCATCCTCTCCCCCGACGCCACCACCATCACCTTCGGCACCATTATGGGCAACACTGGGCTTACGCTCGAAACCATCAGCCAGTCGGTCCATTACCCGTGCATGATGATTCACGATTCCGATGCCTCAGCCATGGCCGAACTCTGGTTCGACTCCACGCTCACCGATGCGGTGTGCGTCTATCTGGAGCGACGCCCGGGCGGCGCGGTGATCGTGGGAGGCAAGCTGCATCAAGGCCCGAACCAGTGCAACGGCGCCATCGAACACATGACGCTGGTGCCGGGCGGCCGCGAATGCTACTGCGGCCAGCGCGGTTGCATGGACACCTACTGCTCGCCGGAGACCTTGCCCGAGGATTACGAAAGTATTCCCGGCTTCTTCAGCGTGCTTGAGCAGGGTGAACGGCATCATCGCGAGCGCATGGACGAGTGGCTGGATTACGTGGCGCAGGCCATCGTCAACGCGCGATCCATCATCGCGGGCGACGTGATTGTCGGCGGTGAAGCAGCCCAGCATCTTGAAGACAGTGACATCGAGGATCTGAAGGCGCGCGTCATCGCACGCAGCCCGTTCGGCACCGACCATTTCAATCTGCGCAAAAGCCACTGCGCCGAAGATCAGAACATCATCGGTGCCGCGTTGCGGTTCGCCGAGAATTATCTCGACGATATCTGCGGTGCTGCGGAACGCGGCTGATTTCCGCCTAGGCGGCAGCGGTTTCGGGACTCATGGAGACAGTCATAGAACACCAATCACGGCAAACCGGATGTCACCAGCCATGGCCAGGCATACGGCCACCGCAAGCACGACCATTACCGCGGTCACTACCGGCCATACCGAATTATCATTCATTGCTGCCTCCTTGGAGCCGATGCACTTTATGCGCATCTAACCACTTCGTTGTACTTTCAAGCCTAAACGGCAGCATTGGCCCTATCTGATACCAAGAAACCCACTTATGGTACTTTCTTGCACGGATCCGTGACACCGCCCAGACCGGGGCGGCAATCAATGTTCTCGGCGATATTGAGATGGAGTCGTACCGGTTTCTTCCAGAAACCGACGATTGAAATTCGAGGCATTCGTATATCCGCTCAACTGTTGAATCTTGGCAATGGGCATGTTCGTGCAAGTCAGCAAACGACAAGCACGCCCCACTCGAAGCCGTCGAACAAAATCAACAAAACCGATGCCGGCAACTCGCTTGAAGAAGCGAGAAAAGGTGGATACGCTCATCGCCGCCGCATCAGCGGCACCTTGCAAGCTGACCTCATCCAGATGTGTGGAAATATAGGTGATGGCGGCGTTGATCCCATCCTCCGCGCCAACCGCAATCACTGGATTGTATTCCGGCGTTACCACGGTCTGGCTTTCCTGCGCTGGTGCCTGCTCGAATACCGTCAGAATAGCAATAAGGTCGGCAACCCGTCTAGCTGGACTATGTTCTCCCATGGCCACTAATAGCTCGCCGGCCTCACGTGCCGAATCACCGAACAGTACAAGTGCATGCTGCGAACGGCGCAATACCGTCTCGAAACCGGAAGTCTCGGGAAAAGCGGCGGTCAATAGTCGCATAGTCTGCGGACGTATATGGCATAACACATCACGATGAGAGAGTCGTTCTCCAGGAATGATATCCGACAACCAATTATGAGGCAGATTGGATCCGATCATCGCCACATGCCCCGGCACGAATGGCATGAGTCCATCCCCCGCCATGAGTTGTCCACTTCCCTCACGGATAAGATGAATTTCGATTTGTGGATGATAATGCCATTTGGCCAGAGAGCTCGGATACCCGTGGCTTGACCAACGTATGGCCGCATCCCCATCGGGCACAATCACTTCCAGCGAGCCCGCATCCGAATGAGGAATCGCAGTCAAGTTTCGCGCATCCATCGCAGACCTCCTTGTCAATGTTGCGCAGTACAGCTCGCCATATTTCGTACTTTACCGGTGGAACAACTACGGCGAGATGATTGCCCGGCGGAATCCTACGGATATGGCACATAAGTGCAGGCGGAAAAAGGGAAACGCCAACATATGCCGCAGGATTTCATCGGGCAATCATCTCGTCATCAACACGTCACGGATTAGTCTCGATTGACCGTAATCTGCAACTTGATATCGCCCGGACGACCCTCATCCATACGGTCGAAGGCAGCCTTGGCGTCCTTCATGGCAAACGTGTCAGTGATGAACGGCTTCAGGTTAAGTCGGCCGCTATCGACCAAATCGATGGCTTTCTGGTACACATTGGCGTAACGGAAGATGTTCTCAATACGCACTTCGGTGGCCTGCAGCTCGGTCACGTCAATCGGTACCGGGTTGACCGGAATACCGACGAGCACCGCGCAACCGCCCGGGGCAATCAGCTTCCAGAACGTCTCATAAGCTTTCGGCGCGCCGGAACACTCGAATGCCACATCAGCGCCCCACCCAGCGGTCTCTTCGCGTACACGTTCAACCAAGTCCTCCGTCGTCAAATCCACGGGGATAACGCCCGGAATCTGGCCGATAATACCCAGCTTGATGGAAGACACATCCGAAACAAGCACCTTGGAAGCGCCACCGGCGAGCGCAGCAGAGGCAGTGAGCATACCCACTGTGCCCGAGCCGGTCACCACGCACACATCGCCGGGCTTGATGCGCGCCTTGGTGGCAGCCCACATGCCCACGGCGGTCGGCTCAAGCAACGCACCTTCGCCAAAGCTCATGGAATCAGGCAGATGGTAGGTGAATGCGGCCGGGTGAATGACCTCCTCACACAGGCAACCGTCAATCGGCGGAGTAGCGAAGAAACGCACAGCCGGATCGACGTTGTACATGCCCAGTCGGCTGGCCCGCGAAGTCATATCCGGAATGCCTGGCTCGAGGGCGACTCGGTCACCGGGCTTGAAATCAGTGACGCCGGGGCCGACCTCCAACACGGTGCCCGCTGCCTCATGGCCGAGAATCATTGGCTGCTCAACAACATACTTGCCAACACGACCGTGCGTGTAGTAATGCAAATCAGAACCGCATACGCCCACGGTGTGGGGTGCGATACGCAGCTCACCGGGGCCGGGATCCTTGACGTCCGGGACCTCACGCACATTGATGACGCCCTGCTCTTCGAGAACAACTGCTTTCATGGTATTTCTCCTTATATTGGTTGAATTTATTTTTTGAGGGTCTTGTATTGTTGGTTTTTGACGAGAACAGTCAGCGAGCACCGCTCAGTTCGCCGCCACTTTGCGGGTGATGCCCGGCTGTTCGGGGCGAATCCAGAATGAGATGACCGAGCCAGAGATGTAGCAAATGGCATATGCCCAGCACACTCCGGCAAAACCTACGGTATTGAGCAGTACCGTAGCGATGAACGGACCACAGAATGTGGTCAGGCCTGAAGCGAGGTTATGTGCGGAAACCGCAGCGCCCTTGTGCTCAGGTTCCAGAGCAGGGAATACTGCGCCCATCGGTACGAAAGCGGAAATACCCATGCCGAGCACCACGGCGCACACATACATAAATGGCAGGTTGTGCCCAAACAGCTGCGGCACATAGTACATGGCGAGAGTACCGAGCGCGGAGAGCCAGCAGCCCCACCAGCGCATCTGGCTCATCCAGCCGAAGCAATCGCCCATACGGCCCCAGAACACATTGCCGAATACGGTGACGACGAACAGCAGACCCCAGATGGTGGACCATTCGGTGACCTGGTACCAAGCTCCGCCGCCGTTTGTATGCGTGGCGAGATACAGCGGCATAATGACCGGAAAACCGTACAAAGTGAGATTGCAAATCACACGCAATACGGCAGCAAGCGCAATCTGGTGGTTGTCTTTGAGAATGGTCACGCCGCGAGAGAGTTCACGAAGCTTATCCGAAGAGCTCATCGTGTCAAGATTGGCGTTACGGGTTTTCGGCACAAAACACAGACAGATAATCATGCCGACAATCGAGAACGGCAGTGACACCCACAGTGAATAGTATTCACCAATCACCGGCGTGATGAACGCCGGCAGATAGGCGCCAAACACACCGATGCCAAAGGAATAGGAAGTCCAGAACCAGCCCATGGCCGATGCCAGTTTGCCGGGATCCACAGTTTGCGCAAGCAACACTACGAAGCTGTAGATAAATAGCGGATAGCCCATGCCTCGCAACATATACGACGCCAGCATCAGCGGATAACTGTGGCTAGGCAATGCCACACCGATGAATACCAGATGCAGCACGATCCAAGAACCCGCGCCAATAAGCATGATGCGCTTGGCTCCGAACAGTTCGGCCAGCACGCCCGAGGACCAGCCGGCGAGCGCCGCGACCAATCCGTACATCGTAAACAGCAGTGATGCCTGCGACGAGCTGAATCCCTGATCGACGACATACTTGGACAAAAAGGTCAGTTCAAACCCATCGCCTGTCATGAACACTGCGATCGCCAAGAATCCCGGCAGTAGTTTTCGCGCCAGTCCTTGTGCCATGGACCGTCTCCTTTTACTATGCAAACTTCGTTGTTTTCATCCGCCCAACTTTGGAGCGTTAATACAAGTTTCGCTGCGAAAATAGCAGTGTTTTGGCGCGAAAACAGTCAAGAATTGATACTTTCTTGCATGGATGTTGTTATGCCCAGCGTGCCGCTCATTGTTGTCACCCAGCACAATCATCAGGCACTAAAAAAAAACGACCGGCGCATGTGCACCGGTCGTTGAATGTTAGCTATCAGGCCAGCCCGTAATAAAGGCTGAGTATTATATTGCGGCCACTATCGACACGCATATTGCGCGCGAATCGAGCGCATCGGAGCCACTACTCCTCCACAATCTGGCAGAATTCGATGGTCTCGCCGTTGGGGCCGTAGATGTTGAAGTAGCGGATGCCATGCTTCCAGAAACTCGGGATGGACTGGATCTCGGTGTCCTTGAAGTCCACGCCGAGCGCCTTGGCGTTCTCGAAGGCGGCTTCGATGTCCGGGGTGTCGAAAGCCCAGTGGTTGATGGCGCCGGTGGTCATCGGGGCGGGGTCGCCTTCCCAGGTTTCAATGGTCAGGTGGCCGTAGCGCAGGAAGGCGCAACGGTTCTCGCCATTCATGAACAGTCCGGCGAGCTCAAAGCCCATAACCTCGCGGTAGAACTTGATGGTCTCATCCAGGTCTTTGGCAATCATGCCGGAATGCTGGAGGTCGGTAGTGAACGCGGTCATTGGCTTAGCCATGTGATTCTCCTTTGAATATTGTGGTTGGATAAAGGTTAAGGATAGTCGGACAAGGTATGCGGCGCGGCAGAACCATGCCGCACTCCTAGTCAATTATCGATACTTTCTTGCTGACGCAACATGATGTTGCGATCAGTTCGCAGTGGCAACCATTTCGGCGGCCACGGTTACTTCGGGCAGCTGAACGTGCACGGATGCGCTGTCGGTAGGTTCCGAGGACTCGGAGGACTCTGCGGATGCAACCTTTGCGCCCTTGATGCGGCGGCCTTTGGCGTCGAAGCCGGGCTGCTGCGGGCGGATGAACAAGGTAAGCACGAAGGCGAGCACATACAGTCCGGCGTACGTCCAGCACACGCCTTCATAGCCCACAACCGGCAGCAGAATGGTGGCGATGCCAGGGCCGGCGAACGTGGTCAGACCGGCGGCGAGGTTGTATGCGGACAGCGCCGCACCCTGCTTGCCGCCCGCGTACAGGGTCATGATGGTGGGCAGCGACGAGAACGCGCAGGTGCCGATGCCGACGATGACCGAAGCGACGATCATCATAATGGCATTCGCGCCGAACCACTGCGGAATGTAGTAGAACGCCACCGAGCCGACCGCGAGCACCGCGCAGCCGAACCAGCGCATCGGCCATACCCAGCCGAAGCGGTCCATGAACCAGCCCCAGAACGTGTTGAAAATCAGCGTGATCACGAACACGAAGCCCCAGATACGCATCCATTCCTCGGTTTTGAAGATGTTGATGCCGCCATTGTGGGTGGTGCACAGGTACAACGGCATGATGACCGGGAACCCGTAGAGCAGCAGGTTATTGATGATGCGGATGATCGCGCAGATGAGCACCTTGCGATTGGTGACCAGGATGGTGGCACCCTCGGCCAGCTCGGCGAGCTGTTCCTTGCGGCTCAGTCCTTGCGATTTGACGATTTTGTTCTTTGGTACGAAGAAGAAGCACATGACGGTGCCGACGATGGAGAACGGCAGTGCGAACCAGAAGGTCTTGTATTCGCCGAACACCGGCATGATGAAGCTCGGCAGGTAAGCGCCAAACACGCCAATGCCCAGAGAGAAGCAGGTCCAGAAGAAGCCGGTGGCGGAGGCCAGGCGGGCGGGGCTGATGTATTGCGCCATCAGGACCACGAAGCTGTAGATGAACAGCGGGTAGCCGATGCCGCGCAAGGCGTACAGGCCCAGAATCAGCGAATACAGACCACTCGGGATGGCGACCCCGAGAAACAGCAGGTGGATGCCGATCCACCAGCAGGCACCGAACATCATGATGCGGCGGGCACCGAACATTTCGGCGAGCACGCCGGCGCACCAGCCGCCGAGGGCCGCGAACAGGCCGTACACAGTGACCAGCAGGGAGGCCTGTGAGGACGAGAAGCCTTGGTCGACCATGAATTTGGAGAGGAAGGTGAGCTCGAATCCGTCGCCCGTCATGAAGATGGCAACGGCGAGGAAGCCAAGCAGCAACACACGGGGAATACCGAATTTTTCAAAAAAGCGAATCATGGGTTGACTCCATTAACATCGTTGTCAGTAGAGGTGGTGCAGGGAAAAATGCGGCCGCCGGAAGAAAAAGGGAAAGCCGGCGGCCAAGCTATATTGGCGGCGAAAACCGTGAGACGAAACCTCTTCCTCCCGCTGGCAGGAGGTGGTGCGCAGCACCGGAGGGTGGTAATACACGCCGCCGGATGCCTCCCCTCAGCCGGCTCCGCCGCCAGCTCCCCTCAGGGAGGGGAGCCTGCAAAGTGCCGAAACTACTCGCAGACCTTGACGACGGCCTTGGAGACGCCCTGGATCTTGCCGTCGAGGAAGTCCTGGACTTCTTCGAGTCCCAGTTCGTGGCTGATGAGCGGTGCGACGTTCATCTTGCCGGATTCGAGCAGGCTGATGGCGTCTTTGAAGGTGAGCGGGTTGATGAAGGAGCCCTGAATGGTCAGCTGCTTCTTATAGATATCGTAGGTGTTCATCTCGAAGTGCGCCTCCTGCGGGCCCACGCCGAACATGAGCACCTGCGCGCCCTTCTTGGCGGCGGCAACGGCCTGAGCCTGGGTGGCAGGCAGCCCCACGGCCTCGATGATCACATCATAGGATTCGGCCGGAATGGCTTCACGCGTGGTGTTGTAGACGTTCGCGACGCCGAAAAGTTCCTGGTTGCGCTTGAGCTTCTCATCAAAAATGCCGGCCAGATCTACCTGATGCACGCCGTAAGCCTGCACGATCTGGGCGAAGAGCTGGCCCATGAAACCGTCACCGATGACCAGCGCCTTCTGGTAGGGGCGCAGCTTCAGCAGGTCCACGCCGTGCACGGCGCAGGAGATGGGTTCGATGGCGGCGGCATCCTTTAATGAGACGTTGTCCGGCAGCTTGTAGACCACGGTAGCCGGTGCGGTGAACTGTTCGGCAAGGCCGCCGTCGCGCGTGACGCCCACGGCGGAGAGGTGGTCGCACAGTTCGGGACGCTGGGTCAGGCAGTATTCGCACTGGCCGCAGTAGATGTTCGGATCGACGGCCACACGGTCGCCCACCTTAACACCGGTGACCTCGGAACCAATGGCGGCCACGACGCCGGAGTTCTCATGGCCGAGCACGATCGGCGGCACAGCGGCGGCCGATCCAGGACGGCCGGCGTACAGGTCATGATCGGTGCCGCACACGCCGGCGTAAGCGGTGTTGATCAGTACTTCGTTGGGCTGGATTTCAGGAGTGGGCAGGTCCTGGATTTCGAATTCCTTGACGCCGGTGAGCACGAGAGCCTTCATGATGGGTCCTTTCTACGGTGAAAGCATGCCAATGCGATGGACGAGGTCGGGCGGCTGGTCGGTCAACCGGGTGGCTGATTGGTTGGCTAGTTGGCCGGCCGTCAAGCCTGATCGCACGGCGATTGGTTGTGCATTGATTGTTCTTTGTCATCCCGCTATCTTTGCGAGGTGTTGAATACAGCATAACTTCATTATCTCAGTTTTGCAAACCCTTTTTATAAAACTACTTTCATTCGGCGTGTTGCTTTGAAAATCAAGGGCTTCCACCAAAAGTGACAACACGTCTACAATGGAGGTATGAAAAACCCACCGTTGCATCGTTACGCCACTCGCCCAGGGCTGTACTTCACTGACGACGGTGGGGCTGACGCCGTTGTTCGTTCCGAAACCGCCGATCAGGTTTGGCTATGCGTACTGGAGCCCATTGATGAGCCCGGCGCTTTCTTCCAAGACGCCATCCGCCTGTTCGAGGACCCGAATATCTCCTTTATCCAGCAGATTCATGAGTTCCCGGTATGCACGCGCATTATCGAACATTTGTATCTGCGCGAGACCCTGTTCCGCATGACCGGGCCGAACTACGGCCTGTGGTACGTGCACCTGCCCAAAGCATGGGACGGCATGCGTTATGGCTACCGCGTGGACGGCGCATGGGACCCGAAACACGGCGTGCGCTTCAATCCATACAAATTCCTGCTTGACCCGTATGGCAAGGGCATCGACGGCTCCATGGAGCTCACCCCCGCCGCCTTCTCCTATGAATGCGATGTCGTGGACCGCAAGGTAATCGGCTCGGCATACGGTGCCATGAGCACCGTAGACTCGCTCGGCCATGCGCCGGTGTCCGTGGCCATCGACGATCGCGACATCCACAAGCACGAGGCCGATCCGCAGCACCCGCATGTGCCGTGGCGCAAAACCGTCATCTATGAGATGCACGTCAAAGGCTTCACCGCCAACGCACCGTGGCTGCCCGAATCATTGCGCGGCACATACGCCGGACTCGCCCACCCCACCACGCTCGCCTATCTGCAGGGTCTAGGCATCACATCCATCGAACTGCTGCCGATTATGGCCAAGCAGGACGAGCTCTTCCTGCAAGAACACGGCCGCAAGAACTACTGGGGCTACTCCACTCTCAGCTACTTCGCCCCCGAACCCTCCTACGCCACTAAAGCCGCCCAGGAGAAGGGCGCGGCCGCCGTGCGCCAAGAAGTCATAGACATGGTGCGCGCACTGCACGAGGCCGGCTTCGAAGTCATCATGGACGTGGTCTACAACCACACATGCGAAGGCGGCGTCGAAGGCCCGACGGTCTGCTGGCGCGGCCTCGACGACCTGGCCTACTATCGCCATCAAAAATCCAATACCGGTCGACTCGAAGACACCACTGGTTGCGGCAATACGCTGGATTTCACCAACACGCATGTGGCCACCTTTGCCATCGACTCATTACGATACTGGGCCAAGCGTATCGGCATAGACGGTTTCCGCTTCGACCTTGGCGTCTCGCTGGCCCGTCTGGAAGGCGAATTCACCCATCATCACCCGTTCCTCTACGCCCTGCGTTCCGATCTGCTGCTGGGCAACCTGAAGCTCATTATGGAGCCGTGGGATCTGGGCAACCTCGGCTGGCGCACCGGCCAATTCTCCGTGCCGTTCGCCGAATGGAATGACCGCTTCCGCGACACGGCCCGCACCTTCTGGCTTGAAGATGTGGACGGCGGCTCCGATTTCGGGCGTATCAGTTTGCAGGAGATGGCCACACGACTCTGCGGCTCGGCCGATCTGTTCGCCACCGAACCAGGGCGTGGCGCTCCGGCCTCCATCAATTTCGTGTCCTGCCACGACGGTTTCACGCTGACGGACCTCACCAGATACCGCTCCAAGCACAATGAAGCCAACGGCGAGAACAATAATGATGGCTCGTCGGTGAACCATTCCGCCAATTTCGGCGTCGAAGGCGTCACCGATGATCCAGACGTCATCATGGCACGCGAACAGGCGGCCATGAACATGATCGGCATGCTGCTGCTCTCGCTGGGTACGCCGATGATGCTCGCCGGCGACGAATTCCGCAACACACAGGACGGCAACAACAACGCCTACTGCCAAGACAACGACATCACGTGGCTGAAGTGGGATTGGATGTATTCCACCAACAAGACACGCGAGATGCGCCGCTTGAAAACCGTGTCTCGACTGGTGGCGCTGCGTAAATCACTGGACCTGTATCACCACGAGGATTTCTTCACCCGACTGACCCAGCTCGGCCTGCTCAAGCCCTCAAGCCGCGTGCAGTGGTTCCTGCCCGACGGCACCACGCCGATGGAGCGTGACTGGTTCGATTTGGGCGTACGTAGCTTCACCATGCGATTGCTGTCCAACAGTGAGGTGGACGTGTGCATTGTGGTCAACGGCACCGCTGATGACCGCGCATTCCGCTTGCCGCCAGACACTCACTGGACGCCTAAATGGTGCTCGGCCGAAATCAACGGCCGCCGAGCCGGGCATGGCACTCAGGTCGAGGAATGCGATTTGAACGGTGACACCGCCGTCTGGACGCAGCATATACCGAACGCCAGCGAGACAGTACGCAAGCTGGTCGAAGAAGTAGCCATGCAGCGTACGGAATCCTCGACTGAGAATGAAGCGGATGCCATCGAATTCGCGATGCCAGTAACGGATCACGCCGCAAACGGCACCTCGTCCGTGCCTCGGGATGAGGTATCAGCTGATATGCCTGATGCCCCTGTGGATGACACGCCGGACACTCCCGTCGACGACAATGTCTGGACCATGCCGGCGCTGAGCATCACGCTGATGAAGCAGGTGTGAGTCACACTCAAAACGGCACGACATAAACACAAAGGCTCTCCGTGGAATTCCACGGAGAGCCTTTGTATGCTCGGTACAGGACAAGCGAAATTAACGCTTGGAGAACTGCGGGGCGCGACGTGCCTTGTGCAGACCAGCCTTCTTGCGCTCCACGACGCGAGCGTCGCGGGTCAGGAAGCCAGCCTTCTTCAGGGCGGCGCGGTTGGCATCACGATCGATGGCGTTCAGAGCGCGGGCAACGCCGAGGCGGATGGCGCCGGCCTGGCCGGTGGTGCCGCCGCCGTCAACGAGGACGATAGCGTCGAACTTGCCTTCGAGCTTGAGCAGAACAATCGGAGAGTTGACCTCACGCTGCAGCAGCTTGGAGGGGAAGTACTCCTCCAGAGTGCGGCCGTTGATGGTCCACTTGCCGTCACCCGGAACCAGACGGACACGGGCGACAGCCTCCTTGCGGCGACCGGTGCCGTAGCCCGGCTCGATCGCGGAGGTGCCGGTGCCAGCGCCAGCGTTGGTCTCGGTGGTGTAGTTGGTGAGCTCCTCTTCGGTCTCGACAACCTGGGAGTCGTTGGTGTTTTCAGCCATGATTCTTATCTCCTCTCAGGTTTCACTTGGCCTGCTGCGAGACCTGGGCGATCTCGAAGACCTGGGGCTTCTGCGGGGTGTGCGGGTGCTCGGCACCACGGAAGACACGCAGGCGGTCGAGCTGCACCTTGGCCAAACGGTTCTTCGGCAGCATGCCCTTGACAGCGTTCTTGATGATGCGCTCGGGGTTCTTCTCGAGCAGCTCGGCGTAGGAGTCACGACGCAGACCACCGGGACGGCCGGAGTGCGAGTAGAGTTCCTTGCCCATCTTGTTGCCAGTCAGAGCAATCTTGTCGGCATTGATGATGATCACGTGGTTGCCGGAATCGGCGTGCGGAGCGTAGGTCGGCTTGTTCTTGCCGCGCAGCAGAATTGCAGCCTGGGTGGCGAGACGGCCGAGCACCACGTCGGTGGCGTCGATGACGTACCAGTCATGAGTCAGATCAGCTGGCTTCGGAGTGAAAGTTTTCACTGGATTACCTTTTCTATATTGTGTTCCGGGTCTCAGCTGCTTGGCGTGGCTTGGTCAGGGCCGCATCCAAGAGGCATCGAACCTCATTATCCGTGGGCTCCCTGAAAGTCCTCGATGGCGAGTGGGATAGCGCTTTGAAGGACCCCTTAGGGAAACACAACAATCCACTAGTATATCGCCGGTCTTGACATAGGGCAACTGGGGACACTCCATTGGGTTTATGGCTTCTCTTCCCCTATTTATGGTCTCTCTCCCACCCACTTCGGCTAACTGACTCACCTACGGTGAGGCAATTCCCTGTCTTCTCTCAGCTATCGCTTCGTTCAGGCCTCGTCTTCGGACAGTCCACTGGACTGTCCGCTTAACGACTCGGCTCGTCAGGGGGAGGTAAAGCGGGTCAGGAATTGAAGATCTGGGCGAAGCGTTGGGCGCCGGGGGTGTCGAAGAGGGTTTCGAGCGGTACCACGTTGCCCTTGGCGTCGGCCAGCGGGATGCGCCAGTTCGGGTATTCGTTGTTGGTGCCCGGCTGGTTCTGCGCACGCTTCTCCCCCACCGCGTCGGTGATCGAGGCGGCGAGCAGCTTGCACGGCGAACCCTTCAGTGCGCGGTACAGCGCGTCGACGATATCCGACTCGTGATCCTCACGATGTTCGGCGAAGTCGGCATCAAGATAGCCCTGCTCGACCAGCATGGCCAGCATCGCATCCTGCTCGGTCTTTGCGGAGGCTTCGAATTCCTCGGCCGGGCCGGTCAGCAAGCCCAGACGCTCACGAATCTTGACGTGCTCGTATTCCAGGTAACCGGCGGTCGGCGGCAGATCGTGCGTATTCACGGAGGCCAATGCGTACGGACGCCACTGGGAGGGGGCGCGGAACACGCCGTCGCGCTGCTCGAACCATTCAACGGCGCAACCGAGAATACCGTGGCTCGACAGGGAATCGGCCACATGGTCCGGTACCACGCCGAGGTCCTCACCTACGACCACGCCGCCGGCACGAGAGGCCTCGATGGCCAGAACGCCCAGCATGATGTCTGAGTCGTAGTACACGTAAGCGCCATCCATAGCCGAACGGTTCTCGGGAATCCACCACAGGCGGAACAGGCCAAGGATGTGGTCGATGCGCACCGCACCGGCACGGGCGAACATGCCATGCACCATATTGCGGTAGGTCTCGTAGCCGGTGGCCTCCAGATTGATCGGGCTCAGCGGCGGCTGGCTCCAGTTCTGGCCTTGCTGGTTGAACATGTCCGGCGGTGCGCCGACCGTGGCTCCCTTGGCGAAGCGCTCGGGATTCCACCACACGTCAGCGCCGGAGGGGTGCACGCCGACGGCCATATCGGACATGATGCCGATATGCATGCCGGCGTCCTTGGCTGTCTGCTGGGCGGAGGACAGCTGCTCGGCGGCAATCCATTCCAGCCAGCGGTAGAAGTCCAAAGTGTCCGGGTACTGCTTGCGCAGATTGGCGATTTCCGGGGAGTTGCGGTTGAACTTGCGCTCCCAGTTGCTCTCCTCGCCGTTGGGCGCCCCCACTTGTCGTAGCACAGGCACCACGTGGCATACGCCTCCAAGTCGGAACCGTAGTCCGCCTTGAATTGGTCGAACGCGCTTTGGCGTTCGGCGGTGCGGCCGGCCTTGAAGATAATCCACAGGGCGTGCATCTTGCTGTGCCACATGGCGTCACGGTCGATGAGCTGGGAATCACCGTTCAGCGGTTCGGTGTCGGCATGCAGCCCGTCGACGGCGTTCTTGTCGCCCTCGCTGAGCGTGGCATATTCGACGATCGCCTCGGGGCGGATGTACGTGAAGTTGATCAGGCGACGGCTTACCGGCAGATACGGCGACGGGGTGAGCGGGGACACCGGCTCGGCGGCATGCACCGGATTGATGAGCACGAAGTCGGCACCGGTCTTCTGCTTGGCATCCACCAGCATGGTCTTCAGATCCTCGTAATCGCCCACGCCCCAGGAGTTGGATGAGCGAATCGAGTACAGCTGGGCCATCCAGCCCCACAGACTGCCGCCCTTCATCGGGTCAAGCAGATCGACGCGATCAGGCGCACTGATCAAAGTGGCGTCTTGCACACGGTCGGCGACCTTGACATGCAGCGTATGGTAACCGATCGGCAGATCGGCGGGAATGACCACAGCCGCATTCGAAATGAACGTGCCATCCAAGTCGTAGGCCTGGGATCCATCTCCAGGACCAACTTCAACGGTGCCCTGATATGGCTCGCCATTCTCCAGCGTGATGCTCGCCGAAGGCACGTCCAGAATGCCGGTGTTCACCAGCACCCGGTCCTCGCTACCGGCGATATGCAGCACGGTGGGTGCCACCAATCGGGAGTAACGCTCGTTCAGAATGCGTCGGATGGCGATGAGTTGGGCGTTCTCGCTGGAGGCGTCGATGCCCAGCGCTGCCAGCACCTCGATCAGGACGTCATCGTCTATCTCGTGGTAGTCATGGCTCATGCCCACATAACTCGTGCCGACACCGACCAACTTGGCCAGTCGAATCAACGGACGGGCCAGACGCTCTTCACTCTCGGTAATCTCACTCATAGCCCCAGTCTAACGCCGTTTGATTGCGCCACACCGTAAGCAAAATGCCGTGATTCCGCCAAATTATGTACTTTTAGCCCTCACACAGTGAGATGTGAGCGCTCACAATGGTGGATAGGGGGTGATTGCCGGCCAAATTTGCGCGGCAAAACACAGCAACAGTGTGCTTAGCGGCGGCTTTCCACGGCGTGCCGCACTTCGGCCGAGGGGTCGTTGGCCAACTTGGCAAGCATCGCTTCGGACGTATTGGGATTCAGCGCCACGGCACGGCGGACCATCGAGGAAAGCACCGCCGGTGCTCCCTCTTCGGATTCGGTGCCAAGTACGCCCAAGAAATCCAATGTCTCCGCATCCGCAGTGGGGTCCTGCGCGCCCTCAAGCCGCATCTTCCAGCTGGTGCGCTTGTTTTTCAACGCCGTATCCCGGACCTCGGGCACCGGGTCCTTGGTCAGGCGGCCGACCAGCCAATTCTTGTCATCCCCGTTGGCGGCCACGGCTTGACGCACGGACGGTTCGGGGTCTTCGGAGAGTTTGACCAATACGTTCGGGAACGGCATGGTGTCGGCGAGGAACACGCGATCGGCCACCGGGGTGTGCGGGTTGCCGGCCACAGCCTCCAAAAGTGCGGTGGCGCGGGAGAACGCCGCCTGATCGGCACGGTCAGGCAACGGCCGACGGGCGAATTCGGACAGTTCGGCCGGGTCGGTGGAATGACGCAGACGCTCGTATGTAGCGGTCAGCGGTTCGAAATCCACCGGAGCGGCGGACTCGGCTGCGGCCTGCGCGCCTTGGTCCTGCTGCTGGGCGTCCGTGTCGGTTGCAGTCTCAGTTGCGGCCTCGGTTGCGGCCTCGGTGGGCTGAGTCTGCTGGCTGGTGGTGTTCTCGTCGGTCATGATGCCCAGCTTAGTCATACAGGCGTCACGCGAGCGGAACCGGAATGTTGACCACGTCAATCGGATCCGGCACCACCGCGGCATTGAACGCTTCCCGCACACGCTCCTCGAATCGCGCGCAATCATCCTGCGGCACCACCGCGGTCAACTCGACGTTCGCCGCATACGATTCATCCTCCTGACTGCCACCGAGCTGCGCCAGAATCTGCTGGAATCGGGCCAACTGCGGGTATTCGAGGCGAACCCGGTATCGCTTGGCGGTCATGATGCGGGCGGCGCGGGCGGCTTTCATCGCCAATGATGCGGCGGATGAGTACGCGCGGACCAGACCACCGGAGCCCAGTAGAATACCACCGAAATATCTGGTGACGGCAACCACGCAATCGGTGGTGCCGGACTGCTTGAGTACGTCGAGAATCGGCTTGCCGGCGGTACCGGACGGCTCGCCGTCATCGCTCATGCGTTCGGACAGTCGCCCATCCGCGCCTCCGCACACGGCGGCATACGCCACGTGTCGGGCTTTCGGATGCTGCTCACGGATCGCGGCCACGAACGCGAGCGCCTCGTCGAGCGTATCGACATGGGCGGCGTCGCCGATGAATTCGGACTTTTTTTCGACGAGCGAATCGTGGGCGGGACCGTCGGGCGTGTTGAGAATCGTCTGCATGAGCGTGTTCCGGTGGTCGACTGGCTGGGTATTCGACTGAGCGCGAGGCCAGGCAGGGCTATCAGCGTTCGGAGACGACGACGTTATAGTCCTCGCCGGCGAAGTAGGCGGTCAGGCAGGCGATCATCTGGCGGGTGAGCTCCTTGAACGCGCCGTCGGTACGCCAGCCGACGTGCGGGGTCAGGACGATGCCGGGCACATGGCAGATGGCGTCGTCGGCAGTCAGCGGCTCGTGGTCGAACACGTCGAGTGCGGCGGGAACATCGCCCTTTTGCAGTCGGGCAAGCAGCGCACCGGATTCGATGACTTCGGAGCGGGCGGTATTGATGAACAGGGTGCCGGGCTTCACATGCGCAAGGTTCTCGGCGGTGACGATGCCGCACGTGGCGTTGTTCAGCGGCAGATGGACGGAGATGACGTCGCTGGTTTCGATGAGCTCGTTGAGATCGTCGACCGGAGTGGCGCCGGAGCGTTCGAAATGTTCGGGCGGCACATGCGAATTCCATGCGGCGACCTCCATGCCGAAGGCGCGGGCGATGCCGGCCACGGTGGCGCCGATGCCGCCCAGTCCGATGATGCCCATGCGACGGCCGGCGAGTTGCAGTCCATCGCCGCCGGCCCACGCCCAGTTGCCGGCCTTGACGTCCTTATCGAGTTGGCCAACGCGGCGGATGAGCTCGAACAGAAGGGCGAAGGTGTGCTCGGCCACGGCGTGATCGCCATAATGTTCGGCGTTGCAGACGCGGATCTTCAGCTCGCGCGCCTTATCGAGATTGATGTAGCTGGCGACGCCGGTACCGCAGAACACGATGCACTTGACGTGCCCCTGCTCGCTGATGGCGTGCAGCAGATCATCCGAAATGTGGTAGCCGCCCACCAGCAGGGCGTCGGCATCCTTCAGACGCTCGGCTATGGTCGCCTCGTCGGACGTGAATTCCTCGAACATACGCACGCGGGCAACGTCGTGGAGCGCGGGGAACTGGGCCTTGATGGGCTCGATCATCGCGTCGAGCACGGACGGCATCACGACGAGGGGCAGATCGGTGCGTTCGCTCTGGGTTTCGTAGATCTCGGTCATACGCTCCACCTTAGAAGGGCGGCGGGAGATTGGAACGAAACGCACCGGACCTCGCATCGATCGGCGCGGCGGCCGACGCATCGGCCGACACACCGCCCTCAAACACGAAAAAGCCGGAAACCGTTGGAAATCAGCGGTTCCGGCTCTGCTCGCGGAGTCAGAGGGATTCGAACCCTCGAGCCGTTTACACGACTAACACCTTAGCAGGGTGCCCCTATCGGCCACTCAGGCATGACTCCACGTTACGCAATAATGCGCAACAGCAAATTACTGTACCACGTCCTGCGGATACGACGTGCCGAACGACACATTATTGGCCGTCCGCGGGCGCGGCATCGCCGGAGAACGTAACGATAACCGCGCAAATCACCAACACCACACCGATCACGATAAGCACCACGGGAACATGGTTGAGGATACCGACCACTGACTTCTTCATGAGGTTTACGCTACTCGGAGAGCAGGGACAGCGCGCAGTGGCTTGGAAGGCGTTGCGGACAGTGACGCAATGTGGACGATTCCGTGGAATCGCACCCACCATGCGAAACAGCCGCACAGTGCGCAAACCCTTGGAATTCCGGTGATATTCGGCATTATGACAATGAGCGCCGCGCCATGCGCGCCACATAGTGAGCATGACCTCGTTCGGCATTCCTACAATGGTGGTATGAGCACCGCACCGAGACTTGAGGCCGCCAAACGCGATTGGGGTCACGACGAGACCGGATGCACCGTGCTGCATATCGACATGGATGCCTTCTATGCCTCATTGGAGGTGGCGCGCAACCCCGGGCTCAAAGGCAAGCCGGTGATCATCGGCACCGGGCCGCGCGCGGTGGTGTCCGCCGCGAGCTACGAAGCCCGGAGATACGGCATCAATTCGGCGATGCCGGCCGCGCGCGCCCATCAGTTGTGTCCGAACGGCATTTTTCTGCCAGTGGATATGGCGTATTACCGCATGATGTCGCACCGAATCATGCATGAGGTGTTTTTGACCGTCACCGACCGGTTCGAGCAGGTTTCGGTGGACGAGGGCTATATGGATGTGTCCGCCGCACTGCTGGAGTGGGGGCGGCCGAGCGCGATCGGCGCGTGGATTCGCGCTCAGGTGGCCGAGCGCTTCCACGTGACGTGTTCAGTGGGTATCGCCTGTAACAAACTGGTGGCCAAAATGGCCTCGACCAATGCCAAGCCGGACGGCATGCTGCTGATTCCGGCGGCCCGCTCGGCTGAGTTCGTGCAGATGATGCCATTGCGTGGCATTCCGGGCATCGGGCCGTCTTTGGAGAAGCGGCTTAATGCTTGGGGCGTGCATTCGGTGGCTGAATTGGCTCAGCTGGATGAGGCTGCATTGACTCGTGCCACTGGCTCCCCGGCTGCGGCACGTGGATTATGGGCGGCCTCGCACGGGTTGGATTCCCGCAAAATTACCACGGTGCGCGAGGAGAAATCCATTGGGTCCGAGGAAACCTTGGCCGAGGATACACGCGATATGCGCGTGGTGTGTGGGCTACTGCGTTCGGCCTGCGACGAAGTAGCCAGCACGCTGCGGCGCAAGGGGCTGGTGGCGCGCACGCTGACGGTGAAGTTGCGGTTCGCCGACCTGAGCTATCAGACCCGGTCTTTTACGATGGAGCGGCCGACCGATACGGCCGGCGTGCTATACCCGGAATGCGTGCGGCAGCTGAAAGTCATGCTGGGGCTACCGGCCTCGGCGGAGTCTGCCACTCCCCTGCCCAAAACTATTCGCTTGGCCGGTATGAGCACGTCTTCGCTCAGTGAGGCGGCGGCTACGGCCGTGCAGCCTTCACTGGATGACATGCTCGAAGAGGCCGACAATGCCCGCGGCCAGACCTCACAGGCACGTTTGCATGATGCCGAGGCCGCACTGGACGCTGTGCGCCGCAAATTTGGCAGCAAGGCCGCCCAGTTTGGGGCGTGAACGGCTCAACGCCACTTGCGATCTCATTACGCCGTGAGACGTTCGCAGGCGGAGCGGATGGCCTCGTCGGTGGCGGTGGCGGAGAAACGCAGGTAGGCGGGAGCGCCGTAGAATTCGCCGGGGCTGGGGATGATGCCGATCTTGGCGAGCTCGGCCATATCGGCCCAGCAGTCGCCGGACTTGGCCTTGACCCATACGTACAGCGCGCCGAAGGGCATTTGTGCCGAATAGCCATATGCCTTCAGTGCGTCAACCAGCGCGGATAGGCGGCGACGGTAACGCCCCCATTGCTCGTGCACAGCGGCTGTGTCCTTCAGACCTGCGGCCATGGCGGCCTGCACCGGGCCGGGGATAATCTGGCCGATCTGCTTGCGGTATTCGGCCATTTCCTTGACCAGCCGGTAATCGCCGGCAATCAGAGCCGTACGGTAGCCGGCCATGTTGGACTGCTTGGACAGCGAGTAGAGCACCAGGATGCCAGCTGCCGAACCTTCACACACATGTGGATTCAGGGCACATGGCGTGGCGGAGAGGCTGAATGCGGTATCGGAGGCGGGCTCGTTGGATTCGGCCACCGGTGCGGCAGACACAGACGCAGCAGATGCAGACGCGGCAGATGCAGACGCGGCAGGCGCATAGGATGCGGCTGTATTGCGGCGCACCGAACGCCAGTCCATTAACGCATAGCATTCGTCGGAGAGCACCACGGCACCGATGCGACGGGCAGCAGCCACGATGTCGGTCAGCCAGTCAGCGGAGATGACCTCGCCGGAGGGATTACACGGCGAGTTGATCCAGATGGCCTTGACGTTCGGAATATTCACCCAGGAATCGACGTCGGTCACATCATCGACTTTGACCACGGTGGCGCCGGCAAGTTGGGTACCGATTTCGTAAGTCGGGTAGGAGACAGCCGGTTGGACGACCACATCGCCTTCGCCAAGGTGCAGCAGGCTGGCCATCAGCGCCACGGCCTCCTTGGAACCCACGGTGGGTACGGCGGCAGCGTTGATGGATTTCAGATCCACCCCGCGCAGTTCGCGGAACCATGTATCGATAGCGGCCTTAAGGTCGGCGGTGCCGGCGGTGACCGGGTATCCATGGGCGTTGGGGGCGTCTGCGCCGGCAACCAGCGCCTGCTGGACACTGCTCGGCACCGGGTCCACGGGTGAGCCTACGGACAGGTCGATCATGCCACCCGGCACGGTTTTGGCGGTGGTTTTGAAGCCGGCGATACGAGACCAGTCGTATGGCGACGAATATGCGTGGAAGCCCATGAGAACCCCTTTCTTGGACGGTATGTTCCTAAGATACGACGAACCCTCGGCCGTGATAGACCGAGGGTTCAATCCGAACTATGCGCTGTGTGCAGCGCTTATCCGCAAATCAGCTTACTGGTTCTGCGGCGGCAGCGCGGCGACCTGTTCCGGGTCTTTGCCGATTGGGCCATTGGCGGAAGCGCCGCCCAAATCGCCGACTTCAGCGAAGAAGTTGATAGCGGCATCCTTGTACCAAGCCCACTCGTCCGGCAGATCATCCTCATAGAAGATGGCCTCGGTGGGGCACACCGGTTCGCATGCACCGCAGTCGACGCACTCGTTGGGGTTGATGTACAGCGAGCGGGAACCCTCGTAGATGCAGTCGACGGGGCACTCGTCCACGCAAGCCTTGTCCTTGACATCCACGCAAGGCTGAGCGATCACATATGGCATGGAATCCTCCTTAACAGATACTGGTACGAGGGTACGCGCCCGTTGGGACGCTCCTCGCTCTCAGCCGTTAACGGCCTTATCGGTTTCGGCGGACAGCGTTTCGGTCAGGTCGCCCTTGCCGAGGCGCGCATGCCAGTAGCCGTAGCCGAAGTAGATGGCGACGCCGACCACGAGCCACACCACGAAACGAATCCAGGTGAGTACGGACAGGTTGAGCATCAACCAGAAGTTGGCCACGGCGATGAGGATCGGAATCCACGGGTTGCCGGGCATCTTGAAGGCACGCGGCAGGTCGGGGCGCTTCTTGCGCATAATCGGGATGGAGATGGCCACCAGCGTGAAGGCGGACAGGGTGCCGATGTTGACCATGTCGGAGAGCACGCCGATGTCGAAGAAGGCGGCCACGAGCGCCACCACCGCGCCGACGACGATCTGCAGAGCGGCCGGGGTGCCATGCTTGCCGGTCTTGGACAGACCGCGCGGCAGCAGACCATCGCGGCTCATGGCGAAGACGATACGGGTCAGGCCGAGCAACAGCACCATAACCACGGTGGCCAGGCCCAGCACGATGCCGAAGCTGATGATCTTGGCGGCCCAGTCGGCGCCCACCAGTTCGAAGGCGGTGGCCAGCGAGGGGCTGTCTTGCTTGGCGAGATCGGCATAGGAGACCATGCCGGTGGTCACCACGGCCACGAGCATGTACATGACGATGATGAGCAGCATGCCCACACCGATGCCGAGCGGCACGTTCTTGTGCGGGTTCTTGGTCTCCTCGGAAGCGGTGGCCACCACGTCGAAGCCGATGAACGCGAAGAACACGAGTGCCGCGCCCGAGAGGATGCCGGGCACGCCGTACACGGATGGGGTCATGCCGGTGGCGAACTGCCACAGCGGCTGGGTCATCAAACCAGTGACGGCGGAGGAGCCTTCCACGGTGGAGGCCGGCTGGCTCGGCGGAATGAACGGGGTGAAGTTGGAGGCCTTGACGTAGAAGAAGCCGACGATCACCACAAAGAACACGATGGCGATCTTGAGCACGGTCATAGCACCGTCCACGCGGGCGCCGATCTTGGTGCCGAATACGAGCAGCGTGGTAAAGAACGCCACGATGATAATCGGGGCGATATCGATATGGAAGGAGCCGAACGTCAGGTTGGTGTTGGCGTTCCAGCCCATCAGGCGCATGAAATCGTTGAGGTATACGCCCCAATACTTGGAAATCACGGAGCCGGCCATCAGCATCTCCAGGATCAGATCCCAGCCGACGATCCAGGCCATGATCTCGCCGACCGTGGTGTAGGTGAAGGTGTAGGCGGAGCCGGCCACCGGAATCATCGAAGCGAATTCGGCGTAGCACATCACGGCTGCGCCGCACACGATGCCGGCGATCAGGAAGCTGATGATCACGGCCGGGCCGGCGTGGAAGGCGGCGGCCTGCGCGCCCACCGAGAAGATGCCGGCACCCACGGCTACGGCCACGCCCATGATTGACAGATCCCACCAAGTCAGGTTGCGCTTGAGCTTGCGGCCCTCTTCACCCGTTTCGGCAATGGTCTGTTCGACGGATTTCGTACGGAACAGTTGCATAGTGCTCTTCTTTTTCTCTGTTGTTTGCGCACCGAATGCGCACAATACCGACAATCGAGTATAGAAGAGCCCGTGTGTCTTGTATATTAATAAGACTTAGAGTCCGCAATATATGGGATCAATACCCCACTCCATCGATCAATAGCGCGATTACAGCACACCGACGCAGACCGGTTCGGGCACCAAGTCCACTCCGAACACGCTCTTGACTGCCTGCTGAACCGCGCGCGCCAAAGCTGCGATATCGGCCGCGCCCGCTCCCCCACGATTGGTCAAGGCCAGCGTGTGCTGCGTGGATAGACTGGCCGGCGCGTCCGCATCGACCTTATATCCCTTATGGCAGCCGGCATGGTCGATGAGCCAGGCAGCGGACGTCTTGGTGCCGGGAGTGCCGTCGGGCAGAGTCGAGTCAAACCTCGGCGCATCTTCGGGCAGGGCCGCCGCTTGGTCGGCGGTCAGAATCGGATTCATGAAGAACGAGCCGCAGCTGTGGCGATTGTAGTCGGGAGCAGGCAGGCCGTCATCGCCAACGGGAATGCCGGCGGCCTCATTGAGGGAGGCCAGACGCTCCAGATCGGTCAGGATATTGGCCTCGCGCTTGGCGGTGGCCATGTCGGGCAAGACGTAGCGAGTGGGGTCCTCAAGCATGCCTTTGGCGGCACGTACTGCGAGCACGGCTTTGCGGATGTCGGCGGTGGCCATACGGTCGCCCACTTCGACGCCGAGCGCTTTGGCGAGCTGTCCGTAACCTACCGTGCCTTCGGCCGAGTGGGTCAGGGCAAAGGTGACGGAGAGCACCACGTAACGTGGCGTCGGGAAGAATCGGTCGGCCGGCTGGCCGGGACCGGCGTACATGCTGGCCTTCAGTGCGGAGTATCGATAGCCGAATCGAAGATCGGCTGGCGTGAGGTCGCGCGTGGTTTTGGTGTCTCGATCCCAGACTTCCACCGATTCGACCGAAGTGGCGACTTCCTGCCCGTAGGCGCCAATGTTCTGCACCACGGAAGCGCCGACTGTGCCGGGAATGCCGGACAGTCCCTCGACGCCCTCGAGCCCGAGCTCTACGGTGAAGGCCACGAAATCATCCCAATTGGCACCGGCCTCGGCATTGACATGCACGGTGCGATCCTCGCCCTCTACCGGCGCGGCTTCGTCCGGCACGGTGATGAGGCGTCGGGCGTCTCGAACCACCACGCCGTCGAAAGGCTTATCGGAAACAAGCAGGTTGGACCCGCCACCGATGACAACAAGAGGCAGGCCTTTGGAATCGGCATCCTCCACAGCTTCGATGAGCTCCACGCGCGTGGTCGGCTCGATGAAATGGGCGATGGGTCCGCCCACGCCCATGGTGGTGATGTCTGCAAAGCTTGTCATGGCTTCCTATCTTAGTGGCGCAGGTGCGATATCGAGGCAATCATCGGCTGAAACGGCAGAACGCCCGCGCCACCTTCGTTCAGACGCGGGATCTCTGCCGTTTCTCATGCGATGCGGATACTGATTCCGCACCCTGCCACTCGCCTCTGGAGCGAATACGCAAAAACCCGGCCGAATGGGCCGGGTTGTGTAAAGCTGTGATGCTTGCGATCAACGAGTCTCGCGGTGCACGGTCTGCTTGCCGCAGCGCGGGCAGAACTTCTTGAGCTCAAGACGGTCGGGCGTGTTACGACGGTTCTTAGTCGTAATGTAGTTACGCTCCTTGCACTCGGTGCAGGCCAGCGTGATGCCCGGACGGATGTCGGCGCTCTTAGCCATTGTCATTCACCTCTGTGTTCTTAGGTATAGTGCGCGCCCACCGGTTAGCGGGCGCGATTTGTAGCGAGGAAGAGGCTCGAACTCTTGACCTTACGATTATGAGTCGTACGCTCTAGCCAGCTGAGCTACCCCGCCAGAGAGCCCCGAGTGAGAATTGGACTCACGACCTCTTCCTTACCAAGGAAGTGCTCTACCACTGAGCTATCGGGGCGTGGCGGATAGTGGATTCGAACCACTGAAGCACGAAGCGGCTGATTTACAGTCAGCTCCCTTTGACCGCTTGGGAAATCCGCCAGTCTGTTTCCCGCCGCGGTGTTTGACCTCAACAGGCAACTTGGCTATATAACCACAAATTTTCCAGGTACGCAAATCAGCCCCTACGAAAACCTTGTTTTACCGCGGAATTCTGCGGTTTTATCGGCGTGTCTCACAGCGTGTTTTCAGGGTCCGCTTCGGCCCTGCAAACAGCCCCGACCAAGGCTGCACCCCGCACTTCACCCAATCATTTTTCTTATATGGTGCTCCAGAACCTTGCAATGGCGCGGTTTTCGAGCGGTGTCGCCTGTTTGCGGCGGAACAGCGCATGCTGGGTGCATGGCTTCTGATCTTGTACATCACGGACAATCATTCGACGACCAGCCGCTCGGATTCGGCACGCTGGCCATTCACCTCGGTAACGGGGTCGACGCCGAAACCGGCGCGATCCGTCGCCCCATCACGCTGGCGAACACCTACGCGCTGTGCCCTACGACCCCTCGGCCTTGGCGATTGACAAGCATCTCGAACCGCTGGATGTGGTGCGTTTCGTGGAGTACCCCGGTCTGGAATCGCACCCGCACCACGAGGTGGCGGTCAGCCAGCTGGCCCGCCCGGACTCCGGGTTCGGCGGCGCGCTGTCGTTCGGCCTCGACACCGATCATGACGGGCACAACCGGTTCGTTTCCAAGCTCAATGTGATTACGTCGGCCGTGTCGCTCGGCCATGACGAATCGCCGATCGTGTTCCTCGGCGAGGATGACGAGCGCCAATACCTGTGTACCCGTCTGAGTTCCACCGCGGCTTCTTCCGTCTGGCCGTGGGTCTGGAGGATACGGACGATTTGATTCGCGACATCGATCACGCGCTGGTGGAGGCCGGATTCGAGGTGTGAGACCGCACCGCGCGCATGATTTCGGCCTCTTCCGCCCTGCTGCCGCCGTCAGCGAGTCACAAGATGGCTCGGTGACGACGATGGCAGGGCTTCTACGTCGGCACAAGGACAATACCTGGCGGTCTGCCGACGATGACGGCACTTATCGTCGGCAGACCGCCAGTTTTTGGACCGTCGCCGACACAAAACGCCGATTTGCCGTTGGTAATGGTCCAAAAACTGGCCCGATAACGACACCAACGCGGCTCAGCATCGGCACATCGCCATTTCGTGGCCCACTGCCGACGCTGGCCTCATGCCACGTCACTCAGCGTCGGTAGAGAGACAACCATTGGCACAGCGCGACGACACCACGAACCTGCGACACGGAAAAAACAACATACCGTCGATCTACTGCCGTCTTGTGCAAAATGTCTTAAGCCGCTCGGCCAAATCGCCGACTAAGCCTCTTCCATAGGGACCCCAATCCGTTCCCCAGTGCAGATGCGGTGCAACGCCGAACTCAACTACGTTGCACGCATGCACCTTTATGCATAGCAGGCATGGCTGGGCGTTTGGTGGGAGCGGTTTTCGGCTCCCCTCTCTGAGGGGAGCCCCTTTCCGCCTGGCAAGAGAAAACCCCGACTGTCCGTGGGAACAGTCGGGGTTGTTGAAGTTCGCTAGGCGACTAATCAGCCGAGGATGGCGAGAATGTCGCGGGCGCCGACGATGAGGTAGTCCTCACCCTCGTAGTGGACTTCGGTGCCGCCGTACTTGGAGTACAGCACCTTGTCGCCGACCTTGACATCCATCGGGATGCGCTCGCCCTTGTCGTCACGACGGCCCGGGCCAACGGCCAGGACTTCACCCTGCTGCGGCTTCTCCTTGGCGTTGTCCGGAATATACAGACCGGAAGCGGTCTGGGTCTGGGCCTCGGCCTGCTTGACGATGATCTTGTCTTCCAACGGTGTGAGCTTAATCGACACTGTGGGTCACCTCGTATCTACTTGTAGTTCGATAATGCCGCGCCAGAACGCCTCAAGAGGCTGACGATCACTTGCGTTGTCCCTTTGCGCTAGGACACATCGTAGCGCGATTATTAGCACTCTGCCAACTCGAGTGCTAACGCTGTGAGAGAAAATCGGCGAATCGCAACGCTCAGTTGCCGCGGCGGGCAAGAATGGACTCCAAGCCTGCGCCCAACGAATCGGTGGTCGCCGCTGGCGCTTCGACGTCGGCACGCTCCTCGGATTCGTGGAATGCAGCTCGCTGGGCGGCGTTTGCAGCCTCGTCACCGGCGTCCGTAGCGACGTTCGTATCGGCATCATCGCGCTGCTCCGACTCAGTGTCTACAGCGTTTCCGGTGCCGACAGCCTTGCCCGCATCGGCGGCCTTGGCATCGTCCGCGGCCTTGACGGCTCGGGCCTCGTCAATCAACTTCTCCGCCACTGCGGGTTCGACAGGTTCCGCCTTGGACACCTGACGGGTCGACTTGATCTCCAAGCTCTCCGGAGCGTTGTCGGCGTTATGCTCTCCACCCAAAGTGAAGGAAATGAGATCCTGCGAGGTGGCCATATCGAAGACATCCAGTGCCCGGGCGGGGCGTACGCTGGCCAGTTCCGACGTAGCGTCGGCAGCGGCATCGTCGCGCTCATCACGCTCGTCACGCACCGTAAGCGATGGTTCAACTCGAGGGGCGACGGACTTATCCGACTTAGTCGACTTATCCGTGCGAGCGGAGGCATCGGGCGCGGCGGAAGATTCACTGGTTTCGGCAGCGGACTTACGGTCAGCGGATTCATCGACCATAGCAGACGGTTCGGCGGCAGGCGTATCGGCGGCGGACTGTGCAGTATCAGACTTATCAGGCTGTTTGGCGTGCTCTCCCGCGGCCTGATATGCGGCGGCGGACTGACGCAACGCCTTGGCCTTGGCCTGCTCAATCTCGGCATCGCGTAATGCGCAGCGAATCTGCCGTTGTTCCATGACCTCGGTGACAGCATCCTCAATCTGCTCGGCAGGCGCAGTTATGGCCGCAACCGGTTCGGCCTTGTTCACGCGCTTGCTGTCCTTGGACTCGGCAGACGGTTTCTTGGACCAGCCCGTACCGCTATGGGTCCGCTCGTAGCGGACCACCTTGCGCTCCCATTGCCGGGCCTGGCGTGAGGCATTGGCTCCCAGCACCAGCAGCAGCAACAACAGCACGAACGGAATAAGAGCAAGCAGCGGGCTGAAATGCAGGGGGAACGATACGGCAAACACCAGCACGGTTATGGCAAGCAGGCATACGGCGAGAATCTGCCGGCGGCGGATGGCCGCGCGGCGCAGTTCCCGCACATGGGCGATGTGCTCAGGTGTCAGCCTCGCTGACGGTGTTGATGCTGGCATTGCTGCCCCTTTCGCCTTATACGGCTTGATGTCTCCGAATCGTCTGCCGTTCTCTGCATCAACGATATGCAGAGAAGGCGAATAACGATCCTGCCGATGCTCGTCCACACGTTTCATGCCGTTGGCCGTACGTACGGGCAGCCATACAACGATAATAATCGCCACAATCACCAGCACGACGACAGTGCTCAGTGACTCATAACCCATAGAGTCAAGAATAGGAGACGTACCGACGAACTGGGGCTTTCCGCCCGGGCGTGTCGGAGCGGAATTCTTCCGGTCGACGCTTATCTGGAACTGGCGGCGGCGAGTCTGGCGGCGAACCCTTGCCTCATATCTTCAGCCAACAGCGCAAACGTTACGTGATCGCGCCACTGGCCATTTACATACATATACCGCTCGCGCAGTCCCTCATGATGGGCTCCGACCTTACGCACCACAGCCAAAGAACGCGCATTATCCGGCAGAATGGCGATTTCCAACCGATGCAACGCGGGCCCGAATGGGTCTCCGAGCGCCCAATCGGCAAGCATGGCCAGTGCCATCGGCGCGAATCCGTGGCCGGCGTACCGTTGATCGACCCAATAGCCAACCACGCCGGTACGCATGGCACCATACGCTATGGCTCCCAACGAAATCTGGCCGACGATACGCATCTGGTATTCGATGGCGAAGATCACGCCGACGCCATGCTGCTCGTTACGGCGCTGCCGCTGCACCCATTGATTGAATGTGATGGAGCCGCCACGCATCGGGTCACCGGATTCCCAAGGTGCCAGCCAGTCGTTGTTGCGCCAGCGCACTTCGTTCCAGCCGTCCTCATCATCCATGGTCAAGGGGCGCAGGACTATCGGAAAACCGGGATGGGTGAGACGTGGCGGGCGAATCTGGTGGTCCAGCTTGAACGCCTCTTTAATCGACTGGAAAACTGACACGGCCTTTATTGTAGCCATATGAAGGTCTTGCACCGCTACCGTGGCCACTTTCGTTTTACGGTGGAAACACTAGACTGTGCGGTATGAGCGAAGTGGGCAGTGGCATGAATATCGGCAGCGACTACAGCGGCACAGAGAAAACAGAGAAGACGGATAAAGCGACGCTGCGCCACCATATACTGTCTCGGCGCAAGCGCGTTCCAGCGGAAGAATGCGGAGCGGCCGGTGAATTGCTGGTGCGACGGTTCCCAGCACACATGATTCAGGATGGTCCCACAGTGGCGGCATATGTGTCGATGGGTTCGGAAATCGAAACCCGGCCACTGTTGCGATGGCTGCTGGCTCATGGCTGCCACGTGTTGGTGCCACGGTTGGGGTCTGGGTTGGAAATTGGCTGGAGTGTGCTGGATTCATTGGAATTCTTGCGCTCGATGGATGCAGTGGGTGGCGCGAACAATGCCGGTAGCTGCAGCTCTCCCAGCACCGTCCATCGCGGACCCGATGAGCCATCCTCTAGCACCGTCCATCACAGACCGGACGAGCCAACTGGCGCAGTTCTACCGCCCGAAGCGTTGGAGAAGGCCGATCTGGTCATCGCTCCGGCTTTGGCAGTGGACCCGCAGGGCAATCGTCTGGGGCGTGGTGCCGGCTGGTATGACCGGGCCTTGGCTCACCGCAAGCCCGCATGTCCCCTGATTGCGGTGTGCTGGCCGTGGGAGGTGTTGGACACCGATTTGCCGGCCGAACCACATGATGTGCCGGCCGACGGAGTGCTGACGCCGGAGGGATACCGGCGGCTTAGCTCATCGGGCCGGTTGAGCTGACCGGCCGGCCAAGATACTCGGCGCAAGCCAGACTGACCAACCGGCCACGCACACTGGCCGATGGAACCAGAGTGGCAACAGCAAGCCGGCCAGTAAGACCGTAACGCCAATGTGTCAGGGCGGCGACTAGGATATGAACGGTTGCACGGCATGGTGTTGCACGCCATGCACGAGAAATATGACTTTGTTGGAGGAATCCGTTGCCTACCTATCATTACCGTTGCAAGAACTGCGGCTATGACTTCACCGAACAGCAGTCGTTCAATGACGACCCGATTACCGTGTGCCCCAAGTGCTCGCAGGAGCAGGTGCACAAGGTGTATTCCGCCGTGCCGATTGAGTTCAAGGGTCACGGATTCTACCGCACCGACAAATCCGGCAAGTAAGGTCGGCTCCCCGTTTTTCCTCGGTAAAAGATGGTGTCGACGGCGGTATGCCGCGGATATTGGCACTACGGGCACTGTCTGTTGCACGGGTTTGAAGCGTTGTGGATAACTTGGCAAGCTAGAACCACATAGGTCGATTCAGCTTGCGCTTACGAAAAACTTCAGGTCATCATGGTTGCATGGTGACCTTTTCGTTTATTAAGCCGCCTGCGCGCGGTTCATTGCGGCGACGGCGCATGGCGGATGCCTTGCGCCGACTTACTGCTGCGTTGTGCGTGGGACTCGCAGTGTTGTTTGGGCTTGAAGCCGTATTGGCCGTGGTAGAGACCGAGCCGATGGTGGTGGCCGCTCGTTCGATTCGACGGGGTGACATTATTCTGGCCGTCGACGTTCAGTTGGCTGCTATGCCGGTATCTGCGATAGGCCCGTCTTGGGCGGGCAATATTGAGGATGTGGTGGGCAAGGTGGCGCAAATCGATATCGAAGCAGCCGATCCCATTTCCACGCATATGGCCAGAGATGCGCCCGTAACACCGACCGGCACTACGGTGATTGAAGTCCGCTTGGCCAGTAGCGTCGACGATGTATTGGCCGGCGATCGGGTGAGACTGGTTTCCGCCGTCGGTTGCGAAGGTGCCGATTGCACGCTGGCCGAGAATGCCACGGTGATGAATGTCGGCAAACCGGATACGACTGGCGCATTGGGAGGCAACGACCGACTGGTGTCGTTCGCAATGCCACCGGAGGCCGCGGCCAAGGTTATGGAGCTGCAACAGGCCGGAGCGATTATGGCCGTTGTGCGGTAGGAAGCGGAATCGGCCTTCGGCCGATGCTGTGTTTTCCGTAGCCGTAGGGCTGCGGAAAACACAGAGTTGGGGCGCACAGAGTGCGCCCCAACTTCTACTCGCGCTCGTTGAAAACAGCCCAGTGTGGCGGCAGTTCGCCGAGGATGCGTTTGTCGTCGTCGGATTGCCGTTGTTGGTTGGTCTGCATGTCTCCGGGCTCGAGTTTGACGCCGTCAGCGTCAAACTGCTCAGTGCCCTTCATCACCACGCGCTTGTGCTTGCGCGGCGTGCGCCGTGTAGCCGAGTATTCCGCCATGATTATTCAACCTCGCGGTAGATCTCGCCGATACGGCTGACGATACGGTCGACTTCCTTATCGGGGTTCACAAAGGCGGCGACACTCCAGACGGTCATCACATTCCAGCCCAAGGAAATGAGATCCTGTGCCGACAAACGATGACGCCTGCGCGTGGATTGCACGGACATAAAGTTCGCGTCATCGGTCTGCACGGCCAAGGCAAACGGCTTGTCCTTTAATCCCACCACGAGCGGAATCTTCACGCCCTTGTCGAATCCATAATCAACAGCAGCGTTCAGTCCTCGCGCGCGCAACCTGTCGGCGATATCGTCGAACAGCACGTTGCCGCCTGCCGCACCACGCAACGGAAGCACCGGACGGTCGTCAAGCTGTTCGGCCCACGTCAACATGGTCTTCAGGAACCGAGAACCGGACTGGTGCAGTCGTTCTTCATCCAAATCTTCGGAACCAAAGGCCGACACAATATCCAAGCTGTGGTCCGCCAATGCCAGGGCATCCAGCAACAGTCCGCGACCGCCTGTGCTTTCGAGCGGGCCGAACTGCTGAAGCAGACGTCCATGCGTGGTTTTCGCATAGCACATCGTCAGAATCACGTCAGTGGCACGACCTCCGGCCACGTCACGCAAGGAAACCAGCCGCACATGGCGCAGGAATCGGCCCATCGCCTTGGATTTGCCTGCCAACGATTTCAATTCGGCACCCAAGCGTGTGCGGAATGCGTCGGTCAACGTCACGACCACAAGTCGATAGCTGGAAGGAACCACGGCAAAACCGGCGGCACGCTGTGTAATCAGACGCACCACTTCATCAATCTCCGGCTGGCTGGATTCCACCAGGCCAGAAGACATAACCGGCACACCGCTCGCTTCCACACGGTGGAATCGCACCTCACCGGCAGCCGGCTCGGTGGCCACATCATAGCGAACAGGACCATATCCCTCGGATTCAAGGAATGCGGACAGGCGCGGCGCACGGCGAGACGGGGCAGCATCCACCTCGATATGAGGCAACGTGTCGATCAGCTGCTTGACGCTTTCGCTGGTTACCGTCGCGCAGTGGGCGATCACCACCACCTGCTGCACGCGGCCGATGATGGACAGCAACTCGATAGCGGGAATGTGCGCGCACGCATCGAGAATCGCCACATCAGCCAGCACACCCGGCTCGGTGAGTGCGGCGAGCGTACCCGGTGCGGCCACCAGAATCGGCTTGGCCGCGGCCAGAATCTCCGGATGATCACGGCGAATCCTGCTCAGCGACACACTGGAGCGTCCTGCCAGCACGGTGTGCATCTGGTTGGCTTCCTGAGTGCGGGAGAACAGCATGTCGCACAGGCGGCGCATGGATTCCTGCGACACCATCGGTCCAATGGAGCGCACGTGCTCCACATCGACCTGTGCGAAGCGGTCGGATGCGGTCTGCAGCGCGGCACCATCCTGGTTGGAGATGATGGCGGACGAACGCACAATGTCCTCAAACACGGTGGTCCACCAGGCCAGCTGCACTTCGCCGCGCACCTGCTCCACGCTCACTCGGCGAGCGTTGAGATCGGCGACCAGTTCGTTCAGTCCGGCAGAGGCGAATTCCTGCTCCAGCAGGCAACGCTCCGGCAAGGTGTCCAGTGCCTTGCGATCATCCAGCAGTGCTTTCAGGCGTGCTTCCACCTTCTCGAAATCGGCGGTTTCCAGATTGCCACCAGCGGGTGTGGTGGAAAGCACGGTATCCAGCGCGGTCATATTGCTGACCAGCGCCTCTTGGGTGGAAATGATCTCGTCGAGCTTGCTGGGCAGCACCGGCCAACCGCCGTGAGGCACGAACTGATGCCACTGCTCCCCTTGCTTGGCGACTACCTTCAACGCTTCGTGCAAGTCCTCGACCTGCGCGCCGACGCGCAACAGATCCTTGGCTTCCTTGATGTGGCGGCGGCGCTCCCAGAATCCCATCGACGTGCCTTCGGCCTTGCGCTGGCTCTTCGGCTTGGTGGCCTCGATCATGGAGCTGATGTCTCGCTCGAAAATCTCCGGCTGGAACACGTCAAGCACTCGTCGCAGATTCTTCAAAACCGTAACCTGACGCTCCCACTCGCGGGTGGTGGGAGGAACCGGGAATCCGCAGGTCTGCACGGTGCGTGTCACCTGCTCACGGGTGGCGGGCAGGAAGCGACGCAGCAAATCGTCCACGCGCTGGTAGTCGGTTACTGCCTGTTCTTCAGTGGTGATGGACGCCTTGTACCATGCGGTGTCTTCCGGGCCGATGGTGTATTCGCCGAGCTCGCCGGCGCGTTCCATCTTGCCGATCCATGTGTCAATATCGTTGGCGATGCTCAGGGCACTTGACTCGTCAAGTCGAACGTGGGTGGCAGGGTGCGTCGGGAGCACGGAGATACGGGCCAGATTCTGAATGGTCTCGTATGCGGACACATTCCACTTATCGTTGACCCCGTGCAGGTCGCCCAAGTAGCGGGTCAAGCGCGAGCGCACGCCCACGAGTTCGTCGGCCAGCTGGTCGAATCGCTGGGTGGCGACTCCGGGCTGGAATCCGACTGCGGCAATCAGCTGCTTATCAAGCGCGGCGTTGGCGTGTTCATCGGATACATCCAGTACCTGCGCCTTCATCTCATTGGCGGAGGCCGTCTGGATGAACAGACGCTTCTGCTCGGCCACGCCGGGCACGTACAGCACGGAACGACCATTCATCAGGCAGCGCGATGCGATGGCCACAGCCTGCTCCGCGGTGCCCTTCGGGAAGGTGCCGTCGACCACGATGCTATGGCCGTTGGCGGCAAGCGACGCGGCATATCGCACCGTATTGTCCACATCGCCGACTTCGTACTCGGCATGCGGGTCTACGTCGAAAGGACTGTATTGCGGAATATTGGCGTCTTTGAGCGCGGTGCGGGCGGATTCGTCGCCGGCAAGCGCGTCCAACAGCACATTGCCGGTGGGGCCGTTCTCCAGCTGGTCGATAAACTGTCGGCTTTCGCTGATCATCTGCGACGAGGGGTCCATGAAGCATCCGAGCACAATCTGGCGCTCGATGGCGAAGTCGGAAATACGCTCCGATGCTTCGGACGAAATACGGGCGAACATCGCGGAAGTTTCGGGAGTGCCACTGTCATAGCTGGCACCGTCAAACAGGGAATCCTCATCCAGGAACACCCCCTGCTCGCGCAATGCATTGACGAACGCGGCGTTCAGGGTCACGCGACCGGTGAATCGAATGGTGGTCGACAAGCCATCATCCGCGATCGTGACGCTCACCGGGTACAACAGTACCGGCAGCGCGTTGCCCTTCCACGTGGCCACGCCGACCACGAGCGACAACTCCGCCACGCCGGAAATCCTGCGCTTGGCGGCCTGGTCATCCAGTACGCGCCCGATATGGCGTTCGGCGGCCTTAAGCACACCCGTGTCACGGAACAACGAATCCAACCGGACATGGCCGGAAGCGAACAGCTGGGCGATGCCGGAGGGATGGGCATGGGTCATCTCCAGCTTCGCGGCCAGTTGATTCACATCCTCGAGCGGCGATGGCGGCTGCATGCTGCGGTATTGGTCACGCCAGCGACGGATGCGATTCAGACCTTCCGTGAGATTCTGGTTCTGAGTCTGGCTCTGGGTCATCTCTCGACTCACTTTCCAACCGCTTCGCGGTATTCCTGATAGCCCTTGTTGTGAGACAGGGCTTCGTCAATATCGGCCTCGCCACGGGCGGCGAGCCAAGAATACATGTCATCGTACAGGTACGGATTCATGGCGAGGAACGCCAGCAATTCAGGATGACGGGCGACTTCGAACTGAACATTGAAATCTTGCGTGGTTTTTGCCTCGTCAGAGGTCAGGCCATCGACTTCGACTGCCGGCTCCTGTGCTTTCAGCTCGCCCTTGGCCACACGCTCGAACACCGAGCCGGGCTCGAAGACTGGGGTGTGTACGCTCGTGGAGTAGATATCAGACGCTTCGGAGACCGACTGCTGGGCGGTTTCGGTTTCGGCAGCCGGCTGCTGATCGTCCGGTACGTCAGCTGCCGGCTGGTCGGTTTCAGACTGGGCGGTTGCCGGCTGAGCGATCTCAGGCTGGGTGTTTTCAGACTGAACGTTTTCGGCTGACTTGCTTGCGCCAGCCGCTGCATCGGATTCAACAACCGCCGCCGATGCCACTGCCGGCTCGCTTGTGCTGGGAGAGTGCTTAACGACAGCATGGGCGATGGCATCTACCGGGACAATACCGGAGATTCTGCTGTGCTTGGACGCGGGCGCTACGGTCGACGACTCAGGCTCAGTTTGCTGCTTCGGCAGTACCACGGAGTCCATGGCCTGCTGGGTTTTGCGTTCGGTCTCCTGCTCGGCATGCTGGGCCAGCGCATCCGCGAACAGGTCACGGGGTATGGCCGGCTCATCGTTTTTCGTCACGGGCTGCGTGATATTCAGTGAGCCAAGTTCAAGTTCGTCAACCTTGCGTCGCACATTATCCGCGCTGAAGATGGCGGTCGGCTCGCCGGCCCGCAAATCAAGAATATCGTCGACGGACATATCCGCCGCATCCGGCTCCTGCGGTGCTTCGTGAACCGCATAGCCAAACAAATCAGGCACCTTGAGGTCGAGCGGCTTTGCCACTGGATCGTCGATACGAATGAAGTCCGCAGGCACATCACCGAACTGCATGCGCATGGGAGACGCCGGCAACAGGAACTCGGTATTGGCCGGCAAGCGCAACAAATCGCCATTTTCCCGCACCACATACGATCCATTGGTCGATCCAAGATCGCGGACCGAGGCCGTACCGTTGCTTTTTACCGTGAACATGGCGTGCCGTTTGGACATCGATTTGGTTTGATCGGCGACGTCAAGGCGGGTGTTGCCATCATCGGCAAGGGGGCGTAACGGCTTACGGCCGATTTCCACGCACTCCCCCGGCTTGACGCTGATCCGGTCGACACCGTTGATCTTCACCGTCCACTCGCTCACCGTGACCGCCTTCCTGGACACACTATTTGAACACACTACGTGCCATTGTGTCATCTTTTACCGGCTTTTGGCGGATTACTGGGCACAGAATTGACAACTTTCGCTCATTGCCAGCTTTGTGATTCCACGCCGGATCGCGTTCTCCGCCTCGCCCTCGTCAACTAGTCTACTCAGTATGCGGAAACCCCGCAGCCTGAAACACAGGTGCGGGGTTCCTCGAAAAGCTGTGATTGCGGCTTATGCCGCACAAATCACTTGAGCTCGACGGAGGCACCAGCCTCTTCCAGCTGAGCCTTGGCCTTCTCGGCATCTTCCTTCTTGGCCTTCTCGAGGACGGCCTTCGGAGCGCCGTCGACAAGAGCCTTGGCCTCGGCCAGGCCGAGGGAGGTGATGGCGCGGACAGCCTTGATGACCTGGATCTTCTTGTCGCCGACGGCGGAGAGGATGACGTCGAACTCATCCTTCTCTTCCTCGGCCGGAGCGGCGGCACCGGCAACAGCGGCGACGGCGGCGACCGGAGCGGCGGCCTCGACGTCGAACTTCTCCTCGAAGGCCTTCACAAACTCGGAGAGCTCGACCAGGGTCATCTCGCCGAAGGCTTCCAGCAGCTCATCGTTGGTGTACTTAGCCATTATGGCTTCCTTTCAATCTTGGCGGCGGACGAAGTGGTAGATCCGCTGCCTAATAAACCTTATTGTTTAAATTATCGAAGCGACTGATTCATGCCGTGAGGGCGTAAATCAGGCAGCCTTCTCCTGCTTTTCGCGCAGGGCGTCGATCGTGCGCACAGCCTTGGTAGGCAGGGCGTTGAACAGGTACGCGGCCTTGGCCATCGATGCCTTGATGTCGCCGGCGAATTCGGCAAGCAGCTGCGGGCGGGACTTGAGGTCTGCCAGCTTCTTGGCGCCCTCGGCATCGTAGACAGTGCCGTCAGCGGCGGCACCCTTGATGACAAGAGCCTTATTGTCCTTGGCGAAGTCACGGATGACCTTCGCAGCCTCGATGAAGTCGCCCTTCACGAAGGTGATGGCGGTCGGGCCGGAGAGAATCTCGTCGAGACCCTCAATGCCCGCTTCCTTGGCGGCGATGCGTGCCAGCGTGTTCTTTGCCACGGTGTAGGAAGTATCGCGGCCTAGCTTTTCACGCAGATCGGAAATCTGCGGAACGGTAAGCCCGCGGTACTCGGTCAGGTAGACGGCGTCAGCGTTACGGAATTCTTCCGTAAGCTGAGCGACTACCGCTTCCTTTTCGGGCCTCTTCATGGCGTTCCTTCCTAAGTCGGCCGTTGACTTGGAGTTCGGAACTTTCGGCCGGGCAACAAAAAAGCCCTGCACACAGGCAGAGCAATACAATCTCGCGAAGCGACCTTCGCCGGCCCTTGACGGGCTTATATCTCTCAACCTGCGCTGGCTTGGCGAACCAAACTTCGGAAATGCACTCGCGCGCACTTCAACCAACGGTCTGTGGTTTACAGATGATTAGACTACGGATGGTCAGCGACATTGCAGAATTCGGGCGTGTCGCGGGGCGTTACAGCGCGGCGGCGTACTGGGCTACGGACGCGGTGACTTCCTTCAGATAGTCGAGCGAGCGACGCCAGTGGCCAGGCACCTCGATCGAATGGTTGGCATCCGGACATTCGTGCACGTGCGGGGTGAGCGCGTTGGCGCGGGCTCGATCGTAGAACGGATCGGCGGTGCCGGCGCAGATCAGCGGTGCCGGGCCGGAGTATCGGGAGCTGGCGGCGTGCGACTGGCCGGCCAGTTCTGCGCGGATGATCGCCCTTGCTTCGGCCACGCTCGGGGCCTCGGATTCGGCGACGATATCATCGCCGACAGCCGGCACCGGAATCACCCGGGCGGATGGATCGAAGTCGGCGTGATGCAGCACCGGGGTCAGCAGCACGAACGGCAGACCGTAGTGTGAGGCCACATGTGGGTAGGTCATCGTCGTCAACGACTTGCCGATCAGCAACAGGCGAGGGCCGGACGGGGTGTCGGAATCACCGGCTTTACCCGCGCCGGACTCGCGCGCGGCGGCCACCCAGCCGTCAATCGCCTGATTGAGGACCGGAATCACCGTGGACAGGTCGTCGGAAGCGTTGCGTACGTTCATGCGGTCGATTCGCCAGCCGGCCTCGACCAGAGCCTGGGCCGACCAGTAGAGCAGCGGGCGGTCGCAGTTGTAGCCGGTGCCGGGCATCAGCAGTACGCGGCCGTACTCCTGGCCAGGTTTGACGACGTTCTTCTTCCAAGAGGTGATGCTGACTTCGACGGCCGGTTTCATCGCGCGCCTTCCTTCCACGGGTGTGCCCTGCGTGTCCCCTGAGTTGTTTCGAATTATTCTGGCAGTCAGTCTACTCCCGGACCCGTTCACGTTACCTTCACAAGCTATAATCGGCCACGGTTCTGATTGGGTGCGCAACACCTGACGCGCGTTGGGCAGGCCGATCAGGGCGAGTCGCAATTCTCGCCGGGGCCAGCCGCAGCATTATGCGCGCGGTGCGCAGCCCCGCATAAACCCAAGGAAGTAGAGAGTAGATGGAGAAATTCTTCCATTTGAAGGAAAACGGCACGACCGTCTCGACTGAGATTCTGGCCGGCCTGACCACGTTCTTCGCGATGGCCTACGTCATCGTCGTCAACCCGCAAATCCTGTCGCAGACGGGCATGCCGTGGGGCGGCGTGTTCCTGGCCACCATCATCGCCGCCATCATCGGCACCCTGGTCATGGGCCTGTTCGCCAACGTGCCGTACGCCCAGGCCGCCGGCATGGGTCTCAACGCGTTCTTCACCTACACCGTATGCTTCGGCCTCGGCTTCACCTGGCAGCAGACCATGTGCATGGTGTTCCTGTGCGGCCTGATCAATATCCTCATCACCGTCACCAGAATCCGCAAGATGATCATCCTGGCCATCCCCGAGCCTCTGCAGCGCGCCATCGGCGGCGGCATCGGCCTGTTCGTGGCCTACGTGGGCATGCTGAACGTCGGACTGATCAAGTTCACCCCCGGCGACCCGAAAGCCGCGGCCAAGGGAGGCGCCGTGGCGGCGACCCCGGGTCTGGCCGACTTCAACGACAAGGTGCTGTGGGTCTTCCTGATCGGCCTCGTACTGGCCATTGTGTTCACCGTGATGAAGGTTAAGGGCGGCATGCTGCTGGCCATCGCCATCACCACCGTGATTGGCATCCCGTTCGGCGTGACCACCTGGTCCAACTCGCAGTCCATCAGCGAAACCTTCTCCCAGCTGCCGCAGACCTTCGGCGCGATCTTCTCCGCTGAGGGCTTCCCGGCGCTGTTCTCCGACGTCTCTAAGCTGCCTCTGGTCATCGTGACCATCTTCGCCTTCTCCATGTCCGATACGTTCGACACCCTGGGCACTTTCATCGGCACCGGCCGCCGCACCGGCATCTTCTCCGCCGAGGATGAGAAGGCTCTGGAGAACGGCCACGGCTTCTCCTCCAAGATGGACAAGGCCCTGTTCGCCGACTCCATCGCCACCTCCATTGGCGCTATCTGCGGCACCTCGAACACCACCACCTACGTCGAGTCTTCCGCTGGCATCGCCGCAGGCGGCCGCACCGGCCTGACCTCCGTGGTTGTGGCGATCTGCTTCGCCCTGTCCGCGTTCCTGGCCCCGGTCGTCTCTGCCGTGCCGTCCGCCGCGACCGCCGGCGTGCTGGTGATCGTCGGATGCATGATGGCCGCCTCCCTGAAGGAAGTCAGGTGGGACGACATCGCCGAGGCCATTCCGGCGTTCTTCGCCGCCGTGTTCATGGCCTTCTCCTACTCCATCTCCTACGGCATCGCCGGCGGCTTCATCATGTACTGCATCGTGAAGACCTGCAAGGGCAAGGCCAAGGAGGTTCACCCGATCATCTGGATTGTGGCCGCGCTGTTCATTCTGGACTTCGTGTGCATGGCGATTCTGTAACGCTGATTGACAACGGATTAGCCTTTAAGGATTAATCCGCCGCCATACGGCATAAAGGCCGGGCTCTCACAAGGGCCCGGCCTTTGTTGTTGCCACAGTGATCAACGCCCATGAGTACCTTCGATGATCATCCGCCATTCAATCAACGGCTGGCCATGACTCGGACATGGCGCGGCACGGCAAGCGGATTTTGCTGTTGGGCATAACAACAGACGAGAGAATAGATCCGGTCGTGAGCAACAGGATAGGTGCCATGCGGTGCCGTGTACAAACTGTTGTCAGTTGTCAACGCTTTTTAGCGTGGCTCCAATCATCTTAATGGCTGTTTTCCGCCATTCTTGATGCATGAGAATAGTTGTCAACTGACAACTGAATGTACATGGCAGCAGCACGAGTGCCCTATTCAACATCGAAATATGTAGCGCGAAGAAGCCGAAAAACCAAAAGGCTTCTATACCGAATGAAACGGTATAGAAGCCTTTTGGTTTGCGATTAAGCTCTTCTCACCCGAGAGAAGCTAGAGAACAATCAGTCCTCGAATGCCGAACCGTTAAGCGGGAAGCCCTGCGGGCTTCCCGTAGGTGAGGGGGGGGGAGCGGCTATGCCGCGACCGATCCGTGAAAGGGCTTTAGTCCTCGAACGGATCAAAGTCGCGACGGACGCGGCGACGCGGGCGCTCAGTGCGCTCTTCGCGGTCAGCGCGGTAGTCGTCGTAGTTGTCGTCGGTGGCATAGCGCGGGTTGCGGTCCGAGCCACGGCCACGGCCGCCACGGAAACCGCCACGGCGGTCATCACGATCGGCACGGTCATCGCGATCGGCAGAACGACGGCGACGCGGACGATCATCATCACGGGAGTCGCGAGCATCACGGTCATCGCGATCGTCGAAGTCACGGTCGGCAGAACGACGGCGACGCGGACGATCATCATCGCGATCATCGCGATCGAAGTCACGGTCATCGGAGCGACGGCGACGCGGACGGTCGTCGTAATCATCCTCGAAGTCATCGGAGCGACGGCGACGCGGACGGTCGTCACGATCGTCGAAGTCACGGTCATCGCGATCGGAGCGACGGCCACGGCCGCCACGGCGATCGTCACGGTCACCACGGCCACGGCCGCCACGGCGGTCATCGCGATCGCCACGGCTCGGTCGGGCGTTGTTCTCCTGATCCTCGAAACCAGGGATGGCCAGGGAGATCTTGCCGCGATCATCGACACCCTGAACGATCACCTCAACGGTGTCGCCTTCCTTGAGCACGTCTTCGACGGCGTCAATACGCTCGCCGTTGGCCAGGTTGCGGATCTGGGAGATGTGCAGCAGGCCGTCGGTGCCGGGGGTGAGGTTCACGAAAGCGCCGAACGACGTGGTCTTGACGACCTTGCCGTTGTAGGTTTCGCCGGCCTCGGGCACGTGCGGGTTGGCGATGGAATCGATGATGGACTTGGCCTTCTTAGCGGCCTCGCCACCCTCGGAGGAGATGAAGACGGTACCGTCATCCTCGATAGCGATCTCAGCACCGGTGTCTTCCTGAATCTGGTTGATCATCTTGCCCTTCGGGCCGATGACCTCGCCGATCTTCTCGACCGGGACGGTGGTGGTGATGATGCGCGGAGCGAACTCGCTCATCTCAGCCGGGCCGTCGATGCACTCGTTGATGACCTCGAGAATCGTGGCGCGAGCTTCCTTGGCCTGCTGCAGAGCGGCGGCCAGGATATCGGCGGGGATGCCGTCGAGCTTGGTGTCGAGCTGCAGGGCAGTGATGAACTCAGAGGTACCCGCCACCTTGAAGTCCATGTCGCCGAAGGCATCCTCGGCGCCCAGGATATCGGTGAGGGTCTTGAAGATGTGCTGGCCATCAACATCGCCGGACACAAGGCCCATGGCGATGCCGGCAACCGGAGCCTTCAGCGGCACGCCAGCAGCCAAAAGGCTCAGCGTGGAGGCGCAGACGGAACCCATGGAAGTGGAACCGTTGGAGCCGATGGCCTCGGAGACCTGGCGGATGGCGTAGGGGAACTCTTCACGGCTCGGCAGCACCGGCACAAGAGCCTTCTCAGCGAGGGCGCCGTGGCCGATTTCGCGGCGCTTCGGGGAGCCGACGCGGCCGGTCTCACCAGTGGAGTACGGCGGCATCTCGTAGTTGTGCATGTAGCGCTTGGACTGCGGACCGGACAGCGCGTCGATCTGCTGCTCCATCTTGAGCATGTTCAGGGTGGTGACGCCCAGAATCTGGGTCTCGCCACGCTGGAACAGGGCGGAACCGTGCACGCGAGGCACAATGTCCACCTCGGCGGACAGGGTGCGGATGTCGCGCAGGCCACGGCCGTCGATGCGGTAGTCCTCGGTCAGGATGCGGCGACGCACGATCTGGCGCTGCAGTTCCTTGAAGGCGTTGCCGAGTTCCTTGTCCTTCTCGGCATCGTCCATATCGGTGAACTCGTCCGCGAGCACCTCGCGCACGTGCTCCTTGATCTCGTGGATGCGGTCCTGGCGCGGCAGCTTCTCGGCGATGGAGAGGGCCTCGTCCAGATCCTGATGGGCAATCTCGTCGATGCGGGCATACAGCTCGTCGGTGTACTCCGGGAAGAGCTGGAATTCCTTGGTCTCCTTGGCGGCGATCTTCTTGAGCTCGTCCTGAGCCTCGCAGATCACCTTGATGAACGGCTTGGCGGCTTCAAGACCACCGGCCACGACCTCCTCATCGGGCTTGGTCTGACCCTCGTCATAGATGAGGTGCCAGGCGTTCTTGCCGGCACCCGCCTCGATCATGGCGATGGCGACATCACCGTTCTCGACCACACGGCCGGCGACCACGATCTCGAACACGGCGCGCTCACGCTCGCTCCAACGCGGGAAGGCGACCCACTGGCCGTCGATCAGCGCCAGACGCACACCGGACACCGGGCCCTCGAAAGGCAGGCCGGAGATCATGGTGGAGGCGGAAGCGGCGTTCAGGGCGATGACATCGTAAGCGTCATCAGGGTTCACGGCGAGCACGGTCTCGACGACCTGCACTTCGTTGCGCAGGGTGTGCGGGAACAGCGGGCGCAGCGGGCGGTCGATGATGCGGCAGGCGAGGATGGCCTCGGAGCTCGGGCGGCCTTCACGGCGGAAGAACGAGCCTGGAATCTTGCCGGCAGCGTACATCTTCTCTTCGACATCGACGGTCAGCGGGAAGAAGTCGTAGTTCTCCTTCGGGCTGGAACCGGCGGTGGTGGTGGACAGAATCATGGAATCGTCGTCGAGGTAGGCGGCCACAGCGCCATCGGCCTGCTGGGCGAGGCGGCCGGTCTCGAAGCGCAGCGTGCGCTTGCCAAACGATCCATTGTCGATTACGGCCTCAACGGCCTTGATTTCGGGACCCTCCATAGGGTTCCTCCTTCTTTAATTTTCTAATTATTCCTACATACTGTGCTGCGGTTTGGCGACTCGCTTGAACCGCAACTGTCCTCTTCAGCGGACGTCACATACCTTGTTTCGACTGGCCCCTTGGCCGTCGTTCCTCGTGTCAACCCCTTCATTCGGGTTCTCCTGTCGGCCTTACCTGCTGGCCTATCCTCTAACCCTCTTGCCGTTGTTGCCGTTGGCTGGCGATATGTAAACGCCCGGGCACCATCCTAGGTGCTCGGGCGGAAGTCTTCAATTATCGACGCAGACCCAGACGCTCGATGAGGGAACGGTAACGGTTGATGTCAACGCGCTTGAGGTAGTCAAGCAGGCGACGACGGTCACCGATCATCAGCTGCATACCACGACGGGAGTGGTGGTCGTGCTTGTGCTCCTTGAGGTGCTCGGTCAGGTCGGCGATACGCTTGGACAGCAGAGCCACCTGGACCTCGGGGGAACCGGTGTCACCTTCGTGCGTCGCGTACTCGTTGATAATCTGGGTCTTCTCGTCAGCCGTCAGTGCCACGGCGTCCTCCTTATTGTGTCGTTGCGCGGTGTTTCGTGCAGGTTCGCTCGAAACGCTCTCTATCCGCGGGCGAAATTACGCCAAATGAAAACTATACGGCAGGGGCCGGACTGGGGCCTCATGAGCCGAGGGTGTAAGGGATAAGGTGTAAAGGGTAAGGGTTTAAAGGGACACTCACTCCTGCCGGTACAGCCGCGAATACAATCCGCCGGCCTGCAGCAGTTCGTCATGCGTACCGGATTCGACGATCTGCCCATGATCCATGACATGGATGCGGTCGAAATCCCGAATCGATGCGAGTCTGTGCGCCACGACGATGCACGCATTGTCGGAGTCGAGCAACGCCGTCATGACATGTCGCTCGGTATCGTTGTCCAGAGCACTGGTGGGTTCGTCCATAAGTAGGAAGTCCGGTCTTCCGACGACCGCACGCGCGATGGCGACCTTCTGCCGTTGGCCGCCGGACAGGTTCATGCCGCGTTCACTGACCATGGCGTCCAAGCCGACGACCGGATCCATCATCCCCTCGTTGATGCCGGCAACCTCGCACGCCCTGACGATGTCGTCATCCGTCAGCCACGGACGGTGCAGCGTGATATTGTCGCGCAAGGTTTCGTTGAACACCGTGGATTCCTGATGCACATACGCCAGCCTGCCGGCCTTCCATCGGCTGTCCGCGTCGTAAATCCGGCATCCGCCGTCGTTGATGGTCACCGTGCCACAGACGGGTTCGATGAGTCCGGCGAGCAGTTTCAGCAGTGAGGCAAGCAGCATCGTCGCGACCAACGGCGGGAAACCGCTTTGGGCGGCGAGCGACCCCTGGTCGACCATATAGCCGGTGCCTGCGGGCACGATCAATGTCAGTCCCTGGACGACGAGCGAGAACAGCAGGCTCAGACCGATGGCGGGCATGTTCCGGCGGAGGAACCCGGTCAGGATGGAGACGGTTCCGCTGCGAGGCCGTATGGGAATGGTTGCGCAGCCGTCGTTTGTCGGTTGCGGAATCAGCACCGCGCCAGAACAGTGGGCCGCGAGTTCGCCGGGCGTATAGGCATGGCGCCCGTTCGCCGGGTCAGCGATGCGCCTTGTTCGATAAACGGGACACGGTGGCGACGCCATGATCTCATGCTTGCCGTCCGCGCGCGGGAAGGCCGAAGTCGACGTGCGTGCGGTCACGCCCGAGCGTGGACGCCTTGGTGAACGCCTCATAGTCGTCGAATTCGGCGAGCATCATATCCTTGACGAGGTGTTTGTCGTCAAGGATGATGATCCGGTCGGCCACATTCCAACAGTATTCGAGGTCATGGGTGACGGTGAGCAAAGTGCGCTCGTCGGCGCGAAGCTGGTTGACGTAATCGACGAGCAGCGAGCGGGTGATCGGATCGATGGCGTTGCTTGGCTCGTCGAGCATGATGACATGCGGGTCGAACAGCATGCCGGCGACGATGCCGACCCGTTTGCGCAGACCGGTCGAGAGTTCCGCCACCTTCTTGTCGAGATGCCCCTCCAATTCGAAGGCACGGACGAGCGGCTCATCCTCCAGCCGTTTCGAGTCGACGGTATGGCCGCCGTCCGCGATTCCCTTGCCGGACCGGAACAGCAGTTGCCGGAAGTGGATGTTGTCACGCACGGTCATCGTGCCGACGAGATTGCCGTTCTCGGTCATCTGGAACACGTCGCGCATCGACGGCACCCGACGCCTATCGATCACGCATCGCCCTTCACGGGGGCGCAGCAGTCCGACGATGAGTCTGAACAGCGTGGTCTTGCCGACGCCGTTGTATCCGAGGATCGCCAGCGACTGGCCTTGCGGCACGGTGAAGTCGATGTCCTCCAACACGGTCTGTCTCTTCTTGTAGCCGAAGGTGACGTGTTCGACGGCGATGATGGCATGTTCGCCGTTGTCGGTGCGGTCGCCGTTGTCGGTGCGGTCGGCGTGGTTGATGTGGTCGGCGGTCATATTGTCTTTCCTTGTCGTCGATTCGGTTGTGTTCGTATCCGTCATGTCCGGATGTCACAGCTCGATATTGGTGTTGATAAAATATCGAGAGAATACTCTGGTTGAAATACCGATGGCGACCACTACCAATACGACATAACCAACCGAGAACAGGCACAGCGGCATCACGTTGACGATCACAAGCATATATGCCAATTGGAGCAGGACCGCAATCAACACCAAAACCAGTTGTGCCATTGTCGGATCGCTGTTCCGGGAGACATAAACCATCGGCATTGCGCCCAAAGAACAGACGATTGTTCCTAAGACTGATACGATAAGAGCACCAATTGCATCATCTGCTCCAGCGGTTATCTGAAAGCCTGATGACAAAACACGCATAAAAGCCAGATTCAAAAGCACGGAAATCACTGTCAGGATAACAGGAAACAGGCATTTACACCAGCAGTAGCTCCAATAGGAACGACCAGACTGTATATAGAGCTCAAACAGTCCATCTCGGAAATCCTGATACAGGATGGAGACCATCACCGAGCATGACGAATAGATGAAAAACGGTCCAAAAAAGACAGCCCAAGTAAATGGGTCTAGAATGCCTGCGCCACTGGCAACCATCTCCACGAATATTGCCGTGACCATAATGATAAGAACCATACCCCAGTTCTTGAATGACTGGAAACATGCCTTGCAGTCACGAAACAGAATCGCCTTCATGCCACTTCCCCTTAACGATAACAAGTGTCAGGTATGGGTAATCATCGTACTGATACGTTCTTCAGAAATGTATAATCGGTACGTTCTTCAGTATACAAGGGGGATGCGGACGGAAAGTTGGACGCTTGGGCGTCCGGATTGGAGTCCGCATGTTTTCGATGGAGGATCGGCGCAGGGCCGTTGACCTGTATTTCACGGAGGGCATGACCATCAGGAAGGTCATTGC